>CAZGWB010000013.1:0-40132 GCA_964529335.1 uncultured Candidatus Cloacimonas sp.
TGCCTCTCGACCAACCCCAGGATTTGGTTTATCATTCTGTGCAGTTGGTTCAGGAAACTGCACGGGTAATTGTAAACCTTTCCGGCAAATTGTATTTGGGGATTTGCGGGAAATCGTTTGCGAATCCCCCAGACCTTGCCATCAACTACAAAGAAATCGAAGAGGTGCTGGATGATGGGGCTATTTTACCACCCGATCTGGTTAAACTGGCCTTCTGGATGGCAGAATACTACCATTGCAGCGTGGGCCGAGCTCTTTTTTCGATGCTACCATCCAGGCTTCAGCCGGATATTGATGCTCAGATCAAGTGGCTGGCCACCGCTTACCCACCTGAGTTTAGCCGTCTGGCAGAGGCCTTGTCCGGACGCGATTCTGCAAACCTGAGCGATTTACGAAAGACGTTGAAGTCCTATCCACTGTATAAAAGCATAGAGCAAGCCGAATCCTTGGGTTTACTGGAAGTGAAACGCAAATTGGGACACAAAGACAAACCGAGGGTTCAGAACTATCTAATCCGCAATCCAAATGCTCCTGATGCGGGAGATTTATCTCTGAAACAGAGAGAAGCCTGGGAACTGATCTTGCAGCAGGAACCGGCCTTTCCGATGGCCAGTATCAGCAGCAATGTTTCATATTCTGCTGTGAAAGCGCTGGTAAAGAAAGGATTTCTGAGTATGGAAGTGCGTCACTTCGACCCAGAAAGCTTTTGTTTTGGCGAACCAATACCCGCTAAACCGATTACCCTGAATGATGATCAGCTAAAGACATGTAATGAAATCAGCGAAAACTATGACAGATTTCAGGTGCATTTGCTGTATGGCATTACCGGAAGCGGTAAAACAGAAGTATATATACAAGTGATCCGCCGTTATCTCTCAATTGGCAAGAGCGTTATCCTGCTTATTCCGGAAATCGCTCTAACTCCACAGATGCTGGAACGCTTTCAGGGCAATTTTGGCAAAGTGCTGGCCATTCAGCATAGCCAACTGACCGAAAAAGATCGTTTTAACCAATGGAAGAAGATTTATAGCGGCGAGATTCGCATTGTCCTGGGTGCACGAAGTGCGATCTTTGCACCTCTCCCCCATCTGGGTTTGATCGTGGTGGATGAAGAACACGAAGGAACCTACAAGCAGGATAATGTTCCCCGCTATAACGGAAGAGACCTGGCAATCGTGCGTGGCAGCATCTGTAAGGCACAGGTGATAGTAGGTAGCGCAACCCCAGCCCTGGAGTCATGGCATAACGGCATAACAGGTAAATACAAGCTTCATACGCTATATAAACGCCCCCTGGATTATAACTTGCCAGAGGTAAAACTTCTTGACCTGCGGGATGAAGAACACAGCGATCTGCTCTCCAGCTCTCTCATCGCTGCAATAGATCAAAGACTCTCGCGTCATGAGCAGGTAATCCTGTTTCAGAACCGCCGAGGATATTCTTCTTACCTTCAATGCCTAAAATGCGGCAAACTGATCAAATGCGAAAGCTGTGAAATAAGCATGAGTTATCACCGCGACAGAGAAGAAATGCAATGCCACTATTGTGGCCACAGCTATCCCAGCCCCCGAAAATGCCCTTCCTGCGGTTCATATAGTTTTGCTTATGGCGCGCCTGGAACTCAGAAACTGGAACAGGTGATGAAGATAGTGTTCCCTGATGCAAAGATCATGCGGATGGATTCTGATTCTACCCGGCACCGGAATACCTACACCTCGATGTATAAGCGCATGAAGAAGAAGGAAGTGGACATTCTGTTGGGAACCCAGATGATCTCGAAGGGACTGGATTTTCCGGAAGTTACTCTGGTAGGGATCATCCTGGCCGACATCAGCCTGAACGTTCCCGATTTCAGGGCAGCAGAGCGCAGCTTTCAGCTTCTAACCCAAGTAGCCGGCCGCTCTGGACGCGGACAAAAACACGGTGAAGTGATAATCCAGACATATAATCCAGAACATTATGCCATTCAGAAAGCCAGCCAACAGGATTTCCCCAGCTTTGCTGAGCAAGAAATGGCCTACCGGAAAAAACTCTGTTATCCTCCCTATTATCGGCTAGCCAGGCTGCTTTTCCTTTGCCCTTCGCTGGAATTACTCCGGATCGAGATGGCCAGGATAGGCGGTGTTGTTCAAGCGCAAGCCCGTGAGATTCATGATGACAGCTTGCTGTTTCTGGGTCCTTCCCCTGCTCCTTTTACCAGGATTAGTAATCTGTATAGATATCATCTGATTCTGAAAGGACAGACGGCACAGATAATCCAGAAAGCTATTAAAACCCTAACTGCGTCAATAAATCTGGCTTCTGCGGTGAAACTGCAGATAGATGTGGATCCCATGAGTTTGATGTGATATCTTGTAGGGTCTGATGTAGTAATTCAAAGGTGTATCTGGTGCGTAGGTTACGCACTGGATAAGTAGATGATAGAGTAGGTAGGTAGGTAGGTAGATTGGGTAGAGGATTTTTTTATCACCCTCACCCCTGCCCCTCTCCCCTCAAGGGAGAGGGAAAGCCACCCCCCTCTCCCTTGAGGGGAGAGGGGCAGGGGTGAGGGTGAACTATTATGAATAATAATAAACTTCAACCCAGTGTATAACCAATAAGCCACACCAATAATCTGATCAATACTCGGTTACGGTTAAAACACCTTCAACCTGATAATAACGCCTCTCTAATCTTGCCAATGACCCAGCTATAATATTCATGCACATCTTCATTTGTAAATCTGATAATCCTGTATCCCTGAGAAGTCAAAAAGCTCTCTCGTTCTCTGTCCAACAAGGTTTGTTGTTTATCTTGATGAATACTACCATCTATTTCAATGATCAATTTCTTTTCTTGGCATACAAAATCTACTATAAATGATCCGATTATCTGCTGTCTACGAAATTTGTGGCCATCTAATCTCCTGTCCCTCAGGACTTCCCACATTTGAGCTTCGGTTTTTGTGAGATGTGAGCGCATCAATCTGGCATACTCGGGTAAATTGGAAATAATCATACATCGATCAATTCAGTAGCTCTGTCCTGTTCTGCGACGATCAGCCGAACCTCACTGCGAATGCTTTGCAAGTATGAATCCATAGCGCTGTGCGCCAGCCTGGGATCGTTATTCACTTCACTTAGGTGAGCCAAAACAAGGTTCTTAAGCCCCTGATGCATGATAGCCGAAACCAGTCCTACCGCTTGCAGATTGGAAAGGTGTCCCTGGCTGCTGCGAATCCGTTGTTTCAGATGCCAGTCATAAGGGCCTTCCATCAACATTACCTCATCGTGATTGCTTTCCAAGACAAGAGTGCTGACATTGGCAAGTTTTACCATGCTTAGCTGGGTGGGATAGCCTAAGTCTGTGGCTACTCCCAAACGGCGATCCGAAACGAACTCTGGGTAAAAAAGAAAATTGCAGCTGTCTGCAGCATCATGTGAAGACGCAAAAGCTTCCACAATTATGTCGCCAATCTGAAAACTGCTGCCCGTGTGAAACAGCATAATCCTGTCATCCACACGTCCCAGCTTCCAGTCGCATTGTGCCAGGGTAGAACGGTTTATGTAAATGGGAATTTTCAGCTTGCGAGAGATGGCTCCCACGCTGCGAGTATGGTCGCTATGTTCGTGGCTAACCAGGATGGCAGCCAGCTTGTTGAAGGGAATTCCCACCTGATCAAGGCTTTCCTGAATCCTGCGCATGCTAACCCCTGCATCCAACAGAATAGCCGTGGATCCGGTTTGCACCAGCAAGCTGTTGCCCTTGCTGCCGCTGGCAATCACCAAGGTTTGGAAAAGCATCAGGATTTGGGTCGGTAAATCTTATAATAGCGGTTGTTTAGCTTGTCAAATTCCGTCCATTCGGCATTAGGCGGAGCAGAATCCACCAATTGGGCAACACCTACGGACTGGGCATCCAGATTGTCGCACAGATGTAACACAAGGGCTTCCAGGGTTTGTGGTAAACGAACCGAAGCCTTTTCATACTCACCATGATGGGCCAAGATGAGATGTCTCAGGTTCAGCAGCAACTCCTCAGGAAACCCGGGAATTCGTGCTGCCGTTTCACACACCATCTGGTCGGACAGGCTAAGATGCCCTATCAAACGCCCTTCATTTGTGAAATCTATACTGGTTTTACTCGTGTATTCCATCACCTTTGCCACATCGTGCAAAAGCGCTCCGCTGATCAGCAAATCATAGTCCACCGGATACAAGGTGGAAGCAAATTCACATATCGAGGCCACTGATACGCTGTGCTCGATTAGTCCATGCAGATAATTATGGTGCCAGCTTTTCGCCGCAGGTGCTTGAAGATAACGGGCGAAAAAATCCTTATCGTCGAAGATCAAGTGCAAGAGTCGATTCAGGTGTTCTTGGGTTACTTTGTCTATAAAAGCAAAGAACCTCTCGGCTAATATCTCGGGAGCCACCTTGCTACGGGTCAGGTAATCCTCGATATTATACTCCGATACATCTGCAAAGCGCAGACGGGTAACAGATATCTGCACCTGCCCCTTGTAGCTTACCACCGTTCCTTTTATCTTTATGATATCTCCAGCGTCAAATTCCTGGGCCAGCTTGGAGGCTTCTTTCCACACGTTGGCAGCTATGCTGCCGCTTCTGTCCTGTAGTTTCAGCCTGAGATACTGGTCGTTTTTGCCATCCCTGAGCTCTTTTTCAGCTACCAGGTAAAATCCGGTGATCTCTTCATTTACTTTTTGATGCAGCTCTGCCACTGCGATGCTGTTTTCCATTCTTCACTTCACTTTATATAACTAAACTTTTTTGTTTGCGTGTATTTACGTCCCTTGATCAGGCTTTCGCTGCGCACGAAATAAACACCCGAAGCTGGAAACACTGCTGGTAAGATCGAGGTAGAGCCAGCCGGAAGGTCTTCAGAATATACTTTTTGACCCCGAAGATTATAGATGCTAATTTTGGTCGGTGTTTCAAAGCCACCTATCTGAAGCTTTTCGTTTCCCCTGCACGGATTGGGAGTTATGCTCATACGTGGGGACAATAGGTGATCGTCAGATCCACTAACCGCCTGAGTAAAAACCAATGGTTTCCATGCGCAAAAATACACTTGAGCTCCATTGTCCATGCTATCCTGAATCCAGTAATAAACCCTGTAAACCTTGTTTGGGTCAAGATCGTTGGTGTTAAAACTAAGAGTGGATGAATAGGACTGACCCTGACCAATGGTAGATAAAGGCACTCCGAAGGCCAGCCAACGCTCTATGATATAGCTTTCTCTGCCCGCAAACTGGTTTTGTTCGAAGATCCCAGCAAAAAAGGAGGGTTCGAAGCTCGAATTCCAGCTCTCGAAAATCGTATGTTCATTTTCCAGAGAAAAGCTAATGTTTCGGTTTTGGCTGTTTAGTGTATCAGCCTGGCTGATCTCACAGCTATGTCTGCTGATAAACCCTCTTGCCTCCCGTGCTTCGGCGATAGCGCTCTGGAAAAGTGTGGAATCCGCAGAGGTATGCTCCAATGGCATGTTGAATCTATTGCTGCCCATCACCACAGTTTTGGGAAGAGAATTGAACTGATAGAAATTGAAGCGTTGAACCGCTTCCAGATTACCAAGGTCTGAGCTGAGGTCTGGTATGAAAAATAAGTTGTGGATTTCCGCATTATCAGCAACTACCAATCCCAAGGCATTGGTCTCGCTGCGAAATTGCTCCACTTGGACGAATTCCAACGGCTGGGAGAAGATATTTACATAAGAATCGAAAATTCTAATTGCGGGATTATCTGTGAAACTGAGATTAAGCTTCATACGCATGGGTTCTGATGGCAAGATAAGCCCTTCTGCGAAAAAGAAACTGCTCTCGCTGTTCGGAACAAGATTATTCAAAGGCATCAAAACCACCAGCGAATCAGCCGGAGAACTAGGATGGTTCAGTTTGATTTTCAGATTATCCGATAACAGGTCTGAACCGTGGTTGTAAACCGTGCAGCTTGGATATGCCCTGATTCCTGGACTAAGGTTTTCACCCAGATTGAATGCAATCAGCTCAAGACGGGGAATATTCAGATTAAAGCTTCCTACCGCTCCAAAGAGTAATTCGCAGTGGAAACCGGCTTCCCGTAAGCTAGTCCAGTAATTCCCTTCAGCTTGGTCGATGGGGCCATAATAATAAAAGCTGTTAGCTCCCGAACCTTCAGAGGCCGCCAGATACATCCCCGGACTCCAGGGTTCCATCTCGATAACCAGCCACATTACTTTCAGGCTATCCGGAACCCCGCTAAAGGCAATCTCCTGATCATTTGCAACCTGGCTGACCGTCTGGGTTGCATACACAACTTCTCCCGGATATATTAAGGTTATGTCTGTATTGGCGGGATGCAGAACTGTTTCATTGCGCAGTGATAATTTTAAACTCAGGTTTGTATTCTCGCTTGGGTTGAAGATCCTGATGGCCCGGAGATTGAAGCTAGCCGAATCTGCAGGTGCATAATCACGGAAATTAAACCGGACAGCCCATTTACGGGGGCCAGACAGATGAAAGTCATCACTGAAATTATGGTAATAGTAATGGTAGTCCTTGCTTTGATCCTGAAACTTGGTGCCGGTTCCGGGAAACACATGCAGCGGTCCCTGGGCAAACACTATTATCGGCAACAGCCAACACAGAAATAAAAGCACTCTCCTCATCTCTGGTACTCCTCGATAAGAGCTTCAGCCCTTTTCAGGTCTTTATGCATTGCATCAATCAGTTGGTTTACACTGGCAAACATCTTTTCCTCCCTGAGGTATTCCAGCAACTCCACTTCCATGGTCTGGCCATATAGCGAAGCGTTAAAATCCAGGATATAGGTTTCAATCTCAATAATACCGGTTTGTTTCACGGTTGGGCTACTTCCGATATTTGTCAATCCGAAAAATGTTCCTGAATTCAAGTGTGCCCTGCTAAGGTAAATACCGGTCTGTGGTATTAACTGGTGCGGATTGCTGAGATTCAGGTTGGCCGTAGGAAAGCCAAAACCAGTACCCTTTCCTATTCCATGGCCGATTTCACCTTCCAGACAGTATGGTTTACCCAAAAGCTCATTAGCAGCCTTAATCCTTCCCTCGCCCAGCAAATGGCGGATGTAGCTGCTGCTGATTACCTTGGCTTCGTGAAGCAAAGGCTCTACGTATTCAACCCGGAAACCAAGCTCAGCAGCATAGCTGCAGAGAAAATCAAAATCACCCCTTCGTAGATGCCCAAAATGTGAATCATAACCCATTACAATTACCTTGGGGTGCCAGACAGGGATCAGATAGTCTCTTAGAAATCTTTCAGCGCTGGTATTGGCCAGTTCCGAGGTGAACCGCAGGAGTTCAACCTGCTCTACTCCTAGCGACAGTAACTCCCGCTTCTTGCGGGCTGCCGAACATAAGACCTGAAGTTTGGGCTTTGTAATAAGAGTGAAAGCCGGATGATCTGTGTAGCTAATAGCTACACTCTGAAGATTCTCATTTTTAGCAATCTCAACAAGGTATGAGATTAGTTTTCGGTGTCCAAGATGCACACCATCGAAGTTACCCAGGGTAATAACACTTGGTTTTATCATACCAATACAATGCTTGGATGTAAGGTCTTGCCCTTCTGTTCGCCGATGGCTAAAAGCTCGGTTTCGTAGTAAATGGCTATCTTGCCATCTCTCAACCCATCCGGCCAGGGCAAACCAATTCCGTTTCTTATCCCAGCAGCCTGCTGTGCATCAACTTCGAACACTGGCAAACCTGACAGCACTATCAGGGGATCAAGCTGACATTGCCTCCAGTTTTCTCCTGATAACAACTCAAGCCTGTGTGAGGAGTTGACCCGGATATCTGCAATAGCCTCCCTGCGAAGCTCGATGGTGGTGCCAACTGTGCCCAATTGGCTTGCCAACCATTCACTCAAACTACGAATATAAGTCCCTTTGGAAACAGTGCATCGATAACAGATGCTTTCAACAGCTCTACCATCTTCAATCATGGTTTCTGGTAGAAATCCAAAAGATTTGAGTTGGGTTTGGCGCAACGGCAGATCGGGAGTCTCTCCTTTCCGTGCCAGACTATAAGCTCTGCTGCCATTTACTTTTACAGCCGAATAGGCAGGTATTGGTAGTTCTTTCAATAGCAATGCTTTGCTGGCTAATTCTTGCCAATTGCATTTAGAATCTGGCAATGTCGCTGTTTCAACAATCTCACCCTCTGTATCGCCAGTACTGGTTCGCGAGCCAAACTTTAGCCTGGCCAGATAGGTCTTGTCAGCCGCTTCCACCAGACTGGCTAAACGGGTGTAAGACCCCAAACAGCAGATCAGTAATCCTGTGGCGAAGGGATCCAGAGTTCCCGTATGTCCGATCTTGCGGATACCAGTAATCCTGCGTAAGACCCGAATCACTTCGAAAGAACTGATCCCTGCAGGTTTATCTATTGTAAGGAAGCAGTTATCTGCTTTTATCATAATCTGTTATTGCCTGGTTAAAATCGCGTAGCAGAAGGTCAAGAACTTGGGTTCTGCTCCCCTTGATGGTACAACCTGAAGCCTGCCGGTGCCCACCCCCATCATATTTGACAGCAATGGCATTCACATCAAGATGAATGGAACGTAAACTTACTTTGTATGTTTCATCAGCGGTTTCGCGCAGGTATATGATAGCGTCTATCCCTGCCACTCCCTGCACCCAGCGGGTAATATTCATCACGCTTTCCGGGTCAATCCGGTTCTCCAGGCTCATTGCCAAAGTGGAATGCATGGATAGAATCCTTCGTCCAAGATGCAGTTCGATGGTAGCCAGCGTTTGACCTACATAGCGCATCTCCTCTGCAGCGTGATTCAGGAAAAACTCTTTGTAGAGCAGATTAGGTTTTATTCCCAGATTGCAAAGACTGGAAGCAAACTCAAAAACAGCAGCATTCGTATTGGCATTGGCATAGTTATTGGTGTCGTTTAAGATGGTGGTATATAAACAATTAGCTGTATAAACCCGATCTGAGGCTGGCATCGACGCAATTTCGTCTCGAAATAGAGCATGAATGATAGCTCCCACCGATACATAAGCTGTTTCGATGTATGCTAGATCTGCCTGAATAGGATGATTTTCCAGAATATGATGATCCAGGACAACCAGGAATTTACTATTATCCAGCAAACTCCTTCTTACTCCGATTCTTTCATAGCTATTACAATCCAGAACGAAGAGCAGATCAATCTTTTGTATGTCCAAGTTCAGCTTGGGAGAAAAGACTTGAACATCCGGATCCTGAACAGCCAAAGACAGTTCTGGCCTAAAAAGAAAATCAAAGCGCTCCAGATTGTCTTCATCCATCCAGATTCTGCTTGCCTTGCCTAATCCAGAGATTATCTTTTGCAAAGCCAGCGCTGCACAATATCCATCTCCATCCGGATTGATATGGGTAGTGATCCCAATACTTTGGGCATTAGCGATCTTTTCGCAGATAATTTGTTTGGCTTTAATCAGGTTACTCATGGCATCTCTTTATAACAATTTTCCAAGTCGGTTAAGAAACTCATTGATCTAAACAAAAATCGCCACAATGGGCGATCTTTGGCTTCGCTTTGCTAAGTTAGTTGTTTTAATAGCGAGGAATATGTTTATTCTTCGTCCTCGTCATCCTCATCTTCAAAATCATCATAATCATCTTCGTCTTCCTCATCGAAATCGAAGTAGTCATCATCATCCAGATAGTCATCCAGATCAATGTCCGGATCATAATCGTCGTCATCGTAATCGTCTTTCAGACTGCTTAGAAGGCTATCCATTTTGGCTGCACGTTCTTCGGTTTCGTCATAAAAGAAGGATAATTCCGGTATGGTTCTCATCAGTTTTGCTCCTGCTATTTGTTTTTTTAAAAAGCCCGAGGATTTAATTAGTAATTCTTTTATTGTCTCGTGATTTGCTGGGTTGTTGTAATGGGAAAAATACAGCTTTGCATAGTGCAAGTCTTTGGATACTACCACGTCGGTTATCTGAACCCAGTTGAGCTTTGGGTCATTCAGCTTTTGCGATATGGCTATGTTGAAAAGCTTTTTGAGCTCTTCCTGCAAACGTGGTATCCGGTAGTTTTTCATTTAGAGTTTTTTGCTTACCTGGGTGATTGTATAGGCTTCCAAAACGTCGCCTTCCTTGATGTCGGAGAAATTGGCCAGAGAAAGACCACATTCTGTTCCAGCCCGCACTTCTTTCACATCGTCGGAATAATGTTTCAGAGAGCTCAGCTCGTCCTCGGCAATCATCACATCGTTGCGGTAGAGGCGAATTTTGCAATTTGTTTGAATTACTCCCCGATCAACCTGGCACCCGGCAATCGTGCCTATCTTTTTAATCTTAAACACCTGCTTGATGGTTGCTGAGCCTAAAACCTGTTCTTCATACTCCGGCTTCAGCATGCCTTCCAAGGCTTTGCGGATATCGTCTATGGCGTCGTAGATCACCTGATACAGCTTAATCTCCACGCCTTCGTCCTCCGCCAGCTTACGCGCTATTTGAGAAGCCCGGACATGGAATCCGATGATAATGGCATCCGAAGCAGAGGCCAGAGATACGTCAGCTTCATTTATCCCGCCAACGCTTTTATGGATAATATTCACGTTCACTTCGCTATTGGAGATTTTCTGGAACGAATCCGCAATAGCTTCCGCAGAGCCATCGGTATCTGTTTTTAGGATTATGTTCAATGAGCTTAGCTGGTCTTCCTGAATTCGGGCAAAAATATTTTGCAACGAGGATTTATTTTGATATTTCTCGCGCTCAAGACGTATCTGCTGACGCTCGGTGCTAATGCTGCGAGCTGTTTTTTCGCTGTCAACCTGGTTTAGCACGTCACCTGCCTTGGGAGTGTCTGATAGACCATAAACTCTTGCTACGTCTGAAGGATAGAGTGTCTTGATCTCTGTCCCGCGCTCATTCTCCATTTTTCGAATGCGTCCGTGAACAGCTCCACAAACCACAATATCGCCACGGTTTAGTGTCCCTTCCTGCATCAGAACGGTTGCGACTGCTCCCATCCGAGGGTCTTTCTGGGCTTCGATCACGATAGCAGCCCCGGGGACTTCCTTGCGGGCTTTCAGCTCCAGCATCTCAGCAGTCAATAGGATTACTTCGATCAGATTCAATATCCCTTCGCCAGTAACCACCGAGGTTTTACACCAGGGGATGTCGCCACCATACTGCTCGAGATATACGCCATGCTCCAAAAGCTGTGCGATAGTCCGATCGATGTTGGCTTCTGGCAAGTCTATCTTGTTTATGGCAATTATCAGAGCTACTCCAGCAGCCTTAGCATGGTCGATCGCTTCCTTGGTTTGGGGTTTCACGCCCTCAGTTGCCGCTACTACGATAACGGCGATATCAGTTGCATTAGCACCTCTGGCGCGCATGGCTGTAAAAGCTTCGTGGCCGGGGGTATCCAGGAAGGTTATCTTGTGCTTGTTAATCTCTATCTGGTATGCGCCAATATGCTGGGTAATTCCGCCAGACTCACCCGCCACGATGTTTGTATTGCGGATGTAGTCCAGAATGGAGGTTTTACCATGATCCACATGGCCCATGATGGTAACCACCGGAGGACGGGGTTCTTCGGGAACCTCGGTGTATTGCTCGCGCTCGCGGTCAATAATATCCACTCCATACTCGTCTTCAAAGCGAAACTCCACTTTGAACTCGTCGCAGATCATTTCCAGGGAATCCTTGTCCAGACGTTGGTTCATCGTTACAAGCTGGCCCATCATAAAAAACTTAGAGATTATTTCCGAGGCAGGAACATTCATAATCTTGGCCAGTTCGCTCACCGAAGTGTATTCACGGATTACGATTTCGTTGCCACGATCTACTACCGCCTGGGCCTCACGATGGTATTTTTTGCGTTTCCCGCTTTTCTGCATGGTCTTTTTTATATTACGGGAAATCGCCGCTTCATCGATTTCTACCGGTTCGGCAATCTTCTGTTTTACTTTCTTGGTGCTGGAGATCAAGGCTTTCTTATGCTTGCTCTTATCTCCCAGTTCTTCGTGGCTTAGCTTGGCCTTACCAAATTTCTTCGCTTCAGCTTCTTTCTTCAAATCGGTAGCGGCAGGAACTGCCGGCTTGGGAACTGCCACAGGGGCATCAGGGCGTTTTCGTGGTCCGGTCTGGTCTCTTCTAAAGTCCGGACGGGGGGACTGGGAAGGACCATGGCTTCTGCGCTGAGTGGAATCAGTTCTGGCTTCAAAGAAAGACTTCGGTTTTTCAGGAGTTGGTTTAGCGCTTGGCTCGGGTTTTGGTTCTTCAGACGCTACTTTTTCTGGCTCTTTGGCTATCTGGGGTTCAGGAGCGCTTACAACTGGTTCTGATACTGGTGTCTTCTCAATTTCCGGCTCAGGTTGTACTGGTTCGGGAACTGGTTCCAGTTTTGGCTGAGGAGTTTGGACAGCAGCGGGAGGTGCATCCTGTTTGGCTTTGGCAGCCTGACGCATTTCTATCAAGCGTTTGCGATCTCTTTCGGCGCGCTTTTCGGCATCAATCTGTTCGTTGTATTTGTTGCGTATCTTTTCAGCAACGTCTTCCTCGATAAAGCTCATATGGCTTTTCACGCTTACACCGAGGTCGGTGAGATGCTTCTTTAGCGCCAAGGTGCTGATTTTCAGCTCTTTGGCCAATTCATGAACTCTTATCTGCAAAGCTTCCTCCACTATGCTTCAGCCTGCCAATACTCATCGATCTTGGCAGCAAAATTCTTGTCGCTGATCCCAAATATCCCTGTTTCCGGTAATCCCAGGGCAATGCTCAATTCTTGCTTTGTCCCCGTTTCGATCAGCTTTACCGGTAGGGCAAGGTTCCCCATTATTCTTCTTATCGCGGTTTTTGTTCGCTCAGAGCTGTCAGTCGCCACGATGACCAATCTCAGATTTTGGTGCTTCAAAGCGCGTTCACATGCATCCATGCCTGCCGACAGCTTTCCAGCTTTTCGGGCAAATTGCATCAAAGTAAGGATCCTGGCATTCATGGTTTCTTACTTATAATCCTTTTCTGATATCGCTTACGCCATTTGTCCAGCGCTGTAAAACATTCTCCAGTGGGACACAGGTAGAATCTGCGGCCAGGAAGCTTACGCCTGGTATCAAACACAATTCCACAATCCATGATGAAAAAATTCAGCAGCCTATTCTGGTCAATCTTTTTTTTGCACACCACGCAACTGCGTTGGGGTTGATGATTGGCATGGCTGCTTTTGTTCGGCATATTAAAAATACTTCGCTGCTTCTTTAAGGCGTTCGGCGGTCTTCTGCCCCATGCCTTCCAGGTTGCAAAGTTCATCCACCGAAGCGGTAAAAATATCCTGCACGCTGGTGTATCCTGCTTGCCTGAGAACTTCTGCGATCTTGGGAGTTACTCCGTCCAGATCGGTTACATGGCTGATGGTTCTGCGTTCTTTGGCCATTTTTTCTTCGAATTCGCCTTGAGTGTAGATGTCGATTTTCAATCCGGTTAGCTTGGCAGCCAGTTTCACGTTTTTTCCCTGCTTTCCGATGGCCATTACCTTATCTGCTTCATCTACGATCACACTTGCAGCGCGATTACGTTCGATTATTACCCTCTTCACACCTTCGATTCCCAAGGCATGCTCTATCATCCTTTCGATATCTTCGCTGTGAACCACGATGTCGATCTGTTCGCCATGCAGCTCTTTGCGAATGGAATCTATGCGGGTGCCTTTGGGTCCTACGCAGGCAACGATTGGGTCCACCTTCGGATCGCTGCTTTCCAGTTCCACTTTGGTGCGGATTCCAGGTTCGCGTACGATCTTTCTGATCCGGATAGCTTCGCTGAAAATCTCAGGAATCTCCGCTTCGAAGAGCTTCTTTACGAATTCCGGGTTGGTACGGCTGAGAATGATCACCACCCCTTTCTGGCCGGATCGAATATTAACCACATAAGCCTTGATGTTGTCTCCTACCCGGTAAAATTCGTTTTCTATCTGCTCGTCGATTGGCAGTAAGGCATCGGTATACCCTATATCAACTCTGTAGCCGCCATTGTCGTCGATGGCTTTTATCTTACCGGTAACAATGGTGTGCTTCTGTTTGTTAAAATCGTTCTGAATCTTGTCGTCTTCCAGCTTGCGGATTTTATCCTGAATCAGCTTTTGGGCGGTTTTCACCAGCTTTGGCTCAAATTCGTGGAGGGCTATGGTTCTCTGGATATAATCTCCCAGGGCAGCCTGTTTGTTATGGCTTTCGCGCGCTTCACTCAGCGCAATCTGTCCCAAGCCTTCCTCCACTTCCACCACCAGGCTTTTGAAGCTAACCTTTATACTACCGCTGGCTTCATCTGTAAATACCTGAAGCTCGGCTTCCGGGTCCAAACGTTTCTGAAGGGTAGCGGTAATGGACTCCACGATGATCTCCTGGATTTGCGCTTTATCCAGTTGTTTGATGGCAGCCAGTTTATTCAGGGCTTCCAGCATGTTTGCACTCATATTCTACTCCCTCCCCTTGGGAATGGCTAAATATACTGTTTTGGCACGGGCAATGGCCTTGAAGGGAATCTCCAGGATCGTGCCCCGATCGTCTATGGTTATTGTATCCTGATTCACTTCCAAAAGGGTTCCCATCACCGATCTCTTCTCTTCGGATTCAGAGTATTGCACGGCAACTTTTTCGTTGATTGCGCTTACGTAGTGGCTCTTTAGCTTCAGCGGTCGTTCGATCCCGGGAGAAGACACTTCCAAATAATAACGCTCCGGAATCAGATCAAAGGTCTCCAGTTCTTCAGATAAAGCACGGCTGAACCTGGCGCATTCATCCAGGCTAACTCCACCGATCTTGGTGAGATAGACCGTTATAATCCTTCCCTTGCCCGACATCTTTTCGTCGATGTCATACAAGGCAAGATGCATCTCCTGGCATTGTTTCTTGGCAATCTCTTCGATCTGAACCCGGTAATATTCCATTTTCTTTCCTCATGGTAAATTGGGCTAAAAGGCCGGTTCTTTATACTTCGTTTGTGCTATTTCGGCACGATTGGCCAAAAAAGCAGTCAATTTTAATCAAAAAAAATAGCTATCCAATGTAGCTATCTGTTCCCGCAAATCACGGATATAAAATCAGTTAACCAGATTAATAAATCGGTTTCTACGCTTGAAGTCAAGATGATTCTCCTTGCCTATCTGTCAAGCTAAATCTTCTTCGATGCATCCCCCTGGCTTGGCGGAACGAGGGTCGAATTGTTATTATTAGATTAGCAATGGGAATACATACTTTACAACTTCTTTTCTCCGGCTTATAGATGGGCGTTCCCAATAGTGAACTGGAATAAATATTGCATAGAAACCAAGTAAGTCGATTTCGCAGTAAACAGATTGCCTGGGAAGTAGATATGAGAATTGTTTTGACTGTTATGGCAGTCATCGCCTTGGGGGTGATATGCTTGCTCCTGATGGTTCTTAACCACGTAGTCTTAATCTCTGCCATGTCCTGTGAATACATAGGCAACAAGTTTGTGGCCTCGTTATCCAGCCGGGATTATACTGGCGATGGGTTCTGTGATCTCGCTTTGGGTGCTCCGATATGGCCCCAGGGACATACTTGGCATACATAAGGCAGGTTAAATGTACATACAGGGAATGCTCAACGGAATGTATATGTTGTACCTATCCAATAGGCAAGGAAAGAGAACCACGAGAAAGATCGTTATAAACCGATAAACCAAAAAGGAGAGAATCATGAAAAGGAATGCTATTATTTATGTTTTACTGATGCTTGTGGCATGCCTGCCAGCGGTGAACCACATGGATTTGCTTACGCGCATCGACGGTGAGTATGATGGATCATTGATGGGGCATACAGTGGTAAGCTTGGATTATAATGGCGACGGCCATCAGGATTTGGTGGCTTCGGCAATGATGTGGAATCCCCAAAGTATCTATGAGCCCAGCCAGGCATGGGGAAAACTGTATTTCTTTATGGGTGGTTCTGGATTCGATAACATTCCAGAATATTCATTCCCTGGTAGCTGGCTTAAGCAGTATATCGGATTTCTGGACAACGCCGGCGATGTAAACGGAGACGGGAAGGAGGACTTCCTAATGTTTACCTACCATAGAGCTATTCCCGGAGAAACTGGAACCTATTTTAGTCTCTACGTGTTCTATGGAAGGGATGTTCCCACCGGACAACCGGATTATGCTTACAACGCTGCCTATGACGATGGAAGGATATCTGAGTTAAGTGCTACTCCCTTGGGGGACATAAACAACGACGGCTATGATGATCTTGGTTTGAAGATAGAAACCTTTACCCGTTCCCATCAGGAGGTATCCGTAATCTTGGGCAGCAGCACTGGCCCCTCAACCCATATCCCCTTTAGAGCCTATCACGACCAGAACAATTATCTGCTGTTGAATGGAATAGGTGACGTAAACGCAGATGGAATAGACGACTTCCATTTGTTATATAACGGTAACACTGGCAAAAGGTTCACAGTATTCTATGGGGATAGCTCCTTCCCTGAAGTAGATAGTCTTGTTGTTTGTGACAATCTTCATGATGTAGCCATGCATGAAGCCTGTCCGGTGGGAGATGTTAATGGAGATTCCATAGCCGATTTTGTTCTGTCATGGGGTGATTCTGGAAAGTTGTGGTTTGGATCAACAAACCTAAGTTCCAACTGGGATGCTACGATGGATGTAAGCTATTTTGGCTCTGGCACAATGCCATTTTTGAAACACGGAGACTTCAATAACGATGGTATAGAGGATATTGTCGGTTCAGATTTCAACTACAGCTATTGGAATGGCAGGGTGGGCATCTGGTTGGGACACCAGCAGTTCAATGGCACAGTGGATTTGATTCTCAACTTTCCCCAGTATCAAGGAATGCAGTTCGGCTGGGCCAAGGCGGCGGGAGATTTTAATGCAGATGGATTCTGCGATCTGGCTGTTTCCTCACCCTATTTTGATGGTGGGCCAACCTCTTCACCAGGTTACATCTATATTTATTCCGGGAATGCCCAGTTGATAGATACGACGGTGGATGTGGAGGATGAGGTTTTTCCACAGCCTCAAGGTAATATTTGGAATCTGAATGCATATCCCAATCCCTTTCGGGGTGGAACGCTACACATCGAAATGGACAAAGCTGAGAACATATCACCGAAACCAGATTATATCAACCTCTACAACCTGAAAGGGCAATTGGTAATGCAATGCGAGACAAGGGATAAAGATTGGCAGAGTGGAACCTTGGAGCTATCTTTACCGGATATGCCAAACGGAGTGTATATCCTGAAGCTGTCAGACAGGAAGGGGCACAACACAAGCACCAAAATAGTTGTTTCCCACTGAGATCGGATTAATACCGCAAGAGGGTAGGGCTTTGTCATCTCTTTTTAGCCTGGGGTGGAGCGTAGAAGCGTCATCCTGACGCTTGCCTGATTCTCCTAGCTTTTCACGAGGTTGAATCCCTAAGTCCTGAACCCCGCAGGGGTGGAATTTTTTAGCCTGGGGTAGAGCGAAGCGGAACCCCAGGTATGGGTCACATATTGAAAAATAAACCCCGTCAGGGGTGACACAAAACCCAATATCCATAAATGTTGTGTCACCCTTCCAGGGTTTTCTCTGGGGGTGCATACCTACCTGGGGTTCCGCTAAAGCTTCACCCCAGGCTATAGGATGGTCGCTCTTCCAGAGCTCAACCTGTTGATAAAGCCCGCAGGGCGACAGATTATAGCGATGGGTTCGGAGCGGAGCGAAGACCCTCGAAAACGAACCCTGGTTTGATTAAGCCCGGAGGGCGACAGAAGCCTGAATCCCGAGAGGGGTTTATCACCATAGGCGGTGGTTTCAACCACCGTTTAGCGATGCAGATAACCCCATGATACCCCTTCAGGGTTATTCACCATCTCCGGCTGCTTTAGCGGCCGGATAAACCAATCCGGTGGATAAATCCACCGGAGATGTTGAAAATCCTACGCGGATATTCTTTGCCACCTACCTCTGAAACGGTGGTTGAAACCACCGCCTATGGTGAAAAATCCTCTGAAGAGGATTTGATTCTACCATGCAATACTGCAATGGCCCCAGAGAATTCTTCCCTATCATACCGGAGTCATACCGGATGATCATCCGGTATGACTCCGGTATGATATGCTGATCTGTGATTCGGGGACAAGGGAAAGGAGTGTTGTTGCTCGTTAGCGCGTTTTACATGGAAGCAAAATGATACTGGTAGCAATATATAAGGTTCAGGCTTGCCCTGGAATGCGGATTATCCCTGAACTCCAATGTTATGATAAGTTTCCAAAGCTTCCAGCAATTCCTGGATCACGGCATTGGAATCATCAACAATGATGTAACGAAAAACGATAATTCAAATCGCTTATCATTCATTGCTTGACATATATCGCTGATGAACATATTTTGAAATTATGGCTGAACTTTTACTTTTGCAAAGGTTTAGCCTGTCCGGTACCTGGCCAGCCTGGTCCCCGCGGACTGAGTATTGCAGTTAAAACCGCCCTCAAGGCAAACAAGGCTTTAACCCTTATCATAAGAGGACCAAAATGAAACACATTATACTCGCCATATTGTTGATGCTTTCAACCGGGTTTGCCGCCCAGATCGCAGAACAACCATTGGGGGCTGGCAGCGCGGATAATCCCTATCAAATTGCAAATTTCAACAATCTACTCTGGATCACTCAAACACCCGGATATTGGGGCTTGCACTACATTCAAACAGGTGATATCGATGCCAGCATAAGCTCTGAGCTTGATAGCGGAGCAGGCTGGCTACCCATAGGAAGAAGTGCACCCTGGTTCACGGGAACTTACGACGGCCAGGGATTCGTGATACAGGGATTATACTTCAGCCGGGGGACTACCTGGTACACGGGTCTGTTCGGTATTGCCCTGAATGCCAAGCTTAACCGGATCCACCTGACCAACATAAACTACCTCGGTTCGGTGTATCATGGTGGTTTGGCCGGAGTGGCTCAAAATAGCGTTATCAATAATTGTTCCACAAGTGGAAGCGTGAGGGGCAGTAGTGA
Organism: uncultured Candidatus Cloacimonas sp.; assembly: GCA_964529335.1. Taxonomy (GTDB): domain Bacteria; phylum Cloacimonadota; class Cloacimonadia; order Cloacimonadales; family Cloacimonadaceae; genus Cloacimonas. Next base: position 19,016 of record CAZGWB010000013.1, read on the forward strand.
TGTAGGCGGTCTGGTTGGATTCGTAAACTACAGCACTGTGATCACAAACAGCTATTCTCACGCTTCGGTTCAAGGGAATAGCAACGTAGGCGGCTTTATCGGGCAGAACGGCTTTGACAATGGCTTCATTTATCGTTGCTTCAGTACGGGGCTACTGGTAAACGGCTCCGCATCTTATCAGGGTGGATTTGTTGGGAGACATTCCGGTGGTTCAGTTTATTCCTGTTTTTGGGATACTCAGAGCTCAGGGGTAACTTCCGATCCTATGGCCAGCCCTCGCAATACTTCAGAAATGAAAAGTCAGAGCAATTACATCATGTGGAATTTCGACACCCAGTGGAGCATCTTGGAAGGAGTTAGCTATCCAAATCTGCAGCCAACCGCAGCCTGGCAATTGCCGTCCCAGCCAAACCTTGGCGATTTGAGCGGAGCGGGAACTGAGCTCGATCCGTATCTGATCGATAGTGCAGCCAAGCTGAATGTTCTGCGCCAAAGCCCAAGCTCTCATTTTAAGCTAACAACAGACATCGATTTGTCAGATACCGTGGTTTGGAATCACGGTCAGGGCTGGCTGGCCATTGGTGATGCAGGTTCGCCTTTCACAGGGGTTTTGGATGGTAATGGAAAGCGTTTGCAGAACCTGGTGATAAACCAGCCTCAAACGAATTATACTGGCTTGTTCGGATACACTCAGGGAGCCACTCTTATCAATCTACGAATCGACAATGCCATGATTCTGGCTAAGAATTACTGTGGTTCTCTGGTTGCCTATGCCGTGGGAGGGAGTATCACGGATGTATCAGTTAATGGCACACTGGTAGCCCAGGATTACTCAGGTGGCGTGGTTGGGCACCTGGATGGTGGCATCCTGCTACGCTCAAAGTCCCTGCTTAGCATGCGTAGTTCGTGGCTTAGCCAAACGGGGCACTACAAGGGAGGTTTGGCAGGATTGGTAAGCAACACCGGTTTAGTGGAATCCTGCTCCAGTTCAGGCTCCATAGATGCGGGCTGGAATTTGGGAGGAATCGTGGGTGCCTTATCCTGGGGCTTGGTGAGTAATTGTTACAGCCGGATGAGCATCAATGGCGGAAGAAACATTGGCGGAGTTATCGGAGTCGCCGGAGGCAGTAATCCTGGCAATATTAATAGGTGTTATGCCACAGGAGAGATAGAACTTACTTCAGGCGGAAGTTTTAGCGGTGGAGTAGTTGGATACCTTAGCGATGGCAGCATCATGAACCAAACATTTTGGGATATTCAGACCACCGGCATCCCCAATGATTTAAGCAACAATGGCAGAACCACTGCCCAGATGACATATCCAGGTTCTGAGACCACCTTTGCAGCCTGGGATTTTGATGATATCTGGCGGCATGATAGTACTGGACTGCAAAACAACGGATATCCGTATCTTGCCTGGCAGGAACAAACCATTCCGGATGCAGTGCAAAACCTGGTTATATCGCAGAACGAGGCAGTTATTATTTTAAGCTGGTCGCCAGTTCCGGGAATTGATTCATACATTGTTTATGCAACCGAGGACCCCTATTTACCTCTTTCGCAATGGGCCTACCTGGGGGTGAGCAACACCGCGGCTTTCTCAACCGCTGCAGGAGCCAGGCTGTTCTTTGTGGTAAAAGCAGTGCAGATGCCTTGATGCTATACCCGGAAAAGCTGTAGCATTATCAGCATATCAGGTGGATTTATCCACTGCAGGCTGTTGACAAAGCCCACAGGGCGACAGATTGATGGAGTGTTTGAATGAAGATTGTAAGTTTTTCCTACCGCTCAGCCCAAAGCTACATCCAGGCTCATCATCAAAACGAAACCCAGCATCACACCCAAGGTTGCCAGGTGTCCATGCTTGCCGCTTTGAGTTTCAGGAATCACTTCCTCCACCACAACATAGATCATGGCTCCAGCAGCAAAGGAAAGGGCATAAGGCAAAGCTGAGCGTGCCGAAAGAGCCATTAAAGCTCCCAATACGCCTCCCAGGGGTTCCACCATGCCCGAAAACTGACCCCAGAAAAAGCTCTTTCCCCTGCTAAGACCCTCTCTTCTCAAGGGGATGGATACCGCGGCTCCTTCAGGAAGGTTTTGGATCCCAATTCCCAAAGCCAAGGCTATCGCTGAGGCCATGGTGGCATCGCCCAAACCGTGGGCAACTGCTCCGAAAGCTACTCCAACCGCCAGTCCTTCCGGGAAATTATGCAGCGTTACCGCCAGAAACATCAAGGTTGATTTGCCCCAAGGGCTTTTCAGACCTTCACGCTCGGTGCCGTCTGGAGTAACATGCATGTGTGGCAACAGCAGGTCGATCAATCTTAGGAAAAAACCACCGGCCAGAAAGCCCAGAACCGATGGAATCGGGCTACCCTCGCTAAGCTCGATGGCTGGAGCCAAAAGGCTCCAGAAACTGGCTGCGATCATCACTCCTGCGGCAAATCCCAACAGCGTATCCAGAACAGATTGGCGGATTGTTTTAAAAAACAGGACAAAACTGGAACCCAACGCCGTCATAAACCAGGTAAAGAGGGTTCCGATAAAAGCCAGAAGTATGGGGTTTTGTGGCATATTAGTGCTCCTCGCTAAGGATATCCCCGCTGACAAGTATAATGAGCCAGCGGTTTGAAGAAAACCGGCCGGCGCAGATGCAGCTTATCTTACCTGGCATGATATGTTTCCAAAGCTTCCAGCAAACCCTGGATCACCGCATTGGGATCATCAACCATCAGGCTGCGCTTATCGCCATTGTCAAAGGTAATAACCACATTTCCAAGAGCTTTGGATATCTCTCTGATCTTGGGAATCACCAGATAGCATTTCCCCAGATGCTCGTCGTTGTATTCGTAGATGTTTTTCATGGCTTGGATTCTCCTCAGCTAAGTTCATTTAATGCAAATGATTTGAGACGGTGAACAAAAGTTCACAATACCTGATAATCTTTTCCTAATACCTTTTCAGATTACATCCCTGGCTGTTTCTTTCTCCCGGCCGCAGGTATTCGGCATAATCAAAATCAAGCTCAATGAGTGTGTAATCGGGATCATCATAGCCCGAGAAGTATTCATCGAAAAAGAAGCAGCGCTCGGAAGCCTCAGCCTTGAGCGCTGCATTATGAACAATGGAAGCATGTCCGCTTAATCTCAGATAGCCGGTATGGCCATCTTCCAAAAGCGGAATGCAAACTTCCACCAGTTTGTTGTTGCTGATCTGGTTTACCTTGGAATCTCCGCTGAAAGTTGCCACAAAGTATCGTTCTTCATAAAGAAACATTACCACTGGACGTACATGAGGACGGTTTTTGTCGCTGGTGGCAAGATATACGTATTGGTTTTGCTTAATCCAGGAAAGCATTTCCTGTTGCAGAGCTGATTCCGAGGTTCTGGCCATGCTGAAGTCCTCTATTTGGGAAAGCTGAAACCAGTTATGAAGGCCTGGTTTTCAGGATTAGGGTTGTCCTTGGAATCACGAGGCAGGCCTTCTATCTTATGAGCTACTTCCATGCCTTTGGTAACTCTGCCAAACACCGTATGCTTCCCGTCCAACCAGGGAGTTCCGCCCTTTTTGGTAACGATGAAGAACTGGCTGCCATTGGTGTTGGGACCGGAATTGGCCATGCAGATCGTGCCATAATCAACTTTATGGATCAGAGTTTGTGAATACAGCTTATCCTGGAAACCTGTTTTCTCACGATAAAAAGCCAGATCGTTTTTCATCAATGGCTCCAGGCTGCGCCCGGTTTGGCATTCTTTCACGATGGCTGCAATCTCGGCATTGGGGGTGCGATTGTTTTGCATGTGAGGCACAATCACTTTGTTCCAAACCACTTCTGCCGCAGCGTTATCCTTGATCTCGGTGATTTCCGGACCATTATTGTAGCATTCGTCTTCAAATTTATAGCCGGGGCCACCGGTTCCATCGTTGCCGCGATCTGCGTCACGAGTATTGGGACAGCCGCCTTGAATCATGAAGTCCGGAATTACACGGTGAAAATAGATACCGTTATAAAAGCCTTCCTGAGCCAGCTTGATGAAATTGGCCACAGTCTTGGGAGTTTGGTCGGTCCAGAGCTCCAGCTCTATGTTTCCATAGGTCGTCTGCATTTCCACTTTGGTGGTATTGGCAGGATTTTCAGTCACAAGTTCCTCCTTGGGTTGGGGATTGGTTTTAATCTGACTCCATACTGCCACGAAACCAAGCATCAGGGCTATCAGGATTACAACCAGGGTTAGATTTTTGTTTTTCATGCTTACTCCTGTAATATCATGTTTGTTGTTTATACACATTCAAAGAAGGAATCCCTTCATTTATTTCCACATAGCTGCAGTGAGAAAGCCAGTCTCCACAGTTCAGATAGTATCCGGATTGAATGCTTTTATGCACAGGGATATGGCTATGCCCCATAACTACGATATTTGCTTTGCCCTTTTGGATCAGGCTTTCGGCATAGTTCTCCAGTCCAAGCGTTTTCGCCTGACGGAGAGCTGGATTCTCCTTTCGTTTTCTGCTGCTGCGTGAAAACAAGGTTCCGATGGATAGAGCCAGATCCGGATGCAGAAGCTGGAAGATATTTTTTACCAGGTTCAAGCGAACCACTTTGCGATACAGCTGATAGCGCAAGTCGTTGATAGTGCGTGTGTCGCCATGTTCAAAGCGGATTTTTTGGCCATCTGCCTCTATGGTAACTCCCTCAGGATGTATCTCACAGCCCAAATACTTAGAAAGAAAATCGCCAAACCAGAAATCGTGATTCCCGCTGATATAGATTAGTCGAGCCCCCGCTTCATGCAGGTCGGAAAGCGCTTTCAAGAGCGGAAAGTATTGCTTTACAATAGTGTATTTGCCATCAAACCAGAGATCGAAGATATCACCCACCAAAGCAACCAGTTCGTATTTGCCTTTTGCTTCCCTTAAGAAGCTCAGCAGCCTCTCCGAATTAGCTTTGCCCTCATGGCTGGTTTCGGTAAACTTGTAATGACAATCAGAAAAAGCCAGGATTCTCATTGCTATTTGTGCAGAACGAATTGCAGGATGTTTATACCGAATTTTAAGGCGGTATCACGCACTTCTGGGGGATCGTGATGTGTTTCGGGATCAGCCCAACCGTCGCTGATATTCGTTTCGTAGGTATAAAGGCACATCAGCCGGCCATTGTCGTCAAAAATGCCAAATGCTTGCGGGGGTTTTTCATCATGCTTGTGAATCTTGGGCAAGCCGCTGCTGAAATCATAGAAACTGGTATAAAGCGGAAAAGAGGGATCAAGCTCAGTCAATGGCCTTTCGGGAAATATCCGCTTTATCTCTCTGCGAAAGGATTCATCCATGCCATAATCATCGTCCGCATACAAAAAACCACCTCTCAGCATCCAAGTTCGCAGGTTTTCCACTTCGCGGTCGGTAAAGCGGATATTGCCATGCCCGGTCAGATATATAAATGGATAGTCGTAGAGCTTGGCATCAGAGGCTTTAACTACAGCCTGATCGACTGGAAAGCTGGCGGCCATGGTTTGATTTGCATATTTTGCCAGATTAGGCAGGACTTCCGGATCGTTATACCAATCACCACCTCCATCGTATTGCAAACGTGCAAAACCCGTTTTAACCGTATTCTCCACGGTGCCCATACCCATGCTGAGAAACAGCATCCAAAGCACAAGAGCCCAAAATCTTTTTCTCATCCTAGTTCTCTATCTTCAATTCGATGCAGAGGATAGCTCCATTCACCACCGCATAGAAACAATTGGCGTAGGCATCGTATGCCGAAAGAGCTTCCAGTTCCTGTTTCAAAGTAAGGCTGCTAAGGGTTTCCCCTCTGGCCGGATCTATAATGCTTATCCCTTTGTGCGAGGGTAAAACCGCAATACTTCTATCCAGACGCGGATCATCATTGGGTTTTATCTCGCAAGGCACAAAATCGCTTCCCGTAAGGCTTTCAGTGGGAAGAGCCAATTGCCATACTTCCGTGCCGTCATCCTTCAATCCCCAAACCTGCTGGTCATGCAAGCCTATCAACAGCATGTCATCATAGAGCGTGGCATGTCGTATCTGGCTGGGAAACTGCTTGCTCCACAACAATTGACGGCTCTTTTTGTCGTAGGCGTTCAATTGCGAATTACTTACCAGGTAGATAGTAGCAAGGTCGAAAATCGGGGTATGGCTCACTACATACGGTAGTTCGGTGTTCCATACAATCTCCAGGGCAATGTTGCGTGCCGGAAGATTCACTATTCTATCCAGATGCTTGCGCAGGTCTGAAGTATTGATTTTCAGATTGGTGGGTATCTGCTCCAACCTGATTGTCTTTTCCCGCTGAAAGCTTAGCCGCAGCTTGTGCAATCCCTGGTCTATGCTCCTATTGCCGAAAATCATGTAAAGAGCGGTGAGTACAGAAAGAGAGATCAGAACTATACTGCTGATCTGCAGCCTGGAAAGCCCGTGCCTCTTTGGTTTTATCAGTTTTTCCCGACCATCCAGAATCAACCAGAGCGGATTGTCCTCATGGGCATAGGTTTCGATTAGCGTGTCGATGGTTCCGGGGTCGTTTACCCGTGGAATAATCTTGCGTGCCAGGTCACCACTCAGGATTATCAGTCTTTGGTTATCGCCGATATATAGCCTTTGGGGTTTAAAAACAGGATCCTGGTCGGCCAAACCGAAAAGCTGCAATCCTTCCAAAGTTTGCACCTGGTAGTTTTTCCAGTCTTTGCCAACCGGACTAAGCTTTTTGCTGTCTGCCAGCAGGGCAAAGATACGTCCAAACTGCACAAAATACAATTCGTGATCAAACAGCACTCCAAAGAACAACGAAATGCCCCGTTCCTGAAGATTCGTTTTCCTCAGCCTGGCATGCAGTTTCCAATGCAGATCTGAAAAGAATTGCCTCAGCCATTTCTCAATCTCAAGCCTGGAGATATTGGCTATCTGTGAATTCATGACCTCCAGCTTGATCTCAGCCACAATCTCTTCCAGAGTTGTGTCTTTTTCGGGATGCCAGGTTAGCAGGAACCAAGCATAGCGTCCATCCCGGGATGCATTATATTCACAAATACTTCTGGGAGGGCTGGCTTCACGGCTTTGCAGGGAGATCATCTTAGCTCCACCACTTAATAAATGAGCGCCAGGAAACCCGCATCAAGGTGGGAATGTCCATCAGCATATTTGTATATGAGGCATTGGCCAGCGGACACCAGCATTCCTTGTGATGGATGCTGCGGCGTTCCAGTTCTGCGGCAGGGGAAAACCATACTTTGGCGAAGTTATACTTGGTTTTTCTAAGGCTTCCCAAAGGATTGGCTTTTATGCAGCAGCTCCAAAGATCACCGTCGGGAGATATCTGGCAACTGGCCACACCCGAATAGCATGGTAAAATCTGCTGTTTATCTCGCATAATGCGCTTCACGAAGTTATAGTATTCTATCCGGAAAGCCATAGTTACCTTGCTCATGCCTTTGTAGCGTCCGTTTTTTATGCGGTGAATCAGGTAGTCCACTGCGCTCTTATAAGAAACCAACGAAGGCGTTATATCCGCTCCGATGGTATCCAGTTCCACCCTTTCCTCAGCAATTTCGGTTATATAGCTGTCCGGTTTGAGGCGCATCAGTTCATTGGCGATTGCCGGGAAGTTCTCCACATTAAACCGGGAGATAACTGTGTGAATTCCCACATTCAGGTTTGGCCTTTTAAGAGCTTTCAGACCGTTGAAAGTGGAGATAGCTTTCTTATAATTTCCGGGAACGTTGCGAATGCTGTCGTGTTGTTCATCGATCCCATCGATGGACACATTTACTATGATTTGGGCTTTGGGACAGGCCTTGGCAATGGCGTCGGCCTTTTCCACAATCGTTTTCACCAGCAGCCCGTTGGTAGGGATGTTTATAATGCGTGGTCTGGAGATTTTGTAAATTTCGCTAACTACCTCTACAATATCGCTGCGCAAGAAAGGTTCGCCGCCACTGAAAGTGATCCAATAAGGGGCATGGCCGATGCTTTTAAAGATCTGCCGGTATTCGTCCACACTAAGGTTTTTGGCTTGTTTCTTCCAGATTTTGCAGGTGCTGCAGCGGGAATTGCAGGTGTAAAGAAGGCTAACTGTGTAATTCATGGGCAAAAGCCGCGGAAAACCCAGATGCTTCATAAGCCAGTATCCGATGATCCTGAAGAAGATTGTGATCATTGCCTGGCTCCCTGAACCGGCTTTTTGGCGGATTTGGCGATTTCCCAGGCAAAGGGGTTCTTCCCTTTCACCTTATAATCCCAAGTTCCCAGCAGACGGCTGTAGAGCTCCACTGCCAGAAAAGCGCCAAGCTTTGTGATTGAAAATGGATTGTCATGCAATTCAGCCATGATTACCTTTACCAATATGCCCTTGTCCTGTGAGACCACTTCATAGTGCTGCCGGGTTTTTAGCCACAAATGGCCGTTTTGGATTCGACGGCGCTGTTTGATGAAGTCCTTCAGCTTCTGAGGACCCCGGTTGTGAATAACAGCCGTGGGGATATATTTCAAGCTAAGACCCCTGGCTTTGATCAGGGCTTCGATACTGGCTTCATCCACAGCGGAATCGGCAGGGATACTCTGCATCACTTTGCGAAAAGCGATCATCTCGCCAAGCTTGGGAGATATCAGCGCCATGCGATGATGCAAACGCCAGAGCAACTGCACACAATAACCCGTGAAATCAGTTTCGGGATTCGAGGGAATGGGCCGGCCACCTGTAGCTCCCACCGTGGGATCGGCAAATGCTCCAACCAGCTTTTCCAGATTATCCCGCGCTGGTATCACGTCGCCGCTGATAATTACCAGAAGCTGTTCAGAAGCCTTTGCCAGAAACAGGTTGATCGCTGCGCTTTTTCCTTCCCGGCGGGCCTGGCTGATGAGCTTAACTGTGGGATGCTTTGCAGCAAAACCTTCCACCAGGGCATCCGTTCCATCTGTGCTGGCACTGGAAACCACGATGATTTCGGTGATCTCCACTTTCTGCAATTCCTGATCTACCAGGCTCTGCAACAAGGGGATGATGTTTCCGGCTTCGTTGTGGCAGAATACTCCCAACGAGCAGCTTAGTTTATTCACTATCAAGTGGGCAGATTCCCCATCTGGTTTTGAACTATCTCTTTATGAAGCGCATCCAAGATGCCGTTGATGAACTTGCCGGTATGTTCGCTGCAAAACTTCTTGGCTATCTCGATGGCCTCATTTATTATCACAGGGGCGGGAGTATCGGTAAACAGCAATTCATAGGCCGCCACCGAAAGAATGCTTCTATCCAGATGGGCGATGCTTTCCAGGCTCCAGTTGTCAGTCAGTTTGTCTATTTCCGCCTCAATCGCCTCGATGTTTATGATGGTGTTTTTTACCAGTTCATCGGCAAAGGCAAAAACCGGAGAGGAAGAGGCAAGGTTTTCTGCCGAGGCCAGGGTAAGCAGGATTTCCGGATATTCGTTCAGTAATCCATACTCACGATAATCCTTGGAAACCTCGGCAAACTCCAGTGAATAAAGGCACTGGATGGCCATTTCACGGGCTTTACGCCTTTGTCCCATCTTTCATCTCCGCCAGCAGTCCCAGCATTTCCAAAGCAGCCGTGGCAGCGCTAAAGCCCTTGTTGCCTGCTTTGGTTCCGGCACGTTCAATGGCTTGCTCCACGCTGTCTGTGGTTAAAACTCCATAGATAACAGGTTTGCGCGTTTCCAGGCTGACCAGGGCTATACCTTTGGTCACTTCCGCACTTACGTATTCAAAATGCGGAGTGGCGCCACGGATAACCGCTCCCAGGCAAATAACGGCATCAACGTCGCTTCTCGAAGCCGCTTCCTTGGCGATCAAGGGGATCTCGAAAGCCCCAGGAACCCAGATCACGCTGATATCCTCGTCCTTCACCTCATGTCTCAGCAGACAATCCAAAGCTCCATCCAGCAGTTTGTGGCCGATGAATTCGTTAAACCGGCTAACCACGATCGCGATCCGGTAGCCTTTTGAAACCAGTTTTCCTTCTATAACTCGCATGATTTGCTCCTTTCATGCCATATTTCTTCACTTAAAAAACCACTATTTAAAGCTGGGGAAATAGTTCAAGCAAAATCTTAGCCCAACGGGAAAAGCAGGATGCTTTCTGCAGCTAATTGTGATTCTATCCGAGTCTCAACATGGGTTCGAATGCCATATATTGGACTGCTGACGGAACTGAGGATCATATCACCCCAACGAACACCTTACACCTGAAACCACTTCCTGTCCCCTGTCCCCCATGTGCTCTTCACCATATCATACCGGAGTCATACCGGATGATCATCCGGTATGACTCCGGTATGATCCCCCTGAGACAGGCTAAACCGACCCCCAGCCCAAAAGACCAGTTCAATGTTCTAGCCAACCCCTCATCTTATAACTAGCAGAGCAACTGCTCTCAAGCTGTTGGCCTAGTAGCATTTCATGGTAGAATCTATCTCTCCAAAAGATGTTTCACCTTAGGTGGCGTATCAACCATTTCCAAGGCATTCTTATCATAAAAAAATGGTTTGGCCGCGGATCAGATCAACCAAGACCTCAGGGCGAAAGATCATAGCGATGTGTTCGGAGCATAGCGAAGACCATCGATAATATTACAAGCACCAAAGAAAAGCATCAAACTCCCCTACCCTAATCCGAAAGCGGGGTTCCCGCTTACGGAATAGGGTAAGGGAGTAGAGGAAAAATAAAGACCATCAAATACCCCAAACGAGGGGTTCCACATGGCTTAAAAAGCCTTGTTTCACCACCATCGCTATTATCTGTCGCCCTCCGGGCTTTGTCAGCAGGCTGAGTGTATACCGCTCTCAGATTAGGGAGCTCTGAAGGCTGCAGGGTTACAAGAAGGCCAAAGCCAGATACTACAAGCTCATGGTGATCCTGGATGACCGCACCAGCGATATCTGCCGGGCTCTGGCAGCCCAAGACAGGGTCTATCCTCTAAACGATGCCCTGGAAGTGATGGACAACCTCATGGCACTTGATACCAAGTCCAATAGCCTGGATGATGCCAGAGAATACATCAAAGCCCTTGCACCTTGGATCAAAGACGATCAGATCGAATACGACTCAGAGATGAACCCGGTAGGGGTTTCCGGAGCCCATACTCCATTCCCGCCGTTTCATTGGAAATGCAGGACCACGACGGTTATCTGGACTGAGTAGAGACTGATATCACGCTTCCCTCCTGATATAATAGCCTGAACTGTCTGTTTCATCTTACCATCTCTCGATCAAATTAAGCTCAAACAAAAAGAGGTTGACCGATTATCCCTTCTATTTGACTGTGCCCTAATAGAAATATAACAAAGATTGGGGTTACGTTTGTTTAAAGCTATTCTGGTTACATACCTAAACGATCTGCAGAAGATCATCAACCGGGGCGATGCCCGGGAAGAGTCCTTTTATCATTGTCTGAAGGACATGGTCGAGGCTTATGCCGAGCTGAGTAAGATTAGCAAATGCGAAGTGGGTATCTTGCCCAAGACCACCGAAGCCGGAAACCCGGACTTCCGTGTCTGGGACGGCAAAGCCCACATCACTGGCTATATCGAAGCCAAAAAGCCTGAGACCTACAAACTAGACCCTATCTCAGTCAGCGAACAACTCAAGCGTTATCTGGCTACCTTTCCCAATCTCATCCTCACCAACTTCTATGAGTTCCGTCTCTATCAGCATGGAATCTTTGTAGATAGTGTAACTATCGCCAGTCCGATCAATGCCACCCAGATGCATATTACTCCTCCAGCTTCGCATGTGGATGAGCTTGCCACCTTGCTTGACCGCTATTTCAGCTTTTCACTTCCTGCCATCACTGACCCCAAGAGCCTGGCTAATGCACTGGCAAAACGTACCCGCTTCCTACGGGACGAGATCATCACCCTTGAACTGGCAGAGGAGGAGATGCAAGGCAAGAAGGTATTACTGAACTTCTATGAATCCTTCAAGAAGCTACTGATCAACAACCTGACCATAGAGCAGTTTGCCGATCTCTATGCTCAAACCCTCACCTATGGAATCTTTGCGGCTCGCACCCGTAGTGAGGGTGAGTTCAACCGGGAGCTCATTTACAAATACATCCCCGGCACCCTCGGCATCCTGAAAAGCATCTTCAGGTTCATCTCCCTGGAAGAGCCCCCCAAAGCTCTGGCAGTTCTAATCGATGACATTGCGGATATACTCTTCAATACCGATATTCAAAAGATACTGCACCGCTTTTACACCGAAGGAAAGGGCAGAGACCCTATTGTGCACTTCTATGAGACTTTCTTAAGCGAATACGATCCCACACTAAGGGAGAAACGGGGAGTCTATTATACCCCGGAGCCTGTGGTGCGCTATATCGTGCGCAGCATCCACAGCCTCTTGAAAAGCCACTTTGCTTTGGGCGATGGACTGGCTTCAGATGATGTCACCATTCTTGATCCTGCTGCTGGCACCCTTACCTTTCCAGCGGAAGCGATCAACGTGGCCATAGAAGAGCACAAAGGCAAATACGGCAGCGGTAGCATCCATAAGCTGATCAAACACCACATCCTGCCCCACTTCTATGCCATTGAACTGATGATGGCACCCTACACCGTGGGACACCTCAAGATCAGCTATCTCTTGGCGGAACATGGCTACGTACTGAGCGAAGCTGAACGCTTCAAGCTCTATCTCTCCAACACCCTGGAACCGGACATCCCCCTGCAAACCGAGCTACCTATCTCGCACGACATAAGTGAAGAATGCGCTCTGGCCAACCGAGTAAAACATCAGGATCCGATTCTAGTGATCATGGGTAATCCTCCCTATAGCGGTGCCAGTGAGAATAGCAACGCATGGACGGAAAGCCTGCTTAAGACTGATCTGGATGGCGCACAAAGTTATTACACGGTTGATGGAAAGCCACTAAACGAGAAGAACCCAAAATGGCTGCAGGATGATTATGTGAAGTTCCTACGTTTTGCCCAATGGAAGATACACAAGGCGGGCAAAGGCATTGTGGGCATGATCACCAATCATGGCTATCTGGATAATCCCACCTTCAGAGGCATGCGTCAAAGCCTGATGCATACCTTTGATGAAATCTATGTGCTCGATCTGCACGGCAATACAAAGAAGAAAGAGACCAGTCCGGATGGCAGCAAAGACGAAAACGTCTTTGACATCCAGCAGGGAACCGCCATTATCCTGATGGTCAAAGGCATAAGCGCTAAAGAGAAAAGGGTGAGCCACCATGATCTATTCGGACTCCGCCAGATCAAGTATGACTGGCTGGATAACAATCAGTTCCAAGCCAAGACTTATCAGGAACTAAGCCCTACTTCACCATTCTATCTCTTCCGTCCGGAAGCTACAGGTAATGAGCATTATCTCAAGTGGAAAAGCCTGCCGGAGATCTTCCCGGTCAACAGTGTGGGAGTAGTTACAGCAAGAGATAATATCGTCATTCAGTACAGTGTGCATGATGTTCTTGTTGCAGTAAGTAGGTATATCAGTTGTGACTTACATACAGCCAAGTCATTGTATAAGTTGAATACCAAAGCCCAAGAGGTCAAATACCAAAAAATCCAATCAAGTATAACTTCCTCAGATTTAATCGACATCAATGTAAAACCGATTCTCACACAGCCTTTTTCTAATCGATACATATACTACTCTGGAGATAAGAACAAGCTAATCGAAAGAAGCCGCTTCGAGACCATGAAGCATATGCTGCAAGAAAATGTGGGATTGGTTATCAATAAAAGGGAAGAAATGAACATTCCTTGGGGGCATGTGTTTGTAACTAACACAATAGTGGAGCACGTTGCCTTATCCCCCAAGACCATAAGCTACTTATTCCCTCTCTACCTCTACCCAGACGAACACAAAGCCGACATTTTTGCCACCACTGAACGTCAATACAATATCGTGCCGGAGCTTGTAGATGTATTCAGCAGCCAGTGGCCTCAGTTCCAGCCGGAGCAGCTATTCTATTATGTCTATGCCGTTCTCCACAGCAATCAATACCGCCAGCGTTTTGCCCAATATCTCAGGATGGACTTCCCCCGCATACCGTTCACAAAGGATTATAAGCTCTTTAGTAAGTTAGCAGAATATGGTAAAGAGCTTGCCGATATCCATCTGTTGAAGAGCCCACGATTAAGCCCTCCCATAGCACGGTATCAGGGTAGTGGTTCCAATGACATGGTTGAATACATCAAGTATGATGAGCACAATGGCACCGTACAGATCAACCCTGATAAACACTTTGAGGGCATCACCCCGGAGTTGTGGAACTATCACATTGGCGGCTATCAGGTGCTGCATAAACACCTAAAAGACCGCAAGGGCAAGAGCCTTGCCGATCCCATCCACTATAGCCGGATGGTTACAGCTTTGGCACTAACAATCGACATTCAGGCTCAGATCGATCAAATTATTGGAACCATTATCCAATAGAAAAGCCCGGGTTTCCCCGGGCTTTATTCGATTAGTATTTGATACTATTTCATTAACATAAGTTTCCTTACTGATCTATAACGACTTGATTCGAGGCAAGCGAAATAGATACCTGAACTTACACTTCTATCACTGTTATCATTGCCGTCCCATACTACTTTGTGATGCCCCTTAAGCATTTCAGTGTTGACAATATCCTTCACTTTCTGCCCACGAAGGTTGTATATTACCAGCTTTACTTGTGAGGTCTCAGGAACACTAAATTCAATTGTTGTTGTCGGATTAAAAGGGTTGGGGTAGTTTGTAGTAATGTTTGCATACTTTGGGATGTAGATCTCAGATAATTCACTCTTGTCCAGTAAATCATATAGCATAGCCCAATGCTCGTCATGTTTGACACTAAACACTTGATGATCTGGATATTTATACTGAACATACATTGTCGTAATTGGCTTCTTCTGGTCATCCATATCAGCTAACAGTAAAACAATTTCCAGATCGAGTACCGCTAGAAGCGAATCTACCTCACTAACTGGATTGTCAATGCGGAGTTGGATAAGATCAATAGCACTTTGATAGTCTTTTTCGACTAAGTACGCTTTAGCTAAGTATTCCTTCAAGAGCGAGCTCATTTGGGGTTCGTCAATTTCGTATTGGATTGCTTTAGCCTCAAAATAATCCGACGTTACCCAAGAAGGATCAGCTATTAGATTTGATAATCGGTACACTCCGTCTGCTGCACATGACAAAAATCTCTTTTCTGTATCAAGCGGTTCGTCCAGAATTGTTTTAAAAATCTCCATAGCTTGGTCAAACAATCCCTGTGACTCTGATGATAACGCTATGCTAAGTCTATCGTTCTCTGGAGGTGGTGGTGGCATATTGGGGTTAGGATCAAACAAATCTACATAAACATAATCAACATATATTGGATCATTAATCCTGATTTCCTGATCCTGAAACCAATTTTTACTGGCATCAATTTTTATAAAACGTCCGTTAGGATAATCGAAGTAATTCGTATCAAAGGAAAAATCATTTGCAGCAATGTTTGTCTGATCGTCATACAGATGATAGAAATCATTATGTCCCTTGAAAAGTTGGATAGTAGATTCATAAGCCTGTGAGTCGTAGAACATTATATTGTTCTCATGATTCATTAGCACATTATTGGCTCCGTAGCTCAAATTGAGATTCGATCCAGCATGATTGATGATACCAGACTGGTTACGATTAAAGTAGTTATTCTTCATCCTATGGTTTGAATTACGACTCTCTATCCCAATTCCTCCATTGTAGAAATTTGATTCAAATATTCCGCTATCAACTCCAGTTGACAAGACAGTTAATTCTGACATGATTCCCTTTGTGCAACTAGTAAAATTACACCCGAAGATCATTGGATTGGCTGCGGTTAACCTGATTCCTATTACATTCTGATTAAAGCTGCAGTATTCAATATTGGCATTATACTCGCTTGAAGTCAGCTTTAATCCCTCTAAACAGTTTGTGAAATTACAATACACAAGACTATCTCCATAGCTTGAGTTTGTGTTTTTAAAGACTCCAAACAACATGTTTTGAAAATTGACATTATTAATCACGACACGGTTTTCTATCCTACCAAGAACAATGCCTTTAGAATTTTGATTTGATACACCGAAGAATCCCATACCGGACTGATTGTTTACAATTCGAGTGGTGTGACCAGTGCTATTGTTTGAGACAAGTAATCCGTACCTACTCGCTGGAACTACAAACTTGCTATCAGTAATTATCAAGTTAGAATTATGTATTGAATGCATATTTGCATTTTTTATGGTTGCACCAGCAATAGTCACCGTGCTTGAGGAATTAGCCGAGATTCCACCCCAAACAACTGCATCTGCTGATTTATCCCAGTGCCCTCCCTCAACACTTAATGAGCCGTTAACAACGTCTACTTTCGCTAAGCTGCCCCAAACACAATTAGCACCATCAAAATCCACAGAACCATTTGGTAATACAGTTACGGTTGAACCATCTTCAAAGGTAACACTACCGCGGAAAGTAAAAGATGCCCCTGAGGATATGGTAATATGGGTATTCGCTTTTACTCGCAAAGTAGTATTTGGACTTACGGTCACATTAACTCCATTTGCCAATAATATATCTCCCTCAAGAACCACATCCTTGGCGAGGGTGGCAGGAGCGTTTACTAAATCAGGAAGGGTTCCTATCATCTTTAACAGCTTTGCATCACCTGGTTGCATTTCAATCGGAATTGCCTGACTGGAGGCATGATACAAAAAATCATCATAGGGATCAACCAAACCAACGTGTGTTCCATATTGTATATGGGCGGTTGAGTCAGGAGTTACTGCAATTATCTGCGAATCAAACTCTGGAAAGCAGGTATCATATGAAGCCACTGGAACAATATTTGCCGCTGTTATTGAGCCACTTGGATTGAAATAATTCGCTCTTCGGTTAACCATCATGAGGTAAGGGTTGTTATCTGTATCCATAAATAAACCACATTCTACATGGCATCCATATGGTCCCGTTTGATAGGTATCAATATCTTCTATTGAACTGACTAAAACAGCAGACAGGTTAGTATTAACAGGCTCAATTGCCGTTTCCTTAATGGTCAAAGCATTTATCCAATTCAGTTGCTTAATCTTGGGTCCGTATAACTTGATTTTTTCATTAGCTTCATATAGAGCATTGAAAGTAATCGGATGTGTTGCAATAGTCGGAGTTCCATTTCCAACTGAGGTTAATGCCGCATACTCATCATGTGCAATTGCAGGGTGCCCTACATATCCAAATAAACGATAGTTAAATATACCGTCTGATCCGTAGCAAAGAGGTAAATATTGTAATACTTTTTGTGTCTCTGCAGGTGGGAGTACCCAAGAAGCCCACCCGGTATATGATGGTGAAGATACCCAAGCTCCGAAAGCTTGTACCACAGGATACATTACTCCATTGAGATAAGAATTCTGCCTGTAAAACATCTTGATATCACGATATTTTCCCGTAAGCTTTTTGCTGAGGACATCCTGTACAAAACTATCAGACAATCCATCATTCCAATTTGTTTCTGGTTTAATTGGATATATGTCTGGCATAATAACCTTTGGTTGAACTATTTTGCGGAAAGCATCCAAATGATCGTAGAAGATATCCTCACCAGGCACCATCCTAAAATTACTATATTGGTAGTCATAGGTCGCTGTCATTGATTTAACGCTTTGCAAGCTAACCATGTCTTGAACAGCCTTGTAGGAATCAAACTGGGGCTGGAAGGGTTCATCCATCGTATAAACACCCTTAACCATATCTTGATAAGAAACTGGACACAGATCGGTAATACGCTCGCCTACACCTGAATCGTAATCTTCATAATTATCCATAAGTACTCGGTGCATTTTATCTTCAATTTCTATGTAATCCAAATCGAGAGTGTAGTGCCCAGCATAATGTAACCGTGGGTTAAAATTGACCAGTTTATAGCGGGAGGAGCCATCAGGCAGGAGCAAGCCTTTATTTATCAATTCCTGATAGCTAATCCTGATTTCTATGTCCCTGAATGGGTACGTAGGCAACCTTCCGCCAAACCTGTCATAATATTCGTCCAACGTTAGGGTTGTTACATTGCCTGTCTGTGAACCATTAGTATGAACTATCGGTTCAGGGATTCCCATATGTCCTGATACACTGCCGTCTGCATTATAAGTATATTGAAAGCCAACCGGGGCGAAAGATAGAAGAATTGTATTTCCTGGCAATTCGTCTGAGGATGGGATCTGAAACCTTAAGTGAAACTTGATATAGAGTGAGTCTTGGGCTGGATCGGATGAGTATTTATTAAGGATGAACTCTTTACCAATTCTAATGTTTGCGCCATTTGTGGTCACCCATCTCCAGCGTAAATCTGTATATGCCCATCCGGGTGACAGTATATTGGGATTCTGATTGGGGGTACATCTCCAGACATAATTATTGGAGGCTGGAGGTGTAACATCTCCTGCATAGAAAGGATAGCCAACTCTATCAACATCATTAGCTGTTCCAGGCATATCTTCGTCCCTGGAACCGTACCAATACTGGCTATCAGTCAAATCTGTACCTGTGACAGAGCTTCCATCTTTATACTCAGCTTCGAACATATAATAGCTGCTCGTTGTAAGTCCGGTAGTGGCATACTTTTCATTGCCACTTGTATTGCTCCAGGATCGATCTGATATTATAACGTCTATACTGTCAGCGTTAAGCCTTGAGTATATTGAACTCAGATCGGCAGCAGGATTAAAAGTTTCCATAATGGTTGAATTATAGCCCAATTGATTCATAGCTCCGCTAAGAGCATTTAAGTTGTTCACAAACCATGGTTTTTCACTTAGGTAGGAGTATGTACCCAAAGGGAATTGATCCGAATACCTTGCAGTAGCTAAACCTATTGTAGTAAGCAAAATAAAAACCAGAAACACTTTCTTCATTGTTCCTCCTATTTTAGAACACAGATTTTCTTAATTATGGCGGTTTTTTTGTTTTGTATAATCCTGAGGATATACAAACCATTTGCAATATTCGGGACAGGCATTGAGAGGGTAGCCCCGTTCAGATCTTCACCTATATGCTGAAGACTACTTACTTTTTGCCCTCTTAGGTTAAACAATTCGAGAAGTAAGGGAGTGGAAGCTTTAAAACCGGACCCCAATAAATCTATCTTTAGCTGCTCGTTTGTACGCAGGGGATTGGGATATACGTTTATCTCCCAGCTTGGTTCTGCCTCAACTGGATCATCATTTGCAACAACCGTATCTGATAACGCTGCATTGCCAGAATAGATAAATACCCGACCGGTCGTATTGAAAATCGTTCCTTGTCCCCAAATGGGAGCTGAGACCGCAATGTCACATAATCCATCCCCGTTAAAATCTCCAGTTGCTTTGGCATACCCAAAATTTCTAGTTCCGTAATCACTTGGCGGATATAAATACAAGTCAATCAACCCATCCATACTTGGTCCTCCCACCCAGATGCCAATCTCACCCTGGTAAAAATTGATTTGATGCGTCGATCCAATAACGTCGTCATAACCGTCTCCGTTTAAGTCGCCATATATGAATGGATTGCCAACATTACGGCCTGGGTTGAACCATTCATGGTAGGGTGGGTTGTGATATACCAGTTCAAGATCATGAATCGGTGTTAAATCTGTCCCTCCAAACCACACTTTACCCACATACGACTCAAAGTCCGCATATCCATCATTATTTAAGTCTCCTAATGGGCTGGCTGAACTGATAGTTATAGCATTGGTGTTGTCAGATATTACTAAGCTATCAACTTGTGGGAAATTTGTGTTCCCATAATACAGCACTATCCTGCTATTCATGTTTGTTCCTCCTGGAATACCATACTGGAGGAGGTAATCATCCACATCGTCACCATTTACATCCCCGAGTCCAATTGCCGACCTTGATACTGAACCATTAGTCGTTTCCGCAAGGGTCACAAATGGGGCATCGTTACCGGTCCAGATTATTAATCTTTGGATATAAGGATAACCCCATAGCGGGCAGTGTATCACCAAATCTGCACGACCATCTCCGTTGATATCGCCTAGAGGGGTAGCAACGATATAATCCATTACTTCATAAGGAATGGTGATTGTCAAATCTGGTATTCCCGTGGGATTGGCTGTTCCGTTATATACTGCTATAACACAAGCCGGGTCTACGGGCAGGGTGATTACCATATCGTCAATCCCATCTCCATTGATGTCACCCCCATTAAATGGTCCTGCCGGATATAATTCCCAATTTTCAGTTCCCTCCATCACGAAATCAGGAATATTATCCATATTGGGCCCTCCCCAATAGAAGTATATCTTCCCCCAACACTGATTGCTGTTGTACACACCTGTGGGGTTCCAATAAGGTGAGTGAACAATCACATCATCATAGCCATCGCCATTGTAATCCATGGATACTACTCGTTCTCCAAACCTAGAGCCATCAAACTCTCCGTACAAGGAAGTCATCGTCTCTAAGTTTTCAATAGCATCTAAATGCGATAAAAAACACAAGATCACTAATGCCATAATAGAGAAATATTTCATCGTACCTCCATTTTTTATTCCAAAAATACTTCTACTTTACTCATATATTCAAGCAATATGACTAATTGATCTAAACCAGTAACTGTTCAACATGGCAGAATCGACCCATTTTTTAAATAAAATAACCCAATGCCAAGAAAAAGCAAATTAAAAAATCAAATTCCAAATCCTGTCGCATCCTTATGCATCCTTATTTGTGTTAATACAGGGTAGTGGCTTCCTTGCTCTGGATCAATGATCACATCTGGAACAAGGAGATAGCATGACAGAAGCGTTGATGAACCGAACCAAAGCTCAGTTAGTCAGACACGAAGGTCTGCGACTGAAGCCATACCGCTGCACTGCGGGCAAATTGACCATCGGTATCGGCCGCAATCTCGATGATCGGGGTATCTCCCAGAAAGAGGCTTATGCCTTGCTGGAGCGAGATATCCAGGACTGCGAGCAGCAACTACTTGAAGAGATTCCCGATGTCTATAATGGGCTTGATGAGGTGCGCCAGTCGGTACTGCTGAACATGTGCATAAGCATCCCACAAAGCCGCTTCGCTCCTTTGCGGGAAC
>CAZGWB010000014.1:0-40003 GCA_964529335.1 uncultured Candidatus Cloacimonas sp.
GCATGCGGTATGACTCCGGTATGATAAGGTTCAGTTTTCAGGTGTCAGATAACAGGTCTCAGGTAAGTTAGGTTGGACGAAGTGGACATATTGGACGAGATGGACGATGAGGACATCGCCCACTCCAGAACTCCAAGGCTCCACAACCCCGCAGTTGACAAAATAAGCCCTTTTAAAATGCTTGATTTGCTTAAGTTTGATCGAATTGATAAGGAACAATATGCGAAAATACGTAGTCTCGATAGTGGGACGCCCCAATGTGGGAAAATCGACCCTGTTCAATCGGCTTTGCCGCAAACGGACTGCCATAGTGGATTTTGAGGCAGGTATCACCCGCGACCGCAAATATGAGGACGTGGAATGGAATGGCAAGGTTTTCAAGCTGGTTGATACCGGAGGGATAGTTTTCGACAGCGGCGAAACCATGGATAAAATGATAAAGCACCAAGCACTTCTGGCCATTGATGAAAGTGATCTGATCCTCTTTATGGTGGATGCCATGACAGGCACCACGGATATCGACAAAGAGATCGCCAAAATCCTCTTCCCGCATCGCGACAAGGTGATGCTGGTGGCCAATAAAGCCGATAACGAGAAATATGAATGGGAGCTTTACGACTTTCTGCAGCTTGGTTTTGGAGAAGCTTTTCCGATTTCCGCCTCTCAAGGCAGGAATACCGGTAACTTTTTGGATGAACTGCTGTCCCTGATTCCCGAAACCAAGGAGATCGACCACGACGAAAAAGGAAAAGCCACCCGCATCGCTGTGGTTGGAAAGCCTAATGTGGGCAAGTCATCCATCGTGAATCTTTTGATCGGCGACAATAAACAGATAGTTACCGATATTCCCGGAACCACCAGGGATTCCATCGACACTCCGATTCGCTATCACGGCAAAGATTATGTTTTGGTGGACACAGCAGGCCTAAGACGCAAAACCAAAGTAAACTATGGCGTGGAATACTTCAGCGTGATGCGCACCATCGAAGCTGTGGACAGATGCGACATCGTTGTTCTGGTGCTGACCTCGGACGAGGAACTAAGCACCCAGGACATCAAGATCGCCAGCTATGCAAGACGCAAGATGAAAGAAATCATGGTGGTTTACAACAAGTGGGACCTGGTGGAAAAAGAAACCAACACCACTAATAAATTCATCAAAGAGCTGCATCTGCAGATGCCTTTCTTGCAGTTTGCACCGGTTATCTTCATTTCCGCCAAAACCAGCCAGCGCATACACCGGATCATGGAAACCGTGGTAAAGATAGAGGAAGAAAGCGAAAAGCGGATTCCCACCTCAGAATTGAACCGCTTTATGGATACCGTGATCGCCAAACGTCCGCCCACTCATCCCACTGGCCGGCATGCCAGGATTTTCTACATAACCCAAGCTGCGATCAAGCCGCCCACCTTCATCTTTTTCTGCAATGCTCCAGCTCTGATCACGGAAAATTACCGGCGGTTCATTCACAACCAGATCCGTGAAATGTTCAAGTTTGAGGGAGTTAGCATCAAGCTGATCTTTAAAGGACGTGGCAAAGAGGATGATGAAAATGCTCCAGAATAACCTAACAGCTTGGCTGCTACTGCTTTTTGCCTATCTTTTGGGCAGTGTTCCCATCGGTTGGATCGTAGGCCGCGTTTTCTACCACAAAGACATCCGCAAAGGCGGAAGCGGCAATATTGGCGCAACCAACGCTCTCCGTATGTTTGGCACCACCACAGGCGTCCTTGTTTTGCTGATGGACATGGGCAAAGGTCTGCTGGCAGTGCTGCTGGCCAAAACCTGGCTGTTGCCTGGCAGTCCCTTCATTAGTCTTTGTGCTTTAGTGGTGATCTTTGGGCATGTATTTCCCCTTTATCTCGGCTTCAAAGGCGGCAAGGGAGTTGCCACAGCCGGAGGAGCTTTTTTGGCTCTGGCGCCATTGAGTGTTTTGGTGGCGATCTGTGTCTTTATCATTATCGTGGCGATAAGCCGTTATGTTTCATTGGGTTCCGTTCTGGGAGCACTGGCTTTTTTGGGACACGCCCTCTGGCAGATCAGCCTGCGCGGAACCTCTGATTATGCCCTTTTGGCACTTATCACGATCGTAGTGCTAATGATCATTTTCAAGCACCGTGCCAATCTGCAGCGTCTTTTGAATGGCACAGAGAACAAAATAGCCTTTTCCCGCCAAGGAAAGAAATAGATGTGTGGAATAATTGGAGTATTTGGCAGCTCTGAAGCTGCCCGTTTAGCTGCTTTGGGGCTCTTTGCCGAACAACACAGAGGTCAGGAAAGCTGTGGCATGGCGGTCAGCGATGGCAAGGTGATCCGTCTGCGCAAAAAAATGGGCTTGGTGAAGGAAGTTTTCCGCGAAGATAAGCTGGCATTACTGCCTGGAAGCATTGCGGTAGGGCATGTTCGCTATCCCACCAAAGGCAGCGCCACAGAATTCAATACTCAGCCCCACCTGGTGGATACCCTTTCCGGGCCCAGCTATGCTCTGGCTTCCAATGGCGACCTGGTGAATTATGCCTCGGTGCGCAGCAAGCTGGAAGCCGAAAATGTATATTTTAAAAGCGATAACGATGGCGAACTGCTGGTAAAGTATCTTGCTTATCGAATTTTACGCCATAACGACGAAATCAGCGAAGCCATCCGGAATCTGATGAAAGATGTGCAAGGGGCATATTCCAGCGTACTTTGCACCCGCGACGAGCTATATATGTTTCGCGATCCGCACAGCATCAGGCCCATGGTTTGGGGAAAAACTCCGGAAGGAATTGTGGTCGTAGCCTCGGAGAGCTGTGCTTTGGATACTTTGGGAGTGATCGACCGCCAGGAAGTTCCCCCAGCCGGTATCATCAAAGTGAGCGCTGACAAGATTGTGGTTTTGGAGAACGATGCCAATCTTTACCGTCAGAACAGCTCGGAAAGGCATTGCATATTCGAGCACATCTATTTTTCCAGGCCGGATAGCTGCCATTTTCATGAAGACGTTTACCGGGTTAGGGAAAGGATTGGAGCAGCCTTGGCCAAACTGGACAAGGATCTGAAACCGGACATCGTGGTTCCCGTTCCAGACTCGTCAAATTTTATCGGCTTGGGCTATGCCAATGAAAGCGGTGCACCTTTGTCCTTGGGGCTGATTCGCAATCACTATATAGGCCGGACATTCATCAAACCGGAACAAACCGTTCGCGATGAAAGCGTGCGTCAGAAGTTTAACGTGCTGCCAAATTTCTTTGCTGGAAAACGGATCGTGCTGATCGACGACAGCATCGTGCGCGGCACCACCATCGGCAAGATAGTTCGCTTGATCAAGGATGCCGGAGCCGCAGAAATTCATCTAAGAATCGGAAGTCCGCAGGTGAAGCATCCCTGTTTTTACGGCATCGATACTCCGGATGCCCAGGAACTTGTGGCCAACCGTCACAGCATGGAAGAAATCCGCAGGATTAGCGGCGTGGACAGCCTTAAACACATCGATATTCATGATTTGCGATCTTGCGTTTCACAGCCTGAAAGCTATTGTTATGCTTGTTTCAATGGAATCTACCCCTTGGGAGTGCCCAATGAAATCTAAGCGGCCAAAAGACCTGAAATCAATCCTGGAAAGCTTTAGAACCAGCAGAATAATGGTTCTGGGTGATGTGATGCTGGACGAATATCTGTGGGGCAAGGTGCAGCGAATCTCTCCAGAAGCGCCAGTTCCGATCGTGGAGATCAACCGCACTGAATACCGTCCTGGGGGAGCTGCCAACGTAGCGGTCAATCTTGCTGCCTTGGGTGTGAAAACCGAACTAGTTGGCATTACAGGAAAAGACAGCCAGGCAAAAATATTGATGAACCTATTGCAGGAAAGGCAGATAACTACTGAAGGACTCTTTCCCGACGACAACAGACCTACGACTCTAAAAACCAGAATCGGTGCTGTCAGTCAGCAGATTGTCCGTTTGGACTGCGAAGATACCTCGGAGCTTAGCCCCAAGCTGGAAAAAGCCATCTATGCGCACATAAAAACCCGTTTGCCGGAATGTGATGCCCTGATTATCGAGGATTACGATAAAGGGCTGTTAAATGGTAATTTTATCAGCAAGGTTCTGGAACTGGCATGCCAGCAGGGAGTGGTGGTTGCCGTAGATCCCAAGCTGGCCAATTTTAACTACTATCGCAATCTGGACATCCTGAAGCCAAACTACAAGGAACTGCAGGACTATATGGGACGGAGATTCCAAAATGAGGACGAGTTTATCTCTTATGCCGGAATCATTTGCCGTCAGTTTGAGATAAAACACCTGGTGGTTACCCGTGGTAGCCAGGGTATGTTCATCTTTGGACCCGATAAACTGATAAAACATCTGCCCAGCTTTGCCCGGGACGTATATGACGTATCGGGTGCCGGAGATACCGTGATCAGTGCCATGACGGCTGCCTATCTGACAGGCCAGGACATTATTCAATCGGCTCTCGTGGCAAATCATGCCGCAGCAGTGGTAGTGGCAAAACAGGGAACTGCAACTGCGAGCAGTGAGGAGATTTGGGCTAACTTTCATGAAACTAGTTAAGTCGATAGGTCGAGGAGTCATGGAACTCCTTCGTCCGAAGAAGTATAAGGACCATGAAAATTAACAAAGGTAGCGAAGCATGATCTTGAACAAACTTGTCCCTTTCAGTGAAATCGCTTCCGTGGTGCAGGAACTGCGCCGGCAAGAACGGAAGATCGTATTCACCAATGGTTGTTTTGACATCCTGCATGCCGGACACGTGATCTATCTAAACGAAGCGGCCAATTTGGGCGACTGCCTGATTCTGGGCATGAATAGCGATGCTTCGGTAAAGAGGCTGAAGGGGGATTCACGTCCGATTGTCCCTCAGGAAGAGCGCAGCATTGTGGCCGCAGCCTTGGAAATGGTGGATTTCGTCTGCATCTTTGAAGAAGACACTCCCTACGAATTGATCAAGTTGATCAAGCCCGACGTTTTGGTGAAGGGCGGAGATTGGGCTCTGGATGAGATCGTAGGGGCTGACCTGGTTCTGGCTGCAGGAGGGCAGGTAAAAACTCTTTCCTACAAGGACGGTATCTCTACTACTGCGATTATCGAGCGTATCGCTAAAAGCGGGGATCATGAGTGAATCCAGCGGCGAAGATCGCGGCCTGGTAAGCGGGGTAAATGGCCGGCAGATAACCGTTGAACTTATCCGTGGGGGCGGCTGTAAAAGCTGTTCCATGCAGGGTTTATGCTTCCGGAAAAGCACTCCGGCCGTGTTTCATCTGCTTTCCGATCTGCCTTTACAGGTAGGGGACAGCGTTCAATTGGAGATCTCTCCTGCAGGACGCACTTTGGCTTCCCTGCTTATCTTCGGGCTTCCTCTGCTGATGCTCGTTGCAGGTTTTTTAATAGCTTCTCGGTGGCTGGTGGAACCCGCTGCAGTAGCCTGTGGTTTTGGTTGCATGGCCTTGTCCATGTTTCTGTTGCGCTGGCTGGATAAAAAGATAGGTAGCAAACTGGAGATCCGCATAGCGGGAAAATTATGAAGATAAAACTAAATGAAATGGTGTTCTATGGTTATCATGGCGTGCATGCGGAAGAGCGCACTTTGGGTCAGCGTTTCATCGTGAGTCTGGAGTTGGTCACCGATAATGAGCTGGACGATAAAATCCGGCATCTGGAGGATACGATTGACTACACCCGGGTTTATGCAGAAGTGAAAGAGATCATGGAATCGCACCAGTTTCAGCTTTTGGAATCCTGCGCCAATATGATTGCCGACAAGTTGTTGGCAGACTTTTGCCTTTTGCAGCAGATCATTATCCGCATCCAAAAGCCATCCGTCCCGATTCAGGGGAACTTACAGTCGGTAGAAGTGGAGCTCAGCCGCAGCCGTAGCTGAACCGGTAAATGAAATGCATCATACGCGATTTTTTTTGCCGCATTGGACTGCTTCCTTGCTTCCATTGTCCAAGCAATACGCATGAAATACGAATGTGATAGGCATTTGATGCGTAATGCATAGGCAATGCAAGGAAGAAAAGAGGAGATAATGATCTACTATCTCTGTCTGGGTTCAAACCTCGAAAACCCTTCCCGGCAGCTTGACAAGGCCATTGCAACCATGCAGACCGATCCGGACATAAGCCTGCTAAGGCTTTCTTCCCGCATACAAACGGCTGCCTATGGCAAAACCGAGCAGCCCGATTTTTTCAATCAAATCCTGGAAGTGGAGAGCCCGCTGGCTCCGCAAGCGCTTCTAAAAAAGCTGCTGGCCATTGAACAGGCCATGGGCAGGGTAAGAAAAGAAAAGTGGGGTCCCCGGATTATCGATATCGATATCCTGCTGGCGGAAGACCTGGTTTTGGAAATCCGTTGCTGCCAAGATCTGCCTGATTTTCCGGAGCTCTCTGTTCCCCATCCCGACCTGCACAACCGGCTGTTTGTGCTACAGCTTCTATGCGAGCTTATTCCCGATTCTCAGCATCCCGTTATGAAAAAGACTTACAGTGAATTATACTATCAGTTAAGAAATCCTGGAGGAACCCAATGAATTCTCTTGCAGCGATTATCCTTGCTGCCGGAAAAGGCACGCGGATGAAATCCGAACGCGCCAAAGTAACCTTTCCCCTGGCAGATAAACCCATGATCCAACGCGTGGTGGATACTGCCACCAAGGTGCAGGCTGAAAAGCTTTGCGTGGTGGTGGGCTATCTGAAGGAAAGCGTGATCGGTTGTCTGGAGGAAGACGACCGTTTGATTTTTGCCGAACAGACCGAACAGCTTGGTACCGGCCATGCGGTTTCCATCACCGAAGCGCATTTTAGCGATCCCCTGCAGGATATTCTGATCCTGTGCGGCGATGTTCCCCTACTGAGCTCTGAAACCCTTACCCGGCTCTATAAGGAGCATCAGCAAAGCCAGGCGGCTTGCACTGTCCTAACCGCATTTCTAGACGATCCCGGCAAATATGGACGCATGTTGCGCGATAGCGATGGCAAGCTATGCGGGATCATCGAATACAAAGATGCCTCGGAGCAGCAAAGACAAATAAAAGAATGGAATACAGGGATTTACTGCTTCAGGTCTGCTGAGCTTTTTGCCGCTTTAAAACAGACTTCAAATCAGAATAAACAGGGTGAGTTTTACCTCACCGATACAGTGGAAATACTTTACAAAGCGGGAAAAACCGTCTCTTCTGTGATTCTGGAAGACCTGATGGAGGTTTCCGGAGTTAACTCACAGGAACAGCTTGCCGAATTGGAAGATATCTATGTGGATAGGATCCGGAAGCATTGGTTGAATAACGGAGTGGTGATCCATAATCCCAGCAGCGTTTATATCGGTGACGAAGTTCAGATCGAGCCTGATGTGGAAATCCACCAAGGCTGCGTGATAAAAGGAAAATGCAACCTGGAAAAAGGCTGTGTGATCGGCCCCAATTGCTATCTGGAGCATAGCACGGTTTCCGTGGAATCGATTTTGCAGGGACACAACATCTTGGTAAATGCCATTATCCATGATCGTGAGATTCTGGACTTCGGTTTGCAGGTAATCGAAGAGCTAAGCTATGACTAAATCCGGCAAAAAGGCAACTCCCCGAAATCCCAAGCCTGCTATGGAAGAAAAACAATACCTCTATTCTCCTTGGCGAATAGATTACATTTTGGGAGAAAAAGCCGGCGATTGCATAATGTGCCGCTATCAAAACCTGGGTGCAGATGCCGAAAACCTGATCCTTTTCCGCTCCACACACAGCTATGTGATGCTGAATCGCTATCCCTACAACAACGGCCATTTGATGATAGTTCCTTACGAGCACAAATGCTGCCTGAGCGAACTGGCAGAAGAAACCTGGACTGATATGGGCTGGCTAATCAGAGAAAGCGAAAGCATCCTAAAGCGGGTGTATCATTGCGATGGTCTGAATATCGGGATTAACCTCGGCTCTGCGGCCGGAGCGGGGATTGCTGAACATCTGCATGTGCATATCGTTCCCCGCTGGCAGGGCGATAGTAACTTCATGAGTGTGGTTTGCCGGCAAAGAGTGATTCCGGAATCCTTCGAATCCGCTTATCAAAAGCTAGTGCCAGAATTTACCAAGCTAAAGCCCGAAAAGGAGTTATGACTTGGAATTGACAAACAACCCCCCTGAAAATAACTTGCCCCCAAAATGGAAGATCTGGCTGCCCATCGTGATTGCCGTTCTGGTGATCGCCGGCATTCTGGTTTATCATTTTTGGTTCAGAGCAGATGCTCAGAAATCTACAGCCTATGGAGAAGACAAATTGCCAGCCATAAAAGTTGTTGTTTCCAATGGTTGTGGCTATGAGCAGCTCGCTTCGGAGTTTGCCGAAGCTTTAAAGGACAAGAATATCGAAGTGGTGAGCTTGGCCGATACGCCCAAACCGATCTACGATAAATCGGTAATCGTGATGCGTAAAGGCGACCGGCAAGACCTGGAACGACTGATCAAAATGACCGGAATTCAACGCTGGACAAGCGCTGAAAACGAGTATTACAGCGCTGACTTTGAGATAATAGTTGGCAGAGATTATGAAGAGTATATCAAAAAATGAGAAGGAGCTAAACTTGGCCGAAAACAGCAAACTGGAAGCCATCCTGCATTGGCTGAGCGAGAAAAAAGCTGAAAACGTGAGAGTTTACGACCTGCAAAGCAAAACCGACTACACCGATGTGATAGTGGTTTGCGAAGGCAGCGCCGACGTTCACAACAGAGCAATAGCAAACCATCTGATCGAGATGGCCAAGGAAAACCATCTGCAAGTACTTAGCAAAGAAGGGCTGGACTTTGGTCAATGGGTGCTGATCGATATCGGAGACTTGGTAGTGCACATCTTCCTGCCCCAAACCCGGGATTATTATAAAATAGATGAGCTCTTCGAAAAAGTGAAAAACCGCAAGCCCGACGAGGATTTGAAATGATCAAAGATATCTTGCACCAACAGCTTATAGAAGTTCTGGACACTCTGGGCTTGAGCCGAACCAAGGAATTCAGCGTAGAGATACCCAATAATACTGAATTTGGAGACTATTCAACCAACGCTGCCCTGGTTTTGGGAAAAGAGAACAAGCAAAACCCCAAGCTGATGGCAGAAAAAATGGTGAAGGAACTGAAGAAGAACAAATCCTTCAAGAAGGTGGAGATAGCCGGCCCTGGTTTCATAAATTTCTATCTTTCTCCCGCCATGTATCAGCAAGTTTTTTGGGAGATTTTCAAAGATGAAGAATATGGCAAGAGCGAGTATGGAAACCAGGAAAAGATCCTGCTGGAATTCGTTTCGGCCAATCCCACGGGTCCTCTGAACATCGTTAGTGCCCGAGCCGCAGCTTTTGGCGACACGCTTTTCCGCATCATGAAATACGTAGGCTTTGCCCCAGCCCGGGAATTCTATATAAACGATGCAGGAAACCAGGTGGATATCCTGGCGGAATCCCTGGAATTGCGCCTGCGTGAGCTGCATGGCGAAAAAATCGGCGATTTTCCTTACGAAGCCTATCATGGCGAGTATGTGAAACATCTGGCTCAACGCCTGAACGCACTGGAAGGAAACCGGGTTTTTATGCTTACCGAAAAAGACCGCATGGAGCATTTGAAAGAGTTTGCGCTCTCCGAACTGCTGGAGATGCAGCGAAGTTCCCTGGAAAAATTCGGTGTGGTCTTCGAAGGCTGGGTTTCGGAAAAAACTCTGCGGATGGAAGGTGTGGTGGAAGAAGTGCTTTCTTACCTTACGGAAGCGGATTGCACCTACGAAAAAGAGGATGCCATCTGGTTTTGTAGCACCAAATACGGTGATGACAAAGACCGCGTATTGATGAAGTCCGATGGCTCGATTACCTATTTCGTGCCCGATCTGGCCTATCACCTAACCAAAATACAGAGGGGTTTCACTCAGTTGATCGACGTTTTTGGTCCCGATCACCATGGCTATGTGCCTCGCATCCGGGCTGCCTTTAGAGCTTTGAACTATGACGACAGCATGCTGGAGATCATCTTCCTGCAGCAGGTGAACCTGTTTGAAAGCGGGGAACGGGTAAAAATGAGCAAACGCGCCGGAAAGATAGTTACCATGGACGATCTGATCAGCGTGGTTGGCAAGGATGCCGCTCGTTATTTCTTCATTGCCCGCAAAGCCAATGCGCATCTGAATTTTGATCTGGAGCTGGCCCTTAAGCAAAACAATGAGAATCCGGTATATTACTGCCAGTATGCCCATGCCCGGATCTGCAGCATTATCAAGAAAGCCCGCAAGGACAAGGTTTATCCAAAACACTTTAAAAAAGAGCTAGCCGCCAAGCTGAGCAAACCGGAAGAGCTGGCCATTATCCAGAAAATGGCTGATCTGCCTGAATTGCTTATTCTTATCGCTCAGCATCGTGAACCTCATCGTTTGGCCACCTATCTGGAAGAGCTGGCCAGTATGTTGCATCGCTATTATGCACATTACCAAATCGTCAGCGCCAAAAACCTGGAGCTTTCGCATGCCCGTCTGATGCTGATCCATACCGTTAAAAACGTGATGGCCATTTGCTTCGAACTGATGGGCATAAGCGCACCGGAAAAGATGTAGCCTGCTTCCTGGGATGCCAAGTGCAAAGAGATTACAGCGAGCTAAACCTGAGAGAAACGGTGGAAGAGGATTTTCCCCATATTATAAACATCGAACAGGAAGCTTTTCCTTCTCCCTGGCCGGCTGAGGCTTTCACCGATTTTCTGATCCCCGGAGCTTTTTCACTGCTATATAAAGATGAGATAATCGGCTATGTGTTCTACCATGGTGTGGCAGACGAAATGGTGATCATCAATATCGCAGTAAAGCCTTGTTATCAGGGGCGCGGATGGGGTGAATACCTGCTGGTGGAATCCCTTGGTATAATGCATGCCAAAGGTGTAAGGTCCTTTTACCTGGATGTGCGTGTTTCGAATTATAAGGCACGTAAACTATATGAAAAACATGGCTTCCTGGCGATCGGAACCCGCAAAAACTACTATAGCAATCCGGAAGAAGATGCCATAGTAATGGGAAAACTGATAAATGACCTATAACTACCAATTCTTGGTGATCGGATCTGGCATAGCAGGGCTGATTTACGCTCTGCAAAGCTCAAAACATGGCCGCGTGGCAATTGTAACCAAAAGCGGCCTTTACGATTGTAACACCGATTATGCTCAGGGAGGCATAGCCGCTGCCATAGATGCCAAGGATTCCTTTGCCGAGCACATCGAAGATACTTTCCAGGCCGGAGCTGAACTGGGTAAACGCCAGGTGATCTCTCAGATCATCTCGTCAGGGCCGGCTCTGATCCAGTATCTGATCGAACTGGGCACCGATTTTACCCGTTTGGACGAAAGCTACGATACCTGCCTGGAAAACCTTTCCCTAACAATGGAAGGCGGACACACCAAACGCCGTGTGGCCTATGCCGCAGATTCCACCGGACACCAGATCATGGAAGCCTTGATCGCACAATGCCAGGCATATGAGAATATCGATATCTACGAAAACCGCATCGCCATCGACCTTATCACACAGCACCATGTGAAGCAGGATGATGGCTTCATACCGGGGATTTCCTGCTGGGGCGCTTATGTTCTGGATACCACAAGCAATCAGGTGGATATCTTTCAGGCCAGTAAAACCATGATGGCAACCGGTGGCGCATCGCAAATTTATGCGCACAATACCAATCCCAGCGTAGCCACAGGTGATGGCATGGCAATGGCTCGTTTAGCCGGTGCCAGATTGGCTAATATGGAATTTGTGCAGTTTCATCCCACCGCCTTTTGGAGCCCCGATGGAAGCACCTTTTTGATCAGTGAGGCAGTGCGTGGCGAGGGAGGAATTTTGCGCTTGTCGGATGGGCAGGCCTTCATGGAAGCTTATCACCCGAAGGGCAATCTTGCCCCCCGCGACGTGGTTTCCCGAGCCATCGATGCCGAACTGAAAAAGCGCGGTGAGAAGTATTGCTACCTCGATGCAACGGGAGTGGACAAGGCTAAACTGCTAAGCCACTTTCCCTTTATAAACGCCAGACTACAAAGTTTCGGAATCGATTTCACCGTCGATCCCATCCCTGTGGCACCAGCAGCGCACTACTTCTGTGGTGGGGTGCTTTCCACCATCGATGGCCTTACGGATATCCGCAATCTATTTGTGGCCGGTGAAGTTGCCTGTTGCGGCTTGCATGGAGCTAATCGTCTGGCCTCAAACTCGCTTTTGGAAGCTCTGGTAGTGGCCTACCGGGCGGCCAATCATCCTTCCAATCTGGAAGAGGTGAGTTTCCCGGTAATTCCGGACTGGCATCTGAAAGACGAGTTCAACGAAAACGAGTGGGTCATCATCAGCCATAACCGAGAAATCATTGGCACCATCATGCATGGCTATGCTGGAATCCGTCGTAGCCGCAGATTGCTGAAATACGCGCTGTCCAGGCTGGAAAACATCTACAATGAGATAAATAACTTTTATCAGCACAACTCCGTCCGCAAGGAAGTGGTGGAAACCCGAAACATGGCGGTAATCGCAATTGCCGTGGTGCGCAGCGCTTTGATGCGCAAGGAAAGCCGAGGAGCGCATTTCCTGATCGACAATCCCGAGCGTAATGACAGGAACTATAAACATGACACGATTATCTAAAGGCCTCTTCATCACCTTCGAGGGTATCGAAGGCAGCGGAAAAAGCACTCAGGTAAAAATGCTCGTTCAGGCCTTGCAGCAAAGGAATCTGCCCTATCTTACCACGCGTGAGCCCGGGGGCACCGTGATCGCCGAAGCCATCCGCAGCATTTTGCTAAACCCCCTATATGCCAATCTGACCGCGGAAACCGAATTACTACTCTATTGCGCCAGCCGCGCTCAGCACACCGCAGAACTGATCATTCCGGCTTTGGACAAGGGTTGCATTGTGATTTGCGACCGCTATTTCGACAGCACCTATGCCTATCAGGGAGCAGCTCGCAAGCTGGATGAAGACCTGATCGACACGCTTACCCGTTTTGCCACCTATGGCCGCATTCCCGATCTAACCTTTCTGATTGATTTACCCGTTCAGGTGGGCCTTTCCCGCATTCAAAACCGTCAGCTCGACCGCCTGGAAAAGGAGAATACCGATTTCCACGAGCGGGTGAGACAGCAATTTTTATTTATTGCCAATAAATGCCCTTCCAGATATGTTGTTTTAAACGGAGAACAAACGCCCGAAGAAATTCACAGGCAGCTACTTGCCTTTTTGCAACCCTTTATAGGAGAAGGAAATGATTAGACCCAAACAGAAGCTTGCGCTGATCTCGATTATCAGCATCTGGTTGCTGAGTGCCATTATGCTGGTAGTGGCCACCGACGCCTATGCCCAAAACCGTCCCCAGAGCACCAATCTCTATTCGCAGGTGCAGCTTTTCAGCGAAGTGCTTCAAAAGCTGAAACAATACTATGTAACCGACCTCTCCGATGAAGAACTGATCAAAGCGGCGATCGAAGGGATGCTGGATTCCACGGATCCGCACACCACCTATTTTACCGCCGACGAATTCAAGGATTTCACCACCAGCACCAAAGGCCAGTTTGGCGGCCTCGGGATTCAGATAGATAAAATCGGCGATTACGTTACCGTGGTATCCCCCATCGAAGGAACTCCGGCCTACCGGATGGGAATCACCGCGGGAGATAGAATCGTAAAGGTGAACGGCGAATCTGTGGTAGGGATGTCCACCGACGAAGCGATCAAACGCATGCGCGGCGACGTGGGAACCAAAGTGGAAATTACGATCAGCCGTCCTGGTCTGGCCGAACCGCTCACTTTCGAGATTATCCGCGAGATCATAAAAATAAAAAGTGTGCCCTATAGCTTCAAGCT
Source organism: uncultured Candidatus Cloacimonas sp. (assembly GCA_964529335.1). Classification (GTDB taxonomy): domain Bacteria; phylum Cloacimonadota; class Cloacimonadia; order Cloacimonadales; family Cloacimonadaceae; genus Cloacimonas. Next base: position 13,852 of record CAZGWB010000014.1, read on the forward strand.
GGATAACGGCACAGGATACCTTAGAATAACACAGTTCAACGAAAATACCGCAACTGAACTGCGGACTGCGCTAAGCAGCCTGGAAAGCGATGGCATCACTGGCCTGATAATCGATCTGCGCTACAATCCCGGGGGTCTATTGGATCAGGCTGTGGATACCGTGAACGAATTCATCGGGCAAAACCGCCTGGTGGTGGAAACCAAGGGCCGCACCGAAAACAAGCAGCTTTATACCCGCTATGCCACCAAAGAACGCAATTATCCCATCATCGTGCTGGTAAACGAAGCTTCAGCCAGCGCTTCCGAAATCTTTGCGGGAAGTTTGCAAGACTGGGATAAAGGCCTCGTGATGGGCAAAAACACCTTCGGCAAAGGCAGCGTGCAGCAGCTTTTACCCCTCTCAAACGGCAATGGAATTAAGGTTACCACTTCCTATTATTACATCAAAAGCGGACGCTGCATCCACAAGATGAGCAATGACAAGCTGCTGAAGGGCCAGCAACTTAGCGATGATGAGATCAAAAAAGAAGACGAGAAGAATCACAAACAGATTTACTACACTGCCAATAACCGCAAGGTTTACGGCGGAGGCGGAATTCAGCCCGATATCATCGCCGAAAGCGATCTCCTCACTCAGTTTGGTGCAGAGCTGCGCCGTAAAAACGTCTTCTTCAATTTTACCGTGGACTATCTGGTGGATCACAATCACCAGTTGGACAATAACTTTGTGATCTCAAACAAGATCATGACGGATTTTCTGGATTATGCCAAAAAGCAAGACGTGAAATACACTCAGGCCGATCTGGACAGCGCCGACGCCTATATCCGTAATACTCTGAAAAGCGAGCTGGTACGCAAGGTAAAAGGCGACCAGGAAGCCTATAAAGTAACTATAACTCAAGATAAACAGCTGATGCAGGCAGTGGCCATGTTTGACCGCTTCAAAACCCTGAAAGAGATGTTTGAACACGCTGCTCAGTTGGCAAAGAAAGAATAGGAGGGTTCATGGTGAAAGACAATGTTCTGAAAAAAATGCTTATTTTCATCGCCGACGACGATGAAACAAACCTTAAGCTGATCCACACTGTCCTCAGCCAGGATGGCTTTAGCAATATCAAAACCTTCACTTCTGGAAAAGTGATGCTTTCGGATATCAGGCACAACTGCCCAGATCTTCTGCTGCTGGATATCATGATGCCGGGCTATAGCGGCTATGAAGTTTTGGAGTGGATAAAGCGCGATTCCAGCTTGGAACAGATTCCGGTGATGATGATCACGGCTGTCTCGATGGACGAAAACCTGGAACCCCTGAAACGCTCTTTTGAACTGGGTGCCATGGATTTCATCAGCAAACCCTTTACCAATCTGGAGCTGATCCTAAGGGTAAAATCCGCTCTCCGCCTGGAATATTCACGCCAAGCCTTGGAAGCGGCCGCAGCCAAGATCTCCTCTTTGGAAAAACTGCTGCCGATCTGCTCCTATTGCAAAAAAGTGCGCACCGACAAGAACTATTGGCAGGAAGTGGAAGTGTATATCTCCGAACATACCGACACCATGTTCAGCCATTCCATCTGCCCGGATTGCTATACAACCCATGTAAAACCCCAGATCGAGAATCTGAAAAGCGGGAAATAGCGGATAGCTGGTTTTTGTTGAGCAGCGGGGATCGTACCCACTTGTATCATCTGCGCTTTACCTTTAGACAATATAGCAGAGATTATTCAACAGCCTGGAACGATTGAAAGAGATTGTAAACCCTTCTAGCCAGTATTCTATCTAAACCCTTTCAATGGCTTCAGAAAGTAAACATCATAGATCAACGGTAGCAGAAGCTACTGCCTGGAGACAGAGTATATTCAAAACTATTCTGTAATCTATCTATTACTATTTATGTGAGATACACAGAATCGCAGGCTATATGATAATCACATAATGCTGACATATAGCGACTATATTTCTTTCAATAGACACAAACTAATCAGATCATCCCTGCCCTTGAGCTCGACAAGATAATGCGTGCCATCAGTCGCTACGGCCACAAAGACCAGATAATAGATCTTCAGGTTTGCTAGGGTATCGGTGTAGGGAATGCAAAAGTCAAATTATTCGGACAGCTTGGCAAAGGCTTGCATATCCTCTGCCTTGTCCTGGAACCTGGCAAAGTCAATACATTTTCATTATAGCATACTAGGTAATTATACACGTTCTTTTTCTCCTTATACAGCAACCGGGAGGTGTGGAAGGGCTTTGTTGATGACAGTTTCGTCTCTTTCGTCCCGACTTCGTGTCCTATCAACAGCTTGATGACCTGGGAGGGACTTAATAGTATTTCCTTGATTGTCCATGCTCCCTTGGCTATTGCCTTAGGACTGGAATTGAGCGAGGCTAGACACTTTTCTCAAATCTTGCAAAGTACTTATCAATCTCAGGTCTTAATTCAATCCCGACTCGTTCAAAAACATCTAACAAAATCTCGTAGGCGCCTTCACCACCTACAAAGTCCCAAAACTCTTTGGCGACTTTTAACTCATAATCAAGATCAAGCATACCACGCATCGTCCATCTGTTATATGGTTGGGGTTCATAAGGATTATAGGGTATAGCAATCATAGTCTGTATATCTGCTTCTGGATTGTCGGCAAGCACTGCTGCCACCCACTCTAGAAGTGTCCTTTTAAATTCTTTGAAACCGCCTGCATTCGGCTTAGCCGTTTTGATGTCTATTAGGTAGATTGTCCCAGTATTGGAAACTAAACTCAAATCTACCTTTGTGGGCTTCACGCTCTGCATTTTCCCCTTAGTGCATACTTTTCTTATGGCTTCAATTTCATCCGGTTTGTTGGGGCTCGAAGCGGCTGTTGATAGGCTATCCATAATATCCTGAATAACTCCATGAGCCTCAGAAGAAATCCTGTTACCTGCCACTTGTTGAGACAGAGCACTAGCGAACTTATCACCAGCCAGTGCTTTCGCTACGGGTTCAAAAATACTGGTGCCAAAGTTCGTGTTAAGCGAATGGATAAAAGAATAAAGAGCCAGCCTGTCTTTACCTAGCAGCCTCGTATGAAAGGGCATGGATGCTGGTTCAGGCTTGTAATTCTGAAACTTCTGTTGTAGGCTTCTTTTTAACACTAATGTTATAGAATCATTGTTAAACATAAATCCCACTTATATCTTTATTATATAAAGCGATGCCTAGTTTCATGTCATGATATCCCTTTTAAATGAAATATAATTTCCGAATACGCACCTTTATCTTTCTCGGTGCGGTTCAATACTGGTCGTTTATATTGATTTACTATCTTCATTCCAGCGTTTTCTGCTATTCTGGGGTACATATTGTATTTATCATTAGCCACCAAGAACACATCATAGTCATCTGCCAGGTATTTCTTGCAGTTGATAAGCACTTCACTTATGCCTTTTATGTAGCTTTCTTTTGCTTCTCGACCTTGCCCCTTGTAGAGTGGACCAATCTCAAGGTCATCATTTCTGGGGAAGCCAAACAGGTCATAAGCATAGGCATGTTGTTCGTGATAGTCGATCAAGCCTACGTAGGGAGGAGAGGAAAAGATCCCTTTGATCTTCTGAGCACCAATCAAATCAGCTAAATGTGGATTAGCTCGCTGAACCTCTGAAGCTATATCAATAGTCCTACTATCACCCACCAAACATATCTGCTCGGTATTTGTCCGCAATCTGTTGAATTGATACAACCTATTCATGGTGTCTTTCGTATAGGTTGTCCACCATTTCAAGATTGAGAAGATCGGTTTGCATATCTTTCCATGTTTGGAGCAGTAGTAGGTTGCATAGACTGGCTCGATCAACGTTGCCAAGTCTGCATGAGTGGTAGCTCTGCAACTCCTGATTGTTCTGCTAAGGATAATGCTGATAATGTTCTTTGTATCTGGATTGCCTATCTTCTGAATTTCTTCGTAAACGAATTGTATCTCTTCCCTAACATGCTGTGAATACCACTTATCAAGGAATGATTTATTGTTCTCCTGCTTCAAACGTATATCATATGCTTCAACCAAATTCTTGAACTCAATTGCAAATTCTGCTTCTTTCTCAGCCCCATAGATAGCTTCTTGTACCAACCCACGTCTGAGATTGTATTTATACTCCGGCACTGGAAAATACTTGTTATTAAACGCTTGTAGCTTAGCGAGAAGCTGTTGCTCAAACTCCAACACGTGAGAATCCCAGAGATAAACGTTCAATTCATTAGTTATTCTGCGAATCTCCCTATGCACATCTTCAAGATTATACCTAGTAACCTTGGAGTTGCCAATCATAGCGTTAAAAGAAGAAACATCTATTCCGATAGCGTTCAACCCAAGCTCATTAGCTTGAACAAGGGTAGTTCCGCTTCCAGAGAATGGGTCAAGAACAATATCGCCTACTTTAAAGAATGTTTGAGTTTTAAATTGATCTATATGGTCGTCCAGAAAATACTCTACTAACTGAGGTATGAACTTACCCTTATAAGGATGCAACCTATGCACATGCTTAGTTGTCTCTGCTTCCTTGTACTGGTCAAATGACAAAGCCCAATTAAGGTCGCTTCCAAGTTCTTTTTTCCATGCCGTTTCTTTCGTATACATGTGATTTTTATAATACTGTTTTAATTCGCTTATAGATACGAGTATATTACCATTCGTACCGAATCTCTTCACCCGCCCATACTGCACCAAATAGCTGATATTAGACGTTGTTACATTTTTAGACAGCAACTCAGACGCTAGTTTACTTGCTTCATACAGGCTAACTAAATCCCTTGGTTCCGTGTACGCCGCATCACCAACACTTGCATTAGATACCATTTGTTAACTCTTCTCAATCTTGCCTTATAGTCGTATGTTTCTTTGTTGTTTTCCATTATGCTACCAGTCCTCACATGCAATGCCCATAGAGAATGAGTTCAAATACTGCATAGAATCTGTCAATACTTTTCTTTAATACTAGCTCTTCAATTAGATTCTTAGTTTACAGACATTACAAGTATATATACGTATCATAACGCTTGCAATGTATTCATCTATCTGTTATTGATGTTCGTGTAATAGATAAATAATACAATACTGGAAGGGTTAACTAATGCTGCATTATTAGGTTCATAATTGCCCATTTTCCATTTTTGTTAATGCATGCTATTCGCATTCCTCTGATATCTTTCATCACTGCAAAACCACCCGTGTATCGGCCATACCTTTACCATAACCCTCTTTTGATAGAGGTTAAACGAATTGTTTAGAGTGTTTGCAGTCAAGTGGGTGTAACTTATTGTAGGGGTTGTTATATAAACTATAAAACTGTTGATTTGGATCTTCTTTACATTGTATCTCCCTAATTAGATTTGCTGAGTGATCCTTGCTCGCCACCCGAATGCCGCGCCAGATCCTCCCGGAAGCCACGCGGATGAGATTGGGAGGACCTCGGGTGGAGTCCGGGAGGAATCGGCGTGGCAAGAGAGCAGGATGAACGGCTTGAATCCCATGGCATTAAGTAGAGAATAAAGGGGGAAAGCTCTGGAAGAGCACTATTACATAGCCGGTATGAAGCTGCAGCTCCGCCCAAGGTAAGCCATAATCCCGAAGGGATGGCAAATTTTAGCCTGGGGTGGAGCTTTAGCGTAACCCCAGGTATGGATCGCCCGATAAAATGAACCCTTGATGGGTGACACATAAAACTAGGTAATTGTATTTCTAAGGTGCGTGCCGCCCCTCCGGGGCTGAAATATTCTTATATCCTGTTCCTGGGGTTCCGCTTACGCTTCACCCTAGGCAATAAAATGGCACCCTTTCAGGGTTTTTACATAGCGATGATTAGAATCCTTGCGTGGTGTAGGCTATTGTCAAAGCCCGAAGAGCGAAAGAGCATAGCGATGGGTTCGTAGCGAAGCGAAGACCCTCGATAAACGAACCCTGGTTAAATTAAGACATATCATAGCGATGGGCTCTGTAACGGCCTTGCTGTTTGCCAAGCGGCACAGTTTGGCTTAGAATATTATAAAAAAGCAATGGGAGCCAAACATGAAATACATCATTACCCTTATCCTGATGACCGTCTTCGCAGCAGGGCTGATGGCTCATGCAGCCAGCAACGTAAGCCTGAATTACGACAGCAAAACCCAGCTTCTAACCGTTAAATTCGATCACAGCGTAAAAAACGCCGCTGACCACTTTATCAGTGGGATAATTATCAGGGTGGGCGGCAAGGAAGTGATCAGCCAAAGCTTGAACATGCAGGAATCCGCGGCTGGCGGAAGCGTAGTTTACAAGATGATCAACCTGAAACCCGGAACCGTGATCGAAGCGGTAACCGAATGCAACAAACTGGGTAAAAAGACCGCCAAACTTACACTCAAATAACCCCTAAGGCTTATAATCCGAAGCTCTGTGGAAATCCATCCACAGAGCTTTGCTTTATTTCCACAGTTTTCTGCGGCAATAGCCGTGGCAGCTTGGCCTATTTGCTTGCCCTGCATAAACATAAACAAATTGGCAGATTTGGCACAAGGATTGCGTAATATAAAAGAGAATCTCAAACCGGTCCCCCCACCGGTTTTAGCCTGATTTCCCCAAGGCTATGAATGTGCGACCTCCTAAGTCAAAGACCTGAACCCCTTCTCCGGAAGGGGTTTTTTGTAGGCAAAGAAAACGCCGGAGAATCCCCGGCGTTTTTTTGAATAGGTGTTTGTATCTTATTTCATTACAATGGCTTTCTTGGGGCACTTGGCAACGCACTGCTCGCAACCGATACAGGCATCCTGGTTCACCGTATGAGCCTGTTTCAGTTCTCCGCTGATGGCCTGGGTGGGGCAAACTTTGGCGCAGATGGTGCATCCTATGCATTTTTCCGCCTCGATTTCAGCCTTCAGTCTTTTCCCGGCCTTGCTGTCCGTGATGCACTTGGTTGGGCAAACTGTGGCGCAAAGTCCACAATCGATGCATTTGGCATAGTCGATGCGAGCCAGGTTTCCTTCCACGGTGATGGCCTGAACGGGGCATTTGCGAGAGCAAAGTCCGCAGCCGATGCAGGGTTTTTCGGTGCCGCAGAGTTGTTTGGCCAGAGGCATTTTGGCTTTTGAACTGCAATTTATGATCACGTGCTTGGTTTCGGGGATCAGCATGATCAGTTTTCGCGGGCAGGCAGCCACGCAGGCACCGCAAGCCGTGCATTTATCGGGGTCAACCTGGCGCATGCCCTGTTCGTCCACGCTGATGGCGTCGAACACGCAGGCTTTCTGGCAGTCGTTGAAGCCAACGCAGCCCCAACTGCAGAGGTTTGGTCCGTCGGCGATATTGACGGCGGATTTGCAGCTTTCGATGCCCTGGTAGGCATATTTCCATTTGGTATTGTTGTAGCCGCCACTGCTGCAATGGAACTGGGCGATTTTTTTGGCTTGGGCGGTGGCGGTTTTTCCCATGATCTTGGCGATTTTTTCCACGGCGGCCGCACCTCCAGGAGCGCAGAGATTGATGGCGGCGTCGCTTTCCACGATGGAAGCTGCATAACCGGCACAGCCGGCTTGTCCGCAGGCTCCGCAATTGGCACCTGGCAAAGCGGCGATGATCTGCTCCACGCGTTCATCCATTTTAACGGCAAAAACCTTGGCGGCAAAAGCCAGCACCAGGCCAAAAACCAAACCCAGCGCACCCAGGATGACGACCGGCAGCAGGATGGTGCTTGCAGTGCTAGCAGCCAGGGGTATAAACATCATTATTACATTCATCATCCTCTCCTCAGATCTTCATGCCCATAAAGCCATAAAAAGCCAGGGCCATGATTCCGGCCAGGATTAGCCCACTGGGCATTCCACGCATGCTTTTGGGCATGTCCACCAGTTCCAAGCGCTCTCTGATCCCGGCCATAGCCAAAAGCACAAAGGTAAAACCAACTCCGGATAAAAAGCCGTTCAATACCGACCAGAGAAAGTTATAGCGGCTGCCATCGGCCAGGGGAGTGATATTCAGAATCGCCACACCCAGCACGGCGCAGTTGGTGGTGATGAGCGGAAGATATACGCCCAGCGATTTGTAAAGGGCTGGGGAGTTCTTTTGGATAACCATCTCCACAAATTGCACCAAAGCTGCGATGGTGAGAATGAACGCAAGAGTCTGCAGGTATTCCAGGCCATAGGGAACCAGCAGGTATTGGTAGATTATATAGCAGAAGGCGGAAGCCATGGTCATCACAAAGATCACGGCCATGCCCATGCCAAAGGCTGAATCGAGCTTTTTGGATACACCCAGGTAAGGGCACAAGCCCAAAAACCTGGCCAGAACGAAGTTTTGAATCAGGATGGCGGCAATCGCCATCGAGAAAAGCTGTCCCAGGAATCCCATTATTTCTTCTCCTTCAGCATATTCATCAAGGCCATCAGGAAGCCAAGGGTGATAAAGGCTCCCGGTGCCAAAAGGGTTATCAGCATCGGATCGTAGGTAGCGGGCATTACCTTGATGTTCAGCCAGGTGCCATTGCCCAGGATTTCCCGGATGGTGGCAACCACCGAAAGAGCCAAAGTGAAGCCCAAGCCCATGCCAATGCCATCGGCAATGGAATTAAGCACATTATTCTTATTGGCAAAAGCCTCGGCGCGCCCCAGAATGATGCAATTGACCACGATCAAGGGTATGAATAGCCCCAATGATTTATGCAAAGAGGGCACGAAGGCTGCCATGCTCAGGTCCACGATGGTAACGAAAGAAGCGATAACAACTACGTAAACCGGAATCCGGATTTTGTCCGGCGTGATGTTTTTGATCAGGGAAATGAAGATGTTTGAGCAGACCAACACGAAAGTGGCAGCCATGCCCATCCCCAGGGCGTTCATGACCGAAGTGGAGGTTGCCAGAGTGGGGCACATTCCCAGAACGATCACGAAGATGGGGTTTTCCTTGATAATCCCTTTGGTAAGTTCGCTTACAAAGCTCATTTGTAATCCTCCCCGGTTTTTTCAGGATCAGGCAAGGCCGCGGTTTCCGAGGTTTGGGAAACGCTGGCCTTCAGCTTTTCGATGCTGGCTTTCACGGCATTGGCTACCGCTCTGGTGGTAATCGTAGCTCCCGTCAGTGCTTTTATGGCATTTGGGGGAACTCCGCCATCCTTGTCCACGGTCAGTTGATCAGGTGTTTTACCTTTAAATTGATCGGTAAACTTGGGATTGGTGGCGTTGGTGCCCAGGCCGGGAGTTTCGGTCTGTTGAATCACTTTTATGGAGATTATCTTATAGTCCTTGTCAACCGCGGCCATGGTTTTTACCGGGCCTCCATAGCCGATCTGTTCGGCCGTGAAGGTGTAGCCCTTGATTTCTTTGGTATTCTTGTCCCGGGCTATGTAATAGGTCATTTCTCCGCTGATCTCTTCAAAATCGCTGTCGGGAATCAGTTCGTTGCGGGCATCTGCCGCTTCCTTCAGTTTGATCGCTTCGATCCGGGGCTTGGTAAAGGAATTTACATAGGCCAGAAGAGCTGTTGCAACCATGCAGAAAGCCAACAGGATAAGGCCAAGCTGAATAAACATCTTCATTTTTTGATCCTCCCAAAAGCCTTGGGCATGGTGAGTTTGTCGATCAGGGGTGTCATTACGTTCATAAAGAGGATGCTGTAGCTAACCCCTTCCGGATAGCCCCCCACAAAACGGATAACCACGGTTAAAAGTCCGCAACCTATGGCATAGGCAATGCGTCCGTTTTTGGTTAACGGCGATGTCGTGTAATCCGTAGCCATAAAGAAAGCGCCCAGCATCAAACCTCCTGCAAAAATATGGAAGAAAGGCAGCATGGGGCTGTACCCTGCACCCTTGATTGGGCCAAAGATGAAGCTGAGGACAAATACCGTGCCAATGTAGAACAGCGGAATGCGCCATTCGATAATGTTTTTGTATAGCAGGTAAGCTGCGCCAAGCAAGAGGGCAAAAGCGCTTACTTCGCCGATGCAACCACCGATATTGCCCCAGAAGAGATTTTTTAAGGCATCAAGCTCGGTTATGTTTGTAAAGATGCGGTTTGCCAGGTCTATTCCTTCTCCGGCGTCAGCATTGATCGAGGCTACGAAACTGCTGTCCCGAAGGGTTTGCACTACCTTCAAAGGAGTGGCTCCCGTAACCAGGTCGTAGGCCTTGGGAGACAGGGTTTGCAGATTCATGGCAATCGTTTCGGGATCGGCTATGCCGCTGAGAGTGCCTGTTTTGGGCTTCAGCCAGCCTGAAGTCATCAAGGAAGGCCAGGATGCCAGCAAGAAGGCGCGTCCCAATAAGGCAGGGTTAACTGGGTTGTTGCCAAGCCCGCCGAAAACCTGCTTGCCAACCGCAATGGCAAACACCGAACCCATGACCGGCATCCACCAGGGTGCTCCGGCATTGATGTTATAAGAAAGCAGCATTCCGGTCAGGAACGCGCTGCCGTCGTAAATCGTGATCGGGACTTTGCGGAATTTCTGGATCAGAGCTTCGGTTACCACCGCGGAAACAGCTCCCAAAAGGGTTAGCAGCAGTGCCCGTAAGCCCCAATAGTAAACCGCAAAAACCAGAGCTGGAGTAAGCGCGATAACCACATTCCACATCACGTTTTTGGTGGTGGTTTTATCGTGCAAATGGGGTGCGGAAGAAACTATGTATTTATCTTTCATGTTCACCTCTACTTCTTGGCTCGCTGGGCTTCCGCATAACGGATTTTACCGGTGTCTATCCACTGCACCAGCTTGATCTGAGCCGGACAAACATAGGCGCAGCTTCCGCACTTCATGCAGTCGTTCAAACCGGCCTGCACCGCCATATCCAGGTTTTTGTTTTTTACTGCGGCGGCGATCAGGCTGGGCAGCAAATTCATGGGGCATACGTCAACGCAGCGGGCACAGCGGAGGCAATTCCCTTCTTCGTTCAGCTTGGCTTGTTTCTCGTTCATCAGAACCAGCCCGCTGCTGCCTTTGCCCATTCCGGCATCCAGAGAAGGCAATGCGAAGCCCATCATCGGTCCGCCGGAGATTATCTTACCCACCGTTTCCTTGGTTCCGCCACAAAACTCCACCAGTTCGGCAAAGGGGGTTCCGATGCGCGCCAAAAGGTTCTGCGGCTTGGCCACGGGTGAGCCTGTAATGCTGATTACCCGCTCGATCAAGGGTTTCTTGTAGCGGATGGCTTCATAGACGGCAAAGGCGGTTCCCACGTTTTGCACCACCACGCCCACGGCCATAGGCAATCCGCCGGCTGGAACCTTGCGTTTGGTGGCAGCGTAGATAAGCTGTTTTTCTGCGCCTTGCGGATAACGGAGCTTCAAACCCACCACTTCCAGATTGGCTTCTGAGGCAAGCAGCTTGTCCATTTCCTTTATCACGTCGGGCTTATTGGCTTCGATGCCGATATAGCCTTTTTTGGCGTTTACGATCTTCATGATCAGCTTCAGGCCTGTGATAATGTCCTTGGCTTTTTCCTTCATCAGCCTGTAGTCGCTGGTGAGGAAGGGTTCGCATTCCACTCCGTTCAGGATAACCGTGTCGATCGGTTTGTCCTCTGGAGGGGAGAGCTTTACAAAGGTTGGAAATCCTGCTCCGCCCATGCCACAAATACCTGCTGCGGCGATGCGGTTTTTCATCTCAGGAACAGGCAAATCCATAAAATTCGATTCGTCGGCCAGTTCCACCCATTTGTCCAAACCATCACCAGTGATCTGAATGGCCAAAGAGCTGGTTCCACAAGGATGAGGAAAGCGGTCGATCGCCGTTACCTTGCCTGAAATTGAGGCATGCTGGTTCAGCGAAACAAAGCCCGAAGCCTCAGCTATCAACTGACCGGTAAGCACTTCATCTCCCACGGACACCACGGGCGTAGAAGGAGAACCGATGTGCTGAGAAAGATGGATGGCTACCTTGGCTGGAAGAGGGGCTTTGGTGATTGGTGCAGATGCGCTAAAATGCTTTTCATCATGGGGATGCACACCCCCAGGAAATGTCTGTAATCGCATTAACACTCCCAATAGCCTGATTGTAACAGGCTGATTCTAAAATTTGGGGACATGTTTTGAAAGAGTGCCTTATCCGGCAAGGTTTTTTTTGGGGGGAGGGGGTGATATGTTTCTGTTGTCAGGTGTCAGGAAACTGGCGCCGGAACAAGATGGCTTAAGGCTATCATACCGGAGTCATACCGTATGCTCATCCGGTATGACTCCGGTATGATACTGGTTTAGGTTTCAGGTGTCAGGTTTCAGAGTGGGGTTTTCGGAAAAAGAACAGGGCGAACCGGAGTTCGCCCATTAAGTTATTGTATAGATAAGCTCTTAGCTTTCTATTACTTCCACGTTGGCACGGGGAATACTGAATTTGGTTCCGTCTTCAAACTCGCCTTCCATGATACGCACCAGGGTTTCAGATTCCACTTTGGTAAGCTCTTCAGGGAGGGCAGTCACTTTGGCGATGCGGCCAAAATGAGGCTGTCTGATAATGCGGATCAGGGTTCCCGGCTCCAGGATAGGCAGGCTGGCTTCTTTGCTGATCAGTTCGTTGGCGTCAAAATCCAGCGGAATGATGATTTCAGGCCTGATCACACCGGCGCGGATCTGGGTTCTGCCATGGATGGAAGTTTTGCGCCCATCGAAGGCTTTCAGCAAATCAAAGGTCTTTTGCGCCATGGTGATCTTGCCAAAACCTTCGGTACAAACGATGGTCAGGCCGATCTTCTCATGTCCTGTGATGGCCACGCCGATGTCGTAGCCAAGGAGCTTCTTGATATCCTGGTCGTCTATGCCGCCGGTGATAATGGCTTTTACTCCGTGCTTGCGGGCTACGTCGATCGCATGAAAGTGCAGAAATGCACCTGCCACCAAAATCTTTCCGCGGCAGCTTTCGTCTATTTTGGCAGGATCGAGCTCGTCATCTGGGGTTTCGGCCAGCATTTTCAGTTCACCCACGGTCTCGTCGCCCAGTCCAAAAATACCCTGTATATACGCGCTTTTGTTTTCGATGATCACGCCTTCGCCTTCGATCACGTCAGTTACCAGGCCATCGATAAAGGCTTTCACTTGCACAGGGATGCGGGGTTCGCGCAAGAGCACCTGTCCCGTGACGGCAGAGATGTTTTCCACTTCTCCATCCACCGGGCTTTTAACTTCGCTCTTCAGGAATCCCAGGCCAAAGAGGCCTTTATTGGCAGCCAGAACGGTTTCTTTGGTGATCTGCTGGCCAGGCTGAACTTTGATATAGGTTGCCAATTGAGCCGGGGTGACGCCCAATTTGTTAGCCAGGTTAAAAGGAATCACTTTTCCGGGTAAAAGGGTTTCGGCAACCACTTGGTCGGCCTTCACCATGTCGCCCTTTTTTACCAGAACCTGTCCCTTCAGAGGGAGGATGCGCTCTTTGCGCAAAACTATGCTATCGGTTACGGTTAATCCTGCAGAATATGCTTGTCCCATGGTTTCCTCCTATACCAAGATCTGTTCGGGATATGCTTTCAGTTCTTTCATCCACTTCTTCAGGGCAGCGATGCGTTCCTGTTTTTCAGTGGGCAATCCGAAGGGCTGGCGTCCACGGGTGTCGAGCACGATGCCGACCTTTCCACCGTGCAGGTCAACATTAAGTTCACGGTTCTTGTCCTTGTCCAGAATCAATCCGCCCAAGGCTTTCAGATTGGCCTTGGCAACCTCTCCTTCGCCGCAGGGAATCAGTCTGATCTCACCATAAGGAATTTCCTCTTCGAACTTGCGTCCATCGGCGAACTCGAGTTTTGCATAGAGGGCTGGCTTGCCTATTTTGCCTTTGCCAACCGGCGCTACGCAGGTTCCCAGATACACCATGCAGTCTTTGCGGAAAACCTCGGTGGCAGCCTTTGTGCTGATCTCGGAAAGAACTCCCAGATGCGGCATCATGAATATGCTGTCCACGGCCAAGCGGGTAATCCCTTCCGGCAGGAAAGCATCGATCAGCATCATCACGGTTTGATTGCGGCGCGGAGCATGTGAAAGCACTCCTCCACTGCCAACCAGAAGGTTAAGGGTCATCAGATTCACGATCGTGGCACCAGAAGTGCTTTGGCTGAAGGCTTCGGAAATATCGCGCTGACGCTGCATACCTTTCAGGCCGCTGGCAAATTCCTTGTGCTGCTCGAAGGCCAAACGCAAAGCTTCTTTGGCGATGGCCTGTTCCAATACCAGTTCTTCCAGCAGACTGGGAATCGTGGTGGGACGGATCATCTTGTTTTTTATCATGTTGCGCAATTCGCCTTCGTCGATATCGAAGGGCACCCAACGCATGATGTTATCGAGTCCGGCAGAAGCCAGAACGTTGGAAATACTGTAGCTCATGCCCAGGTTTGCACTAACGGTACGGTTAAAAATGTAGTCTTCGGTAAACACGCTGAAAACGTCCGTGGTGGCTCCGCCAATATCCACACCCACCACTTCGATCTTTTCCTCTTTGGCGATGGCCTGCATAATGTTTCCCACGGCTGCGGGAGTTGGCATGATCGGCACGTTTTCGTGATCCGGCCCTTTGGTCCATTCCATCAGCTTGTTGTAGCCGGGAGCTTGTTGCATCACGTGCTCCATAAAGAGATCGTGGATTTTATCGCGGGCCGGGCCCAGATTTTCCTGTTCCAGCTTGGGACGGATGTTGTCCGTAACGATCAGATCGACCTTTTCGGCTAGGGTGTTCTTGATCTCATCGCGTGCATCTTTGTTTCCGGCATAGATAACGGGGAGCTTGTAGGAAGAACCAAGGCGAGGCTTGGGATCTGCGCCGGCCACCAGCTCAGCCATTTCCACCACGTGTTTCACGGTTCCACCATCTTCGCCGCCGGCCATCAAAATCATGTCTGGCCTTAGCTGACGGATGCGTTCGATCTTTTCGTGGTTCATGCGTTTGTCGTTGCTGGCGATGAGGTCCATCACGATAGCACCTGCTCCGAGGGCAGCACGTTCTGCGCTTTCACCGGTCATGGCCGCTACCACACCGGTAACCATCATTTGCAGTCCGCCACCCGCTGAAGAGGTGGAAACATAGGCATCAACGCCTATGTCGCCTTTGCGGGGGATTACGAATTCGCCGTTTTCCATGAACTTCAGATTGGGGTTTTTGTATTTCAGGCGCGCCAGTTCTTCCAGCTCCTGAGTGGCATTGATCACACCTTTGGTCACGTCGTTCAGGGGAGCTTCCACCGTGGTGGGAGCTTCGCCGCGGATGGTTTGGCGATATTCGCCATCCACCCATTCGATAAGTATCGCCTTGGTCGTGGTGCTGCCACAGTCCGTGGCAACAATGCGGGTAAGGCGTTTTTCATCGTATTGCATATATCCTCCGCTTTTTCAAGCATTTTTATGTTTAAACAGGTTTTTCCAAAAAGCTCTGAACTGGGCTTTACGCCGTTGTCTTTTCAGTTTTGCCGCTTTACGGCGTTCATAGTTTATTTCTTCGTCCAATTCATCGATGCGGCCGATCAGCCGTTTCAGGTTGTTTTCATCTTCCATCATCATGGCAAAATGCTGGTATTTCTTGGCATCAAAGATTATCTCGGCAAAAGGCAGAATGAAGAACATGGCCTGACTGCCGATCCCATGCAGGGGACGCACTGATTCCAGCAGCAGGATTCCCGCTGGTGCCAAATGCCTTTCGGCGATAAAGCGCGCCACTTTTTCGATCATGTCGCTGATGTCGCTTTCGGACATCGTAGGACGCAATTCCAGATATTTGCTCTGCATAGGCCTATGCCCTGGCCACAGTTAAGGCCGTTACTTGGGTTGCTCCTGCAGCCAGCAGGGTTTTGGCGATTTCGTTCAAAGTGCTGCCAGTGGTGAAAACGTCGTCCACCACGATTACTTTTTTATCTTTCACCTCGTTCAGGTGTTTCACCTTAAAGGCATTCATGAGGTTTTTTTTGCGGTGTGCCCGGGAAAGAAGAGTCTGACTGCGAGTGTAAAATTTGCGTTGCAGCGGTTCGGCATAAGGCAATCCGCAGATGGCGGAAGCCGCATAGGCGATCAATCCGCTTTGATTGTAGCCTCTTTCTCTCTTACGAACCCGATGCAGGGGAACCGGACACATAAAGTCGTGTTCTTTCAAGTTCTTGTCGCTTTCGATCAATTCCCCCAAAGGCAAGGCAAAATAGCCGGCTGGCGAGCTATAACCGTTATATTTCAGCTCGTGAATGAGGTCTTTTACAGGACCCCGGAAGTTAAAAATCGAACGGACGGCAGAAAAGGCAAATTGCTCTTCAGCGCACACTTCGCAAGGGATGCTATTGTTTTGCGAGCCGCAAACCGGACAAACTGCGGGTGAAACCAAAGATATTCTGGCTTCACAGCTTTCGCAGATCACCTGTTTCTGATCGCTCAATCTTTGCCCGCAAACCAGGCAGGCCGGAGGAAAGAAAAGATCAACCAGTTCAGCCAACCAAGTCTTCCAGAGCTTCAAAAATCCGCCTTCCGTCCTGGGTGGGAACGGTTTCGGTAGCGCTGCGTTCCGGATGTGGCATCATACCCAGAACGTTTCTTTGTTTGTTTACAATCCCTGCGATGTTATCCAGCGAGCCATTGGGATTGCTGGTTGGTGAGACATTGCCCTGCTCATCGCAGTAGCGAAAAACTATCTGATCGTTATCTTGAAGCAAGCCCAGCCCTTTGGCGTCGATGAAGTAATTGCCTTCTTTGTGGGCAATGGGGATATCAAGCACAGAGCCGGGAGCAATCCCTTTGCTGAAGGGACTTTGGTCGGTTTCCACCCTCACTTTCTGATGCTTGCAGATGAAGCTGAGAGAGCTATTCATCAGCAGCGTTCCTGGCAGCAAACCACTTTCGGTAAGTATTTGAAATCCATTGCAAATACCCATCACCAAACCACCTTTGGCAGCATGAGCCATCACCTCTTTCACGATCGGAGAGAACCTGGCCAAAGCTCCACAACGCAGGTAATCGCCATAGGAAAAACCGCCCGGAAGGATTACCAGATCGGGAGAAAAGAGATCATGATCCTTGTGCCAGACCATTCTGGTCTCATGACCGCGGGTGCTGAACACCTGATAGGCATCGTGATCGCAATTTGAACCTGGAAAGGTGATTACGCTAACCTTCAAGATAGCTGCTCCAGTTCAAAATGATAGGTTTCCGTATTCGGATTAGCCAGCAGGTTTTTGCAGATTTCTTCGGTCTGCAGTTGCACCAACTCACGATCGTCATTCTGAAAGGTAATCTCGATATATTTGCTGATCCGGGTTTCAGAAACTGCATTATACCCCAAACTGTGCAGGGAATTGCTAACTGCCTTACCCTGCGGATCCAGGACACTGGCCTTTAACTGAACGAAGATTTTGGCTTTTAACATCACTTTTCCCGTGTATTTAATTCGCTAATTTACCAAAGTCTTTCGCCTTGCTGTTTTAGTCAATACTTTTGTTTGGGGTCGAGGGGTCTTGGAGTCGAGGAGTCTTGGGGTCGTGGGGTCTTGGGGACTTGGAGAGCCTGCGTCTCGCCGGAAATTGCTGGAGCCTGATGCTGTTCTGCCCCTAACCAATGATCACCCAGTCATACCGGAGTCATACCGCATGCTCATGCGGTATGACTCCGGTATGATATAGGGATCAGGGGTAGCTCCGTCGTCTCGACGGAGAAGTAAAATGGTGAAATGGTTCCAGGTTTCAGTGGTGAGTTCAAAGGTTCAAAGGTTCAAAGGTTCAAGGATTCAAGGGTTTGGGTGTCTCAGAAATCAAACCCGAAGATCCACGTTAAAACCTGTAATCCGTTAAAAATCCGTGTTCCTATAAAGAAGATCAGTGGTTTACAAAAGCTTATTCCTAATCCCAACTAAAGCTTAACCGCCTTACCAAAGCGGGTTTGGCCTTTTTCCTCCACCTTTATCAAATATACTCCTGCGGCGCAAGCCTTTCCTTGTTTGTCGCGGCCTTGCCACATAACTTCCTTTTTACCGGTTTTACCTTCTGTGTCCAGATATTCCCATAGCTTTTGGCCTTTCAGGTTATAAACGCTTATTCTTGCAGGGCTGCTGCTCAGTTTTTCATAGCAGATATTGGTTTGACCTCTGAAGGGATTGGGATAGTTGGTCAGCAGATTTGGTTTGGGAGTTAGCAAATCCTCAGTTTCCGAAGGGATGCCGGTTTCGTTGAACAGCACCAGATAGCGGCTGCCGATCCATTTGGTGTTATGGCTGTCCACATGGATGCAATTGACCGGGCTGGAGATAGCAGAATTCGTGGTATCATATATCCTCCAAACCCCGTTTTCCAGCCTGTAAAGACAATTATACTGAAGCGCGGTTCCAACCCAAACCACTCCATAATTGTCCACCGCCACGCTTACCGCGTTATTCATCACCATCGGGGAATTGCTGGTATTATAGTGAGTCCAAACTCCATCTCTCAGGCAGGACAATTGTCCTCTGGCCACCCAAACCGCTCCATCCGGAGCAAAGGCTATGTCTTTGACATCCGGAACCTCAGGGTAGTTCGTCCACACCCCATCCAGCCTGGTGGCAATTCCTGAATAACAGCCTACCCAAACTCGGCCCTCGCCATCCTGCTTGATGACCTTGGTGGAGGACAGGTCCATCCCTGCTTCGGCTGCGCTGAGCACGCTCCAGTTTCCATCCAGGTAGCGCGAAACGCCATTGGATCCTATCCAAACTTCGTCATCCACAGCGCAAATGGTATTAATGAAGGCAGTTCCGACTCCAGTGTCCGCCGTTTGATAAATTGCCGAGCCGGAAGGACCGGTTTTTAGCAGTCCAATGCAGGTGCCCACCCACATATTCTGTTGCGAATCCTGAGCCAGCGACCACACATGATCGCAGGGCATGGCAGTGTTATACATCCCGTAAGTCTCCACTTCGGAACCATCTATCGAAATATAGCCTCCGATCCCGTCCGAATCCGCCGTTCCTATCCAGAGCTTGTCATCAAATCCTGTAAAAATGCTCTGCACGTATGGGCTTGGCAAAGGCAATTCGCAAACGGGGTAGTGGGTTACATTCGTGCCGTCGAACTTCACCAGCAACAAGGGAGAATAGGTATCCAAAAAACTGAGCCAGATATTTTGATCACTATCCACGTAAGCGTAAATAATATCACAATCATATGAGGCAAACATTGTTTGAGGGTAGTTTTGATAGCTATCCCAGATCAAGCAAAGCAGATTGTTGTCACAACAAATCCAAACCCGCTGAAAATCATCTACATATACGCTGTTGGCATCGGATACGGAAATCCCATGCAGGACTGTGTACTGCTCCCAGGTGTTATTTGAGTATTTGGCCACGCCATTGGTATTTACAAACCAGCCTGTGCCGTCGCTTTCGAAAGCTATGCTTTTTATCTCATTGCTGGGCAAGGTGGAATTTGAGCTTGTGTAATGCACCCAAATATTGGCGAAGTAATTCCAAGCGCCGTTATTGGTACCCATCCAAACCCGGTTGTTGTTATCCACTGCCATAGAATATATATACTGATACTCAGGAAGATTGGAATTGCTGTTGTCAAAAACCGTCCAGATATTATGAAAATACTTATAAACCCCGTTCCGTCCACCCATCCAGATAGCTCCATCGGCATCCTGAACGATGCGGCTGACTCCTTCTGTAGAAATGACCGAATTGCTGCTGTCGTAGCCAGTCCAGTCGTTTCCATCGAAATGCAGCACACCGCTGCTTCCGCAAGCCCAGATTGTGCCATCGCTGGCAGCCATGATGTAGCTGCAAGAAGCGATTTGGTAAGTGGTATTACTGATGTCGTATTGAATCTTGCGGTTGGTGAGCAGGTTCCAGCGCATAATCCCCGCTCCGGATACGATCCATAATTCATCCTGGCTGTAGCAGAATCTTGCCGAAAACCCACCCGGACGATAAACATGCCAGTTGCTTTGCTGTCCCATCAGAACAAGCACAAACACCAAAAAAACGAATGTCAGAAGAGCCTTTTTCATCTTTTCCTCCCACGATATTGCTGATATATGCATGTAAAGCAATTATCATTCCTAAAGCTCTAAAAAAAAAGCAATATCTGATACAAAACCTACCATTGAGAGCTCGCACAAGCCTTTACTGATGCATCGCGGATCATTTTGGCAAATCAGGTAAAAAAAACAAAACTTGACATTTTCACTGCCATTCTTGGAGCGTTCCCTAACAAGCTGTTGAGGAATGTGATGAAAACATATCTGATTATCCTGTTTGCTCTTTCCTGCATTCTGCCATTGTCTTCCGCCACGATTAGCGGCTTTGTTAGCCGAAAGGACAGTGCTGAACCCCTGCAATACGTGAATGTTGTTATCCGCGAAACAAAAGCAGGTATGCAGACCAATAAAAAGGGCTACTACGTAATAAACATAGCAGAACCAGGAGACTATACCCTGGAATTCAGTCTGATCTCTTACGAGACTGTAACCCATGGTTTCCGGCTAAACTCAGCTGAGGATAACCTCAGTTATGACGCTCAGCTAGCCAAGAGCGGAATAGAACTGAACAAGGTAACCGTTACCGCCAAAAGCGACGAAGAAGGCCCTCTGATCAGAAACAGCTTGATTCGTCGTAATACGGAACAGATCAAAAGCGTGGTTTCTCCCATCGAAGCTGATGTGTTTCGCGCAGTGCTAACCCTGCCAGGAGTAGCGCCAATCTCAGATTTTTCAGCCGGTTTGTATGTGCGGGGTGGATCTCCTGATCAGAATTTGATTCTGCTGGACGACATAGACGTTTACAATCCCAATCATTTCGGTGGTGTTTTCAGCACTTTCAATAGCGATGCGGTGGAAGGGATAGACCTGATCAAAGGCGGCTATCCTGCAAAATATGGCGGCAGAATGAGCAGCGTTTTGGACGTTACCAACCGTCAGGGAAACAGGGTTCATCATCAAGGCGTAGCCAGGCTTTCCGCCATTTCCAGCAGCGCCACTCTGGAAGGGCCCATCCATCTGTTTGGGATCAATGGCAGCTATATGGGATCGCTGCGGCGCACCTATCTGGAATTGATCAAAGCCTTTTACGACGAATTGCCGGACTATTATTTTTACGATGGGCATGCCAAGCTGAATTGGGATATCAGTTCCAAAGACAAGCTTTCCACCAGCGCATATTTTGGCCGCGACAAGCTGAAGTTCGATTTTGGCGCAACCCTGAATCTGGATTGGGGAAACAAAACCTTTACCTCACAGCTTGTGCACATCTTCAATCCGCAGCTTTTTGCGCAATTTGTAGTGGCGGGCAGCGAATTCACCAGCAATTTCAGCCAGATAAGCGAAGAAGGTGAAAAAGCCTTTGAAAGGCTAAATGGCATCCACGATATCAGCAACAAGGCAAACCTTAGCTATAAACCCAATAACAGCCATCAGTTCGATTTTGGTTTTGAAGAAAAATGGAACTACACTTGGCTGAAGATGAATACCACCTTCCAGTATGATCCAAATGCTCTGCCCGATGTGAAGGTAAGCAGCCTCACAAGCGCGCTGTTCGTTCAGGATGTGTGGGACATCAATCCTCTGTGGACTTTTCAGCCTGGTTTACGCCTGGCTTGGTATAAAACCCTGAAGATGAACCTGGATCACCTGCCAGACGCAAGCTATCTTAATCTGGAACCCCGGTTTTCCCTTAGGAGAAATTTGGACATCGGAGAAAGCGTATATGCCAATTTTGGCGTTTATCATCAGTATCTAACCCTGATGACAATGGAGATGAGCACTCCCTTCGACGTCTGGTTCCCGCTGGATGGAAGCCTGAAGCCAGGCCGCTCACTGCACTACATTCTGGGCTACAAACGCCAGCTAAACAAATATTTCGCCTACGATACCGAGCTTTATTACAAAACTTATGATAACCTGCTGGAATACAACGTAGCCACCGACTATAACTGGAACAACCAGACTGGAACCCTTTCCGACACCTTTCATGTAGGCAAAGGCTTTACCTATGGTGCCGACCTCATGCTGCGCAACGATTGGAAAGGACTGGAAGGCTTTGTGGGCTTAACCCTTAGCAAAACCAAGCGTAAGATGGAGGATTTTAACCTTGATCCCATTACGCATGAAGGTGTATCCTATTACCCAAAATACGACCGCAGCTACAGCCTTTCTGTAGTGGAAACCTACAATCTCAGCAAAGCTACAGGCAGGCAGGTTTTGGGCACTGATTTCAAGCTGGGTGTGAATTTTACTTGGAACAGCGGACAGCCCGACCGGATTCCTGAGCGTCCATTCTTTGACGGTGAGGATTTTCAGCTTATCTATAGCTACAAAGACCGCGTCCGGCTACCGGAATATTTGCGGCTGGACCTCAGCACAAAATACGAAATAGTGCGCAGTTGGGGCTCGATCGAACCATATCTGGAAGTGATTAACGTGATAAACCATAAAAACGTAGCTTCCCGCAACTACTCCATCAGCATGAACGACAACGGAAGCCTGGAGTTAGAAACGGATGACAACACCCAGTTTCCCATTCTGCCCTTCATAGGAGTGAACGTAAAATGGTAAAAAATATCTGCTACCTGCTTTCCCTGTTGCTGCTGATAGCATTAACCGGCTGTGATAATTTTACTGCGCCAGAGCGTTTCGATGGCGATGTTTACGTTCTGGCGGGATTGCTCTATGCGGGCGAAACCATCAGCCCTGAGCACCCAATATATCTTACCAGAAGCTCTTCTCTCAGCCAATTCAATCCCCTGGAGCTATTCGTTACCGATGCCGTGATCACCATTACCGATTCCGGAACTAAAGAACAATTCACGCTTACCTGCATTCCGGATTTGACGGAGTTCAAATATAAATACATAGATCTGGACGAGCACATAATTCAACCAGCACATACCTACAGCATCGAAGTAAGCATCCCTGGCCGGGAAGAAAAGATAACCGCCACTACCACAGTTCCTTTTGCCACCCAAGTGATTCCAGATATCTACAATAACGGCAATGCCTTTAGCTTTACGGAAGATACAATGAACGACATGCCCTATGGCCAGATAGACCAGCTATACCCTTTGACGTTGGATACTGGAGTCCACCAAAGTGCCTTTAACTTCATGGGAGAATTCTATTGCCTGGAAGAATTCAGCACAGATCTGGAATTCACCACACCAGTCTTTGGGGCAACTCATGCCGACACTTCCATGGTAGATGCCTATTACGAAGGCGGTGAAAGCATCCGCAGAATAAAATTCATTGGACGTTATGCATCACAGCCCCAGCCTGGCTTGCAAGGCAACTACCTGGTGGTAAAAGACTACAAACAGGCTTTCGTTTTCTATGGCCGCTACCGGGTGTCGATCTATATCGCAGACGATAATTATTATCGCTATACATATATGCCCGAAGGCTATCTGTATGGTGGAATTCATGGTGGACTGGGATATTTTGGCAGCGTGAGCGGAGGCAGGATGTTCTGCAAGGTGGTGAAGTAGTAGCTCCGTCATCTTGTAGCTCCGTCATCTTGACGGAGAAGTGGGAAAATTGAAGAGGTAGCTCCGTCATCTTGTAGCTCCGTCATCTTGACGGAGAAGTGGGAAAATTGAAGAAGTAGCTCCGTCATCTTGAAGGAGGTGTGGAAAGGTGGCTAACACCATGAAACAGATTATTATCCGCCAGTAATAAGCCGGCATCAAAATGTTTTCATCCTTGCTCGCCACCCGGATGCCACGCGGACTCCACCCGAGTCCCACGCGGATGGGATTGGCGAGGATGGAGGGTGGATGTTGAGCGGGTCTGCGGTGCCAAGCCTGCAGAGAGCAGGATATATGGTGCAGATGCCGGGGCTTGAAGAAAGATCAGGATAGCCAGATCAGCTCCAGTGGCCTGTTTCCAGTGGAAAGCCCTTGACGAATCCGGCTCTCTTCCAAAGGCTGATCTTTACTAAAAACAAGCAAAAGGTTTATAATGTGCGATAGTTTACATTTATGGTCGATCGTTCTGATCTCCCTGGGTTTGGCCATGGATGCCTTTGCCGTATCCATCACCAATGGCATCACGATTCAATGCCTGAAGCTGCGTCAGGCGGCCAAAACCGCCATCTTTTTCGGGGGTTTTCAGGCCTTGATGCCGCTTCTGGGCTGGTTGGCAGGAATCGGACTGAAGAAATATGTGGAAAGCTTTGACCACTGGATTGCCTTTGGTCTGCTCTGCTTTATCGGTGCCAAGATGATCTATGAGGCGGTCTGGATAAAGGAAGTGGAAAAGAAATGCGATCCCCTGAACCTGGTGGTGCTGCTGGGCCTGGCAATCGCCACCAGCATCGATGCCCTGGCCGTAGGAATCAGCTTCGCCTTTTTACATATATCCATTGTCGCTCCCGCTCTGATCATCGGACTTATTACCTTTGCCCTCAGCTTCGCCGGGGTTTTGATCGGCAATAAAATCGGCGACCGGCTTGGCTCGAAAATGGAAGTGCTTGGCGGTATTATCCTGATCGGGATGGGCTTCAAAATCCTGCTGAGCCACCTGGGTTGTTGATAAAGGTATAGGCTTGCCAGTTATATTCAGATGATGTGGCAGCCAGTCTGATGAATACCTGAACAGGTGATTCGTTAGCTACTGTAAGCTATTTTTTCTTTTGAAAGTGAATTATCTTCCCATCCTGTTTCAGGGTCAGTGCCTTGTCTGCCAGATGAAATACTATCACCATCCTTTCATGTATGGCAAGGAAGCTGTCTTTGCCGACATAGGTAAGCAGAAAAGCGGGTTGGCCTTTCAGCTTACCGGTCAAAGTTCCTTTTTCCGACGTTAATTTTAGCTTCAAAGGCAGTTCAGTTCCGGTATAAACCCCTGTATAGAGTTTCAAGTCCTCCAGTTTGACTTCCTTCTTTTTGAAGGATGGAAGCTCATAGGGCATACCGAACCAAGTGTCCAGAGCATAATCTTCTATGAACTTTCCATTGAAACTGTAGGTTAATCCATTGGAGACATAGGCTATAGCCAGGCTATCCTCCGGGAAATATTCCACTAACGAGGAAAAGCCGTCGATTTGTCCGGTATGTCCAAACCCCTTATGCTCATTGTAATGCATCTCCATCAATCCCATACCCAGTTCGTCCCTAACATTCTGCATCTGAGACAAGCTACTGTCGCTCACCAGCTTGTGAGTGAAAAGGCCTGTGATGAACTTTGTCAAATCTGTGGGTGTGGAAACTATGGCTCCCGCTCCTCCCGGCACACTCATCTCTGTCTCAGATACCTGTTTATAGGCTACAATATATTCGTAGGAATAGCTCTCGTGCTTCTTTATGTCTGTTTTGCCGCCTACATAGGTATCTGTCAGTCCTATTCTGGCAAGTATCCGCTCCTGTAACGCTTCCGAATAAGACTTGTTACAGAGGTCTTCCACGATGTAACCCAACAGTAAATAATTGGAATTGCTGTATTCGGTTTTGCTGTCTGGGGCAAATACAGGTTTGCTTGCTTGGATCCTTTTTAGCATGTGCTTATGGGTTGTGGGTTTGGTGCACCACTTAGGGTATTTGGGGTCTTCGGTAAAGCTATAAATACCGCTACGGTGGCTCAGCATATTGGCGATTGTGATCTTCCCTGCATCAGGCACTTTCGGAAAGAACCTATCAAGTTTTGTATCCAAAGTCAGCTTTCCCTCTTCGATAAGCTGGAAGACCATAACAGCCGTGAACATTTTTGTTATGGATCCAATTCGATATTTGGTGAACACATCTGAGGCAACTTTCTGCTTCTCTCTGATAAGTCTGTAGCCAAGGGCTCTGCTGTAAACCACTTCTCCCTTATGTGAGACAGCAATGCTTCCCATCGCCTTGGTATTGGTTTCCAGCAGATTGAACAAGCTGTCCAACTTTGCCTTATTGAATTCTACTGCGGATAACATCGTAAATGTCATAAACACAATAGTCAGAATAACTACTTTACTTGAGTGGTTGCTCATGTATTCTCCTTACAGGGCTTTGCCATAATATCCCCTACTCAATTATAGCAATGCTGTCAATGAAATAATTATGGAAATAGTAATATGGACCTTGTTAAGTATCCCCTGGTTCATTATTTGCGAAAATAGAAAGCAAGAGGCACTCTTCTCTCTTCAATCTGCTTCTATCCTGCTTAGTGCCATATCTATAAGCGAATTGAATCTCATTTTCTGGGGGGATATGCAAGTCGCTTTTACAGGCATTCCCCCAGAATATTGAATATACGATTCTATAAAGCCTATATAAACAG
>CAZGWB010000015.1:0-38893 GCA_964529335.1 uncultured Candidatus Cloacimonas sp.
TCCGACTGCTATCGCCGTGGAGTTGTCGTCGGACATTGTAAGGTTGCTGAATTCGCAGTTGTCAAAGGTGAGATACCTATCTCCTCTAATAGATACCAAAGCATTAGCCCAAACTGATGCAGATGAATAAGTAGAAGTAAGGTTCCTGAAAACACAATTAGATATCTTTCCAGACATGGCTCCATCTACGTATGCACCATCTATAAATACTACCCCGTTTTTAGATGTTGTTATGTTCTCTATAACCACATTTTCCCAACAGCTATCAACAATATCGCTTAGATAATCGTATATTACCGCAGAATCATCTGGATTCAGATTTGATATATGTATGTTTGATAGATTCAAACTACCAAAGCTGTTCCCATATATTGCAGTGTCATTGTTTGAATTCAGAGTCGAAATTGATATGTCAGACAAAGTAACTACCTGTTGGCGATTTGACATAAAAACATCATTGTTGGGTGATACACCAACGGAGATTAACGGGTGTAGTTCTCCAACCACTTCAGTGCCATCCATTCCGCTACCTTGAACTTTCACCCAGCTTTTCAGGGAAATGGGGAAGATTTGATCATTGTCTGTGCGGGAATAGGTTCCGGGTAGCAGATGCACGGTCTTTTGATTCAGGCTGTCGGCAGCAATCCGGTAGATGCCCTCATGGATTGTCTTAAGGGGAGTGCTGGGGCTAAGTCCATCATTATCATCATCTCCATCAGGAGAAACGTATATATCTTGATTAATCTCCTGATGATGGGCATTCTGGATACTAAAAGTCATCTGGTAATTTGCCTCATTCTGGGTAAGAAATATGGCATAGTAAGTAGTGGGAACAGCTACGGAAAAGGTGTCCAGATACACATTCAGATTGCTGGTAGCGTTTTGAACATAGATATCCTGACCTGAGCCGGAACGGTTGTTATAAATTGAGCAGCGGTTAACAGGGTCTAAAATAACATTATTGGCAAAGCCTCCACCTGACATTACATATAACCCTCCCCCCAAATAAACTGCATAATTATTATAGACAGACACACCTGATATAGTAACTAATGCACATGCTACAGTAATGCCACCCCCATTTGACGCAATGTTATTCATAATATGACAATTAGTTAAGAAAGCAATTGACGAAGGACCGAAGTTTATGCCATTACCCTTCCCATTGGTTATTGTAAATCCCCTTACCGTTATGTTTTGTTTATTCTGGCCTACTGCTACTACAGATGTTGTTCTTGTTCCATCAATAATCGTGGAGTCAATATATGCCGGATTATTGGTTTGGGCTTCCAGGCTGATCAGGCTGAGATTATCGGTCTGGATCGTCAGGTTCTCGTAATACCTTCCTGGATATACCAGAACCGTATCACCGGATTGAGCGGCATTCAAAGCTGCCTGGATGCTGGTGTAATCACCGCTGCCATCCAACTTCACGATGCGGGTAATCCCTAATGCCATGCCCGGGATCAACAGGGCAAGGGTAAGCAAGGTAATCAGTGTTCTCATCATTCCTTCATAAGCTTTGGGGGAAGGGGTTAACCTTCCCCCTGTTATCGGTTATTTCATTAAGAGCATGCGTTTGGTTTGGATCTTATCAAGGCTGCTGAGGCGATAGAGATATACTCCGCTGGCAACGCTGCGGTTCTTAGTGTCAGTGCCATTCCAGACTATGCTATGCAAACCGGAAACCTGAGTGCCGTCAATCAGGGTCTTTACCAATTGCCCTTTCAGGTTATAGACATCCAGACGCACCTTGCCTGATTCGGGAAGCTGGTAGGAAATGGTGGTTGTAGGATTAAAGGGATTGGGGTAGTTCTGGTTCAAGGCAAATTCCAGAGGGGTTACGTTTTCCAGATCCTTGGGGCTAAGCGTAATATTATAAAAGGGGTATCGGCGGTTACCATTCACATACTGAGCCGCGAACCTGCTATTGTCGATGCGGAGGGTTCGGCATTCCTGCACTTGGGATTTGTCGGGATTGTAATAGAATACAAATTCCACCACTCCGTCAGTCAGCTTTTCATCAATATCCAGATAAGCACAGATCTGCTCAAGGTTGTTTTCCACCAGCACGGCACCCTTGCAGACCCCGTCCAGATACAAGCCGATTTCCTTCAGGTCTATCTTGAGGCTATCAGGAAGGCTTATATACACGGGAACATAGTCTTGCTTTTCGTTGAAGGTAAAATGCACCGGAGTTGCCACAGCCACATCTTCGATGATGTTAGTATTATTCCACTGGAAAGTGTGGTCGTTATTGGTGGTAACCACCACCATGTCACCATACTTCAGGGTCGATACTTTACCATGCATACCCCAGTAATCTCCCAAGGGATTAGCCCGGACTATGCACCAGCTCTTGGTTTTGATCATATTGATATCTTCCCAGATGGAGGCAAATACTTCGTGGGGCCAGGAAGGCTCTTCTTTAAAGTATCCCAGCCAGTTTTCCACTCCGCCATAAATGGGAAATGGCAGATATGGTGAGGTTTTGAAACCGCTTTCCTTTAGGGTAACCACAGCCGGAAAGCTTGGATTGCTGCGGGGCAGCAGCTTAATCTTGTATCCTTGGGGACTGGAGACGAAATGAGAACTCTGATTCGAAGACCAATCATCTAACTGCGTAGACCATATTATATTCCGAGGATCTGATTCTCCCTCCTCCATCCAGTCTAACTCATTCAGGTAGATGGGTGTCCAGTGCCATTCGCCATTTTCAAATATCTGGTATTTTTTAAGCAATTCTTCAAAGAACTCGCTTGCCTTCAGCAAGTCTGTGGTTCTATTCAATACGGGATAGCTAACCCAATACCATTTTTCCAGATCTGCCTGATTGGTGAAGGAATACTGCCAGCAGGCATGGTTTTCTGCTCTCTTGGCTCCTATATCAGGAGGAGTGCCATCGGGATCATTGTCGCCTATCCCTGCATCAATACAGGGGGACATGGTGGTCTGAGTCCAGAGAGGGGCAAGATTACTGCCAAGCTGGGGATTGCAGGTGTAGTTAAACCGGGGATGGACAGGATCGCTCGAGATACTGAATCCTTCCGGTAAGGTATTGAAGAGGATGTTATGGCTTAGATTCGGATTTGAGTATCCGTTAACTGATATAACCCTTGCTCCGTTTGTGGGGGTTGGGCAGCTAAATACATTGTTTCGTATAATGATATCCTGGGTAATGGGAGGGTCGGCTTGATATTTAAAGCTCAGCGAAGAAGTTATATTACCGGTTTGTCCTGGTAAATTGTTATGGATAGTATTGTTCATAAACAGAATTGGCTGCAGCGGTTGCGGATTCAGGCTGGTATTTTCCAGATAGACCACTACTCCACCATAAGAGGAAGTAAAGTTATCCACAAATGTGTTGTTTTGGATCTCTGCATTGCCACAGGTAAAAACAGACAGCGCATTACCGCGGTTGTTTTGAAAAACTGTGGCACAAAAACCGCTATAAAGGTTATGTTCAAAGGTATTATTCTTCACCTTTATAGCTCCGGTTCCTGATAAGGCAAGTCCGCCACTGACTGCACCGGTGTTGTTAGCAAAGCCGCAACCGCTTATTGTTACCGCATCGCTGCTGTTGTTTAACACATATATTGCACCAGCTTTTAAGTTTGTAGCATAATTACTGCTGGAAGCGGTTAACACATTATCCGTGAAAGTGCAGGCATTGATAACTCCTGCACCTTCAAAGTGGATAGCTGCTGCGCCATAGGAACTTTGACTTTGGATATCAGGAGAACCGCAATCCTGGAATTGGCAGTTTTCCACAGTCAGCTTGAGGTGTGGGGCATGAGCTTCTTCAGCATTATCATCCCATGAATCCCGGAAGAGAATACCAAGTGCCGTATCGGAAAACCTGATCCCCTTTATCTTGTATCCTGCTGCTTGGAGGGGGCTGAGGGCTTCGCAGTTCAGGGTTATCTGACCCTTGATCTCAGGATTGCCTATCCCTTCCAAGGTGAAATTCGTAACCCCCAGAGCAGCAAGGGGAGACAAATCTACCGACTCATCATAGGTTCCAGCCAACAATTTGATTCTGATTGGTTCATTGTTGTAAAGCCCTGAAGCCAGATAATCATAAACAAAACCCATAGCTGAATTAATTGAAGTAAATGACCCGGAACCGGAGTTGGAAACGGTGAGGTTGTTCAAGTCAAATGCATGCATTGTGGCATTGGGGACAGTATAGTCATGTAGCATAGCATCGGCATAGCGTAATGAAATATCCCGATATGTTGGAAGACAGCCCGATTTTTCGAATATGAGCCTGATATCAGCATCACGGGTATACAGATATGGAATGCAGTAATTACCTTGAGCATCTAGCATAAAATCTTGATATTCATTGCCATTGAGGTACATTTTTGCTGTTATCTGAGAGATGTTATTATCTGCAACATGACCTTTTATCTCAGTTATTGCCCTATTACTTATATCATACATCCAGTTCGAGATCTGGTTCATTGCATTTATATAGTATGTCTCGTCCAATTCGCCATGTCTCCAATTCCATACGGGATCATGATTTGGTAACATGGCCGCTTCAGGATAAACAAGTTCATCAAAATAACTATGGCTGTTTAAAAGCAACGGTAGTTCAGTTTCACTAATATCAGTATCTATATCATCAAAGCAATTTATGTTGAATTGTGTGTAATCAGGCAAGATTGGATTATCAACATTCGATACCTTAATATAGAGACTTGACTTTGTAGGAACAACAACAGGACCATAGTTTTGCACTAAATCACGATCTCCGTGAAAACCAATATCTGGCCATCTAAGTGCGTCTGAAGTAAAGAAGTAATTCGCAACGGACCCTGGCTGACAATCATAATCGCAACTTAGTGCTTCTTTGTATTCGTGAGTACTTGCTATTGTTTCTCCAAACAATACTAATCGATATCCGATGTAATAAGATAACCCAATATCATTATCACTAGTATTTCCACTTTTTTTCATGCTTCCATTGGAGAACGCTAATGATCTAATCATATTTTGTTTGTAGGGAAATCCAGGCTTATTGTTTGATACGGTTGGATCATTGTTTAATATTTGTCTATCTGAATTGTATAGCTCTCGTTCTTCTTCATTGATTTCAGAGAACAATTTTAGGAAATCCAGCGTTCCTATGCTATACAAATCCTCATCGTTACTAACCCCTTCAGCATTTCTGTTTAATCTAAGCAATTGCTTTGCTGCATCGCTTTCAAGTTTATCAAGATACGGTTCAACTAAATCTGGGTTCCATCCTCCAGCGGATACCATTGCAGCATGATCATCTAACCAAGCATCTAGTTCGTATAGTAAGTTCTGCATGTTGAGATTTATTGAACCACCTCTCTGGGGACCATCAAGCGATAAATATTGTGTGCAGTAATGAGGAATATTCCACTGTTCTGCATAGGCTAGTGAATGCCTAGCCATCACTCCTCCCATAGAATAACCAAACACTTTATTCCCTCTACTAAGTCTTCATCGCCATACAGGCTATGGATAAATCTTAGTGCTCCAAGAACTGAAAGTGCATTGTCTCTAACATCGCGAGTTGAATTCCCTAAATTCAAGAGAAACACATCTGAATATCTTAGAGGTGCATTAGTTTGTGATTGGTTAGTCCATTTATTAACTAAGTTATTCATGAATTCCGAATTACCGGATGAGCTTGTTATATCAAATCCTTCTACGAATAGCACAGGTTTTTTCACAAGGTTTGCAGGCTGCGGGGTATACTTCAGATACAGCTCATCACCATATGCATTTCGATAAATGGTCCCAGGTTGTAATATTGAGAAAACAATAACATCATCTATTACTATCAGAGTATCTGTATTCGTAATGCATACTGATAGGTTGTGATCACCAAACAGCAATGGAGAAGTCTGGAATGAAATCGGAGTGTTGTCCCATTGAATCAGAGAATCACTACATATTACTTCATTATCTACTTCCAGAAAAAACTTATAATATTGTGCCGGAAATCCTGACATAGATATTTGAAATTGAATTTCAGAAGAAATAGCAGATCTGCAAACAGCCGCATCAATACTCTGGTCATGCGGTATACATCGCTCAGTGAAATCAAAAGAGAGCGTAGATACATTGCGTTCACTGTAATTTTCATAATATGAGTAAGGGTGCTGATAAATATACCCATTAGGGCTTTCGTTGATGCTAAACACCGCAAAAAGCCCAATAGTAAAAACCAGGCTGGTAACAAGGGTCATTAGTTTCTTGTTCATTGTGACTCCCATATTTCATAGATACTGATATGCCGAATAATGTCAAGCTTCAATTGTTTATAGCTGATTTTTCAGCAAATCAGTCATTTACCCATAGGGGATGGTTGGTTATTCATCCCGGACCTATACTCTCTATATCTATAGCCTTAAGGCTAATAACGTTCTTCTATCAGGAATCTCCTTTCATTCCGGTTCTTACAACATGTGGAAGTTTTACCAATACGAGGATTCGAAAACTAATCCTCCTATATAGTAGTAGCGATTTTCCGAAAGTGTCAACCAATTGAGCCGTAAGTAGCGGGAATATAGGTAGATATTTTTTTTATTTTACTCTGTATAGCTTTTTTGCACAGAACTCCGGTATATGGGGAGGGGGTATGATGTAATCCCGTAAGCTTGTCGAAAAGCCACGTGTCATAATGCCGCTGAGTCATGATCACGGCAAGGTCAGCTTTGCTTGTTTGTTCTGCAGGTTCGCCTTCACCTTGTATGGGTCGAGTTGCTGATCCTGTCTGATCTGACAGCGGAAAACTTGTCCAGCGAGCCGCTGGGCACGCCTTCGGAACGACACGCCGGCCTCCTCATCCCATAGTCATACCACATTCATACCACATGAGCATGTGGTATGAATGTGGTATGATAGAGTGAAGAGAGCTTAGAAGGCGGGGGGAAGAAAGGTGTCCGGTTTGGCTCATTTGCAAATGATACTTTAGCTCAATAAGCAAAAAGAGGAGTTTGAGAGCATAATAATTTCATGATTGGAATAAAAAATGCTTTTTCAAAAAAACTGGTCTCAGTTGGGAAATACATTGTCTTTGCTCTGCAATGTATATTAGTGTTCATCTCGTTATGCTGTTTTTATTTGTGCAGCAAAACGTCGCCGCTGATGGCAAAGGACCCCCAAAGATCAGCCTATAGGAGACCAAGGTTATGAATAGGACTGGACTACTCATCTTAATGCTGCTGCTTTCAAGCATCGCTGCAGCTGAATTTTTTACAATTGGCAATGGAAATTTCACCCAGGATTATCTTCCCTACGATGGCTCGGAGGGTTATGGGTGGAGCAAGATTATTTATCAGGCTTCGGAACTTAGTGGTGCTGGTTTGCCCGCCGGCCCCCTGTGTGGGATCGGGTTTCACGTGGCAAACTATCCTACAGGGAATTACGTGGTAAACCAACAGGTTTTCATCCGTCATACTCAGGTAGATTCTTATGAACTCACCGACACTGCCATGCCCAATGCGGCAGATTTTCAGCAAGTGTATGGGGCAAGCTATACCTGGGTTGGGGCAAGCTGGAACCAGATTATGTTTAACAGTCCCTTTATTTGGGACGGAACCAGCAATCTGGAAATCATGTGGCAAAACCGGGATGGATTTGCAAGCTTGGCACCTCCGGTGTTTTATACGACTGCCACGAATGGAAACCATGCAGTGTATAAGCATAGCCCCTATCTCTTCCCCGACGATGAAACGGGAACTTGCACCCTTAACCGGCCTAATACTCAGTTCATCACTCAGGAAAGCACCATTCCCGCTCCAGCGGTTCTGTCCTCTCCGGCAAATGGCAGCTTTGCAATGCCCGAGCTGACTCTGAAATGGAATTGCGGAAGCGGAGTTCCAACTTCTTATGATCTGTATTTTGGCACCAGCAACAACCCCCCCTTTCTGGTCAATCATCTCTTGAATTCGTATTCTATCAGCGGATTGCTGCCGGGGACTACTTACCATTGGAAAGTGGTGCCACGAAACGCTAACGGTCAGGCGGTGAATTGCTCGGTTTGGAGCTTTGCCACTCCTGCCACAAACCAATTGTCCCAAAGTTTCGAGGGTTCTTTTCCACCTCCAGCCTGGGTATGCCAGGGTGAAGACAATTGGAGCCGTTCCGGGCTTCACTATTCGCATGGGCAGGCTGCAGCCTATAAACACGCGGTAAATTTTGAACAATACATCCTGTCCACTCCCAAAGTCACTCCCGTAAACGGCAGTTCTTTGACATTCGACTTCTATTTGTCCAGCCCCTATAGTCATTTGGAGATAATATATTCCAGCGACCGGGTAAATTGGATATTGCTGCAAAACGTAACAGCGAATGCAGAAAACACATGGGAGACCAAAATAATCGATATATCCATGGTGCATGGTCCTTGTTATCTGGGTTTTAGGACTAGCCTGACATCCTCAGAGGTCTATTTGGATGCCGTTATTGGGCCGAATCTCAGTATCCAGCCTCCCGGACCGCCCATACCTGTTAGTCCGGCCAATAGCAGCAACGACGCCAGCATATATCCCGTTTTCAAATGGAATGCTCCTCCTACTGGCGGCATTCCAGATCTTTACAATGTGTACGTTGGGCAAAATGCTAATCCTGATTTCTTGTTGGGAAGCACAACAAATACCACCTTTTTTACGAATAGTCCGCTGCAATACAATAGCCAATACTATTGGAAAGTGGTAGCTTCCAACGAAGTTGGCGAAGGCACGCCCAGCGAAGTAAGCACCTTTACCACGATGAGCGATCCAACCATTAGCAGCTTTCCCTGGTCAGTTGATTTCGGTGTAGATGCCCAAGCTTGGCCTTTACCCGTGTGGGCTCAGTTAAAGGGTTTTTTCCCAAATCCAGCCAGCACCACCAGCCAATGGTCCAGGGACGATTGGGTAAATGGGCCCACAGGGAATAACGCAGCCAGAATGAATGTATTTGGAACCGACCGCTGTGGATGGCTGATCACTCCGCCGATCAATGTTCCGGGTGAAGGCTATGAACTGCAATTCAGCCTGGGTTTAACCGATTATACCAATCCCAGTCCCATCGAAGACCCCACAGCTCAACAGGACGACAAATTTATGGTTCTGATGAGCGACACACGTAATATGGCCAATCCGGTTGTGCTGAGGGAATGGAATAATAGCGGGTCATCAGACGTTTACAACCAAATTCCTTTTACTGGGATGGTGGCCAGCATTCCACTGACAGGCATCAGCGGCATCAAGTATTTCGCTTTCTATGGCGAATCATCCCAGCCTGGAGGCGATAATGACCTCTATGTGGATAATGTTGTTATTCGTGAACTGCCTGCTGAACCGCATTTTGTGGCCTATCCCGAGACTTGGGATTATGGCACGGTGGAGGTGGATAGCACTTCCAGCAAGGTATTTGCCTTGTCAAATACAGGTGCGGGGGTCGTAAGCATTACCAATATCGTGGTTGAAGGGCAGTTTTTCTCTCTGGCAGAACCATTTGTTCCCTTTGAGCTGACCGCCAACCAAAATGCTGCAATAACAGTGGATTTTACTCCAGCTATAGGAGGTGCTCATACCGGTTTGATAACCATAACGCAAAGCACAGGTATAACGGTAATTGAGTTAAGCGCATATTGCCATGATCCGATAATCTCCATTTTCCCTTACAGTGAGGATTTTTCCGATACTGACTGGGGCGACCTATATGAAATGGACTGGAGGGCATACAATGGGTTGTATCCGAGCCACTATGGAGGGCTCTCCCTGTGGATGGTCGATTGGTGGAGAAACATTAATTCCCCAAATCTCAGCCTGAATCTGCAGTTTTGGGAGCCAGAAATAAACGAATGGATAGTGATGCCTGGTTTAAATCTGCCTTCGTCAAACTACGTATTGCAATTTGACCTGGCTCTTACAGATTTAGGTAACTCCAATCCGATCGTGAATCCCGATGGTCAACCGGACGACAGGTTCATGGTGATTATGAGTGAAAGTCCATCCCTGGCTAATCCCGTTATTCTGCGGGAATGGAATAATACCGGAAGCCCTGATTCGTTCAATGCCATCCCCGCTACTGGAAGCCCAGTGAGCATTCCGCTCAATTTCACTGGGATCAGATACATTGCTTTTTACGGAGAATCAACCATTGACAACGGCTTTCATGACCTGTTCTTAGACAACATCAGGATCAGCAATCCCAGCGGAAGTTCACAGTCTGAAATCCCGGCAATTGGTGAATTTGGCCTTCAGAACTGCTATCCCAATCCCTTTGGGAAAGATACTGCGATTCCATACACCCTGAAAGAAGCGGGGAAGGTACGCATTGAGATCTATAACCTTAAAGGCCAGAAGCTAAAAACCCTGGTGAATGAACCCAAAAGCGCTGGGGCAAACCTGATCCATTGGGATGGAACTGATGAACAGGGAAGAGAAGTATCCAATGGCATATATTTCTGCAGGCTTAGCAGTGGATCTCAACAGAGCACTCAAAAGCTGATAAGAATCAAGTAAGATCAATTGATATTGAATGCCATAAGACCTTAATAAATATGGGATTCTGAATCATGTTAAACACAGAGAGTCTGGGCACGGAAAAAGATACGTGCCCAAATTCTCTTTGGGGGTAATATATAGCTTGACATGGATTTGCCGAAGGCAATACTTGACCTTAACTACAAAAAGGGATGTTCATGATGCTCAGAATCATTCTGATCTCGCTGGCCGCTACGCTGCTTATGCTGTGTATCAGTAGCTGTAAGCCCGATACCGTTCCATATCAGACCTATTGCAGTATTCAGGGGGACGGCACACTTTTTGATAAAGAAGACAACAGCTTGAGGATTAGTTCTTTTGGCAGAGCCTTCTATCTTACCGACTCTCAAGTTCTCTACCTCGGTGAATCGCTTGTGCTAAGGGATTTGAGAACCGGCTTAACCGAGTATCTGAGCCCCAATAATCTGATCATTACAGACGAACGCTATCTGGCAATTGACAAGTTAAATGCACTGATCTATTTCGCCGCCAATCACGATATCTACCGGGTTGGCTTCAATGGCCAAAATCTTGCTCAGATTAGTCCTTCCGGATCGGGAAGCTATTCTGCTCCGTCACTATCTGGTTTGGGGTATTACCTTACGGCTATAAAAGACGGACACATAATGCGCTATGATACGCAAACCGGAGAGTGGCTGCAGCTTGCTACTCCAACCACCGCAAGTTATGCAGTTTTCTTGGAGGATAGCGAAGAGTATTATTTTTACAGTGTTTGTGAAGATGGCTACTACAGCGATGTATCTCTGTGTAAGACTAACGGTGCAGAATCAGATTCCACTATGCTGTTGAACAGGAGATATCCCGAGTTTGATAATACTTGGCTAAATCTGCGGGTAAGCAAGGATCATCGATGGTTTGGGTTGCACAGTAAAAGAGACCCGAGGGAGAATATCGACTGGTTTGGTGGATCAAGCTGGGAACGCTTTCCCACTGATCTGATGGTATATGACCGGATTTCGGACAACACTAGCTGCATTCCAGATTGCTATAGCTATGCTTTTGTTCTGGATGCCGACGAACTGATGTATTCCCACTATCAGAAAGGCATGGCAGATTTTAGAAAGATGGATTTGAATTCGGGTTTATCTACCTTGATTTGGGATGGCTACTATAGCCCTGGAAACTACTTTTTCAGCATCAGTGAGATCTTTCCCCGAGCCGATGGACAGAAGATATACCTAAGCCCTTGGGTAAAAGCCCTGATGTAATGTGGAAGCAGGCTCCTTGTCTGCTATCAACGGCAGATCAATATTTTTTTATGTTCAGCATTACGCTGCCATTAAGGCCAATGAAGCTGCGCCGCAGTTTGCTGGTGGGAACCGTAGGTATGTAATAGGTTTTGATATCCTCCCAATAGCGCAATTCCATTCGATAGCGGTCAAACTGGGTTCCCAGGCTGAATTGAACTCCCGGAACCAATGAGGAAAAAGTATCTTCCAGATTCACTGTCTCGTTTTCGTAGCTATTAACGTATCTTAGCCGTTTATTGGCATCAGCATCGTGCACCACATCTGCATATAGGGCTGCACCGGCATATAGGAATCCCTGATAAATGTCAAGCTGATGAAAGGCATATTCGCAACCGGCTTTTAGTCTGTACGAATTTATCACTGTGCTCACTTTCATTTCCATTACATAAGGATAGGGATGTTCCACCATCCGATAAGCCGAAACAAGCTGCTCGCTGATCCCTGCCTGCAGCCAAACCTTCTGAGAGGGAGAATAGTGGATGTTTGCTCCGATTCCCAGGCCAATTTGCGGTTTCCAGGCCGCTTTGTGGACTTCACTGTTGTAGCCTGTTCCGATACTGGTTTCGAGGCCCAAAGCCAAGCTCCTTATGTGTTCTAACTCTGGTTCGGGTGTAGCAGAAAACAGGCCACTGCATAAGCTGGCAAACCATAATCCGGTAATTAGCAATCTAATCTTCATCAAAGAACTCCTGAAACATGAATGCAGAAAGCAAGATAATATGTCAAGAACAATCTACAAAAAGTTAACCATTTCATTCATTCAAATCCATGGGCTAAGCTATGGGGGTTTGGGCCATAGACTGCAGTGGTTACTGAGCTCTCAACCCAACATCTTACAGGATAATGTGTTAACCCCTTTGTGAGCATTTTTTTCTTGACAAGATCCGGCAGTTCCCAGAGCGTGAAGCTCATCAATTTATGTTAGGAAGAATATGAAGAAACTGTCGAAAAAACTGCTTGCGACGTTTCTGGGATTTCAGGTGTTGATAATAGCGCCTATTATTGCAGAAGCGGTAGCGAGCCCGGAAAGCGAAAACATTGCTGAGTTCCAGAGTGAACTGGTGATTGATTCGCTACACACTCAAGAGCCCCCGGGAGCCCCACCCGGCGAAACAATGGTGGCCACTTATTATTCAAAGCGCTTTCATGGCAGAAAAACGGCAAGTGGCGAACGCTATGATCACTATGCCTTAACCTGCGCCCACAAAACACTCCCCTTTCAAACTCAACTCCTTGTAACCAATCCCAAGACCGGCCAATCCGTTACTGTAAAAGTAAATGACCGCGGTCCTTTCACCCGGGGTAGAGACCTCGACCTATCCTATGCTGCCGCCAAAGAACTTGGCATGCTTGCGGCTGGGGTTATCCCGGTAGAAGTGCAAATCCTGCCTGAGGAAGCAGAAGACCCTATTTTAGTAAGACGTTAAGCGCCATATAGATACCCACTTTTATTCACTGGACTGGCTGAATAAAGATAGGTATCATGAAATCTCAAGAGCAATTGCCCTTACGCTATTCTGAGCGGGTGGCCAAAGCCCTGCAGCAGAGTCGTGCGGTTTTGGCACTGGAATCCACCGTGCTTACCCATGGCTTGCCAAGCCCACAAAACTTCCAGGTTTTGGAGCTTTTGGAGCAAACCGCGCGGGAAAACGGAGCAGAACCTGCCACAATTATCGTTTTGGACGGGAAACTGCACATCGGTCTGGATGAGGCCGATAAAGACCTGCTGCGCAGCAAGATGGACAAACAAAACACAATCCTGAAGCTTGGCCGGCGCGACCTTCCTTTGGCAGTTACCCAATCTCAGAGTGGTGGAACCACGGTTTCGGCTACCATGCTATTGGCTTACAAAGCCGGAATTAAGGTTTTTGCCACAGGAGGCATCGGAGGGGTGCACCGGGATTGGGCTTGCAGTTTAGATATTTCAAACGATTTGCTCACTTTGGCCGAAATTCCTGTTATCGTGGTCTCCGCAGGCTGCAAAGCGATTTTGGATATTCCTGCCACTCTGGAATATCTGGAGACCTTGGGAGTTCCGGTTTTGGGCTGGCAAACCAGGGAATTTCCCGCCTTCTATTCGGTGGAATCGGGAAGCAGGATCGACCAAGTGGAGAATGCATCGCAGGTAGCCGATTTTTACCACAATATGCATGATCTTGATCCATTCCCACGTGGGATACTGATTGCCAATCCGGTTCCAGCCAGCGCAGAGATTCCTGCTTCTGAAATTGAAACTCACATTTCAGCAGCAACTTCTGCCGCCAAAGAGCAAAAAATCGGCGGTAAGCAGCTTACTCCATTTCTACTTAGCTATCTGGCAAAATCAACCAAGGGACGATCGGTGGAAACCAATCTCGCTTTACTGAAAAATAATGTGATAATCGGCGCGCAAATCGCCAGGGAGTTAGCATGAAGATTTATATCTCCATAGACATGGAAGGCATGCCCGGAACCTTTAGCTGGGAACATGAAAGAGTAGATAGAGCCAGCGTTCGGGCCTGTTGTATGGCACATGTAACAGATTGTCTTACGGCCATTCTGGGCAGCGATCAGGCCCAGCAGATCACGGCCATCACAATCGCCGATTCTCATTCTGCAGGTGATAACCTGTATTACGACATCACGGCGTTGGACGAAAGAATATCCCTGATCAGCGGTGGCCCACGTCCAAATTATATGATGCCGGCCTTCGACAAAAGCTATGGCCTGGTTTTATTGCTTGGTTATCACGCCGGAACCGGCAGCAGACAAGCCAATATGGATCACACCTATTCCAACAGCCGCATTCAAAAAATCTGGATCAACGGCATCCGTATGAACGAAGCCATGATCAATTCTGCCTATGCTGGCTATCATGGAGTCCCGGTTGCGCTTATCAGCGGCGACAAAGCTTTGGAAGAAGAAATGAAACCGGTGATGCCCTGGCTACAATTTGTCCGCACCAAAGAAGCGGTGGCCAAGTTTGCTGCGTTGAACTACTCCCAAACTGCTGTGCGGAAAACGCTTGGCAAAGCTGTGACGGAAGCCCTGAAGGCCAAAGACCTGCCTCTTTATTCCTTCGCTGCACCCATAACCCTGAAGATCGAATTTCATTCCACAGCCATGACCGACGTGGCTTGCCTGATGCCCTATGTTAAACGGCTGGATGGCCGAACAGTGGAATTCACCGATTCCGATTACGGCATCATATTCGAGGCTATTATGGCTTTGGTAACCCTGGCTTCCACAGCGGCCATCTAAGCAAATCGACGACTAGTTGTAGAAGGTTTTCCCATAATCTCTTACCAGGCTTAAGCTAACCAGCCCTCTATCGGAGCGGTATGGGTCCGGGGACAGAAAGGTTTCCAGAATCAGGTGTCGGGAAACTGAAACAAGATATCTGAAGGATATCATACCGGAGTCATACCGGATGAGCATGCGGTATG
Organism: uncultured Candidatus Cloacimonas sp.; assembly: GCA_964529335.1. GTDB lineage: Bacteria > Cloacimonadota > Cloacimonadia > Cloacimonadales > Cloacimonadaceae > Cloacimonas. The sequence continues at coordinate 15,217 of CAZGWB010000015.1, forward strand.
ACTCCGGTATGATATAGTGAAGAGTGCATAGGGGACCGGGGACTGAAGAGTGTCTGGCTGGAGTGCTGGATTATAGTAGTGCCTGCGTCTCGAAGGCAAGACCTTCCGGTGCCTTGCCTGAAACTAACAACCAGACTTTTAAAAAAACCTGCTAGAACCCACAAATTGCATTTTTTAGCCTCATATAGCTTTCTGTAACTACCAGAAATTCAAGAAGTTAGAATTTATACATCGAAGCGCAGCAGTTTATTTGGCTATTTAATCTCGGTATCCCGACCCTTATTTCCAGCCAACACTGATACGCCCCAAAAACATAACACTAAGAACATCAAACGGATAGAATATTGCATCCCAATTTACTATACAACCTGATTCTCTTGTTTATGCTTTTGTTCCAACTCACGCTATTCAGATTTGCTGCATACTGACGATAAGTTTTTTCATGGAATCGCTAACCGATTGATGATAAACATGTAAGCCTATCAGATAACATCCTTTGTTATATTCGGAATGATTTGTATATTTGTTCTGGGGAACATTTTAGCTCTGCAAGTCTATTTCTGGCAAGCAACTGCGGGAAAAAAAGAAAATCAAAAAAAGCTCATTTTGGGCTTGACAAGAATCAGCCGATGTCATAAAAGAACCATAGAAACTCACAAGATCTCAAAAAATCTCATGGCGGAGTAAAAAAAAGATGCCGAAAATGCAGCAGCAGACAGGATTTAAGCTAAGTGTTAAACGAAACATTCAGAGAAGGATGTCGTAAATGTCCGGCCAGTTTTTAGGTATTTCCGAGAATTCGGTGCATAAACAGCGGGTTATCATTCCGGCTGTTTTCAAGAAAAAATTCAGCGAAGAAGCCGAGAAAACTGTGATTGTGACTCTGGGGCCGAATGACACGATCGCCATCTATCCGCTGGATAACTGGAAGGACACCTTGGAACGGCTGAAGAACGGCGATGAACATGCCAAGCAACTCCGCACTCAATTGATCGATTTCGCCATGATGGAGCAAGAATTGGAAGGTCCCGGCCGGGTTAGGATTCACGATATGCTATTGCACGAAGTTGGTATTAGCGACAGCGTAATCATCAAAGGCGAGGGGCATTATATTTCACTGTGGAATCCTGAGGTTTACAATCAGGTTCGCACTGCCAAGCTTAATAAACACCGCAAGCAGTTCTCTTCGGAAGACTATCAGCTATGAGCGGTTTTCACACTCCCGTGATGGTGCAAGAAAGCGTCCGCTTTTTAGCCTTGAGGGCTAGCGGAACCTATGTGGATGCCACCACTGGAGCAGCAGGCCATTCTCTGGCAATGTTGAACTCTGAACCCCGGATCCGCCTGGTTTGTTTCGATCAGGACGAGGAAGCTTTGCAGGAAGCGAGTCGGACTTTGGCGGGCTTTTCACAGGTTGAGTTCATTCAGGCAAATTTCGCGCGTATGCGCACTGAGCTTGCTTTACGGAAGATAAAAGGGATAGATGGAATTCTGTTTGACCTGGGGGTTTCATCGCACCAGTTGGATAGTGCGGAACGGGGTTTTAGCATCGACAAGGATGCCAGGCTGGACATGCGTATGGATCAAGCTGCGGAAAAAAGTGCCTGGCATGCCGTGAATGAGCTGTCCGAATCAGACCTGGCCAGAATCTTCAAGGAATATGGCGAAGAGCTTGGTGCCAGAAGGATCGCCCGGGCTGTGGCAAAGGCAAACAAGCCTATCTCAACCACTCAGGATCTCGTGCGTATCATCGAAACTGTGGTTGGAAGCGGTAGTAAGGAATCGCTGAAAACCAAGATACGTGTTTTCCAGGCTCTCCGGATATATGTAAATAACGAATTGGAAGTTCTTTCCTCCGCCCTAACCGATGCCATCAATCTTCTGAATCCCGGCGGCAGAATAGTGGTGCTAAGCTATCACTCCCTGGAAGACAGAATAGTGAAACAGAACTTCCGCAAAGCAGAGCAGGACTGCCTCTGTCCTCCAGCCATCATCAATTGTGTGTGCGACCACCACAAACAATTGAAGGTGCTTACCCGCAGTCCCTTGGAAGCCAGCGAAGCTGAAGTGAAGCAAAATCCCCGCTCTCGCAGTGCGAAACTGAGAGCGGCGGAAAAAACCGTAAGTAATAAACCGAAAAATAAAAGATTGTAACTGCAAGAACAGGGGGAACAATGAGAGGAAGGATCATGATTCTTGTGGCACTGCTTGGATTGGCGGTGTTTATCAATTTTTACAATAACAATCGGGTAGTTCAATACACCCGTGAGCTTTCCGCGCTGGAAAAGACCTTCAATGCAGAGAAAAACATCAATACTGAGTTATTGGTGGAACTGGACGATTTGCGTAGTGGACGGCATATCGCATCGCTGGTTAGAGTGGAACTCAGCAATTTTATCCCCGAACAGGAAGCCGGAAAGATTATTTACGTGCATGAACCCTCTCCCAAACAGGAAAAAGGCAGCTATTGCATCATCGACCTGATCGCCTCCAAGGCTGAAGCCAAGAACGTGCAGATCATTCCGGATTAGGCATGCGGACCCGCTATTACTTTCTCCTGTTTGTGTTTGGCGCCGTATCACTTATCTGGGCAGCCTATCTTTTCAGCATACAGATGCTTGATCCGTTCAACTTTTCTGGGGAGCGGCGGATTCGCTATATTCCAAAAAAGGAGATTCTGATTCCCAGACGCGGTGCAATACTGGATGCGAAGGGTAATCTGCTTGTCAGCTCGGTTAGCTACTACCAGGTGGATGTGGATAGAGCTGCTGTGACGTCTTGGGTAAAGCGCGACAATAAAAGCCTGGATGAGGCCTTTGCCAGTATTGCCAAGCTGATCTCGGCCAATTCTTCGCTCAGTTATGAAGCTGTTTTGAAGCGGCTTAACCTGGGTAATAAAAACAGCTCCATCCAGATTTCCAATAAGATTAGTGAAGCAGAGCTGGACAAGATAATCAAAGATTTTAAGGCCAAGGGAATTCCTGGGCTTTCACACAGTTTTGCCTCGATGAAGCGGATCTATTCCAAAGACATCCTGGCAGCCAGAGTCTTAGGTTCGGTGCGCGAAGTATCGGACGGTTACGACATGGCTACGGACAGCCGTTCTCTATACAAGCTTTCTGGAATTTGCGGAATCGAATCCACTTATGATAAGCTGCTCTCCGGAAATTATGGCTGGCGCGAAATTGTTCTTGATGCAAACCGCCAGCGTGTTCCTTAGCCCGATCTGCACGAAAAAAAACCAGAGCATGGTAGAAACCTGTGGCTTACTATCGATGCCAACGTTCAGGAAATTGTGGAAAACGCCCTTTACGAAGGTTTGGAGAAATATAGCGCAGCCAATGCCGGAGCAGTGGTAATGGATCCCAAAACCGGTAGAATTCTGGCTATGGCTGGAGTATCGGCCGACGACAAAGCCGACGATCCTGGGATGGTGAGGGTAAAATCCAATATCCCAGTAAGCTTCATGTTTGAGCCAGGCTCCACTATGAAACCGCTTACGATGCTGGTAGCCGTGGAGAACAAGCTGGTTCGCCCCACCGAGAAAATTCCCAGCGGACGTTATCAGGCGGGTCGCCGAGTTATCTCAGACACACATTTCTATGGAGACCTTACTCCCCGTGACATAATCGTAAAATCAAGCAATGTAGGCATCGCAAAAATCGCAGAACGAATTGGAGCCGTAAAGCTCTACGAGAAATTTATCTCCTTTGGTTTCGGCCAAAAATCTGCTTTGAACCTCTTCGGCGAATCAAGCGGAATCTTTGCGAAGCTGCAGAACTGGGATGGCTATACCTTGCATTCTGTTTCGTTTGGCCAGGCTATATCAACAACCGCAGTGCAGCTTGCCACGGCATACAGCGTTATAGCCAATGGCGGGAAACTGATGAAACCCATTCTTGTAGATTCTATCAGGGACGATAACGGCAAAATCGTTGAGCAGTTTGAACCAACCGTTCTGCGCAATGTGTCCACCCCAGCCGCCACCGACACCCTGAGATCATATATTCAAGGAGTGGTGGACTATGGGACAGCCAGGCACATCAAGATGGATTATATTAGGTTAGGCGGTAAAACGGGAACCGCTCAGAAGAACGTGGTTGGCACCCGAGGATATAGCAGCGGAAAATACAACTCTGTGTTCGTGGGTATGTTCCCGATCGAAGACCCACAGATGGTAATTGTGGTATTTTACGACGAACCAGCCTATGGCTACCATTATGGTAGCACCAGCAGCGCTCCGACCTTTAAGAAGATCGTGGAAAACATACTCTTCATGCCTGATTGTAAGATTTTGCCATATAACGACCGTTTGATGCAAACTTCGCTTAAGATGCCAAAACTTACCGGAATGTCCTTGTATCAAGCAGAAAACACCTTAACTCGCTATGGGTTCCTGTATAAGGTAGAGGGTCCGGATTCAGCTTCGGTAGTTGTGGATCAATTCCCCAAGGAAGGAGTTAGCGTAGACCGGAATCATCCCATAACCCTCAAGATCGGCAACAACGGCAGCAAGAACAAGCTGGTTATAACCGCAGGCAACATGCCCAATTTGGTTGGCTTAACTCTGCGTGAAGCCATGCAAAGAGCCGCAAAGGAAGGCGTGGGCATAAAGATAAAGGGTTCTGGAATTGTCCGTTCACAATCAGTTTTGCCTGGCAGCAGGAAAATCAAGGGCAGCTTCTGTTATCTGGAGGCTTCGCTTTGATCCAGCAGATGATTTCCGCTCTGCAAAAGCATGAACTGCTGGTCGCAACCCAGCATCTTGATGCTTTGTCAGCTAGAATAACAGGAATTCAAACCGATCACCGGCTACTGAAAGCCGGCGAGATCTTCGTTTGTATAAAGGGTGAGAGTTTCGATGGGCACTCTGTGATTGCTGCCGCTTTGGATAGGGGTGCAGCCCTTATCGTTTGCCAGCAGAAGCCGGAAGCAAGCTTTCCGGCAATCTGGGTGAGCGACACACGCAAAGCGGCAGCTCTGCTGGCCAGAATAGTTCTGTTGCCAGAAGAATTGCCGTATAAGCTGATCGGTATCACCGGTACCAACGGCAAAACAACCACAAGTTTGATTATCTATCAGGCATTACGCAGTATGGGCTTTGCCTGTGGCTGGATTGGGACCTTGGGTTACTATATCCTGGATGAGCATTTCCAAACCGCTCATACAACGCCGGACATAATTCAGCTAAACAGCATTTTTGCCAAAATGGCTGAAAGTGGATGCAGATACATAGTTATGGAAGTATCCTCCCATGCCCTCAGTCTGGATAGAGTATTTGGAGTGCATTTCGATTATTGCCTGTTCAGCAATCTCAGCCGCGATCATCTGGATTTTCATGGCGATATGAAGAGCTACGCTCTGGCGAAATACCAGTTTTTTGCTACTGCTATTGAGAATAATGCGGTAAGCATTATTAACCGTGATGACTCATTTGGCCGGGAAATTCTCTGCAATCTACAGCATAGCAATGCCAAATGCTTCTCTGTGGGACACTCGGATGCCGATTACCTGATTTGCGAAGCTCAGAGCACTGTGCAGGGAAGCAGATTTCAACTTCTGCTGGATGGCCTTGGTTACAGAGAACAGATTGAGCATCCTCTGTTGCCTTCTACCTCAAACCTTGAATCAGCACAATCATCTCCAAACAATTTACCAGGAGATCATCTTGGAAATTCTGAAGATATATCTGCCATAAAGACTGCAAGGAGCTTGCAGGAAGGGTACAAACTGAGCATAGATAGCAGCCTGATCGGGGCTTTTAATATTCAGAACCTGGCATTGATGGCTGCTACCCTGCATCAAATGGGCTTTTCAGCCAAAGAGGTCGAACAGGCCGCTTCGAAAGTAAAGTCGGTCAAAGGCCGCTTACAGGGTATTCCCAATACAAAAGGGATCGGCGTTTTCGTGGATTATGCCCACACTCCGGATGCGATAGAAAACCTGTTGCGTTCTGTTTCGGAGCTGCCCCATGGACGTATCCTCACTCTGATCGGAGCCGGAGGAGACCGCGATAAGGGCAAGCGACCCCTGATGTTGAGAGCTGCCCTGAACTACAGCGATGTGGTGATCGTGAGCGACGATAATCCACGCACAGAGAATCCCGACGCGATTATCCGCGACATCGTTGCAAATTGTGATCTGAACCTGCCCTGGTGGATTATAAGGGAGCGCACACTGGCCATCCGCTCCATAGTATCTTTGGCTTGTCCTGGCGATATTGTGCTGCTCTGCGGCAAGGGGCACGAAGATTATCAGGAGATTGAGGGTAAAAGACATCACTTTTCTGATGCTGAGCAGGCAAGCCTGGCTTTGCAGGAGACATTCGATAAAGCAGATAATGAACTTCTTTTGCCCGTGGACGATACGCTTCTGCAGCTGCTATTTAACTCGGGATGGGAACCTCAGGCCAAGGGATATCGTTCTCCTCTCAGCTATCGCCATCTATCCACCGATTCACGGTCGATAAAACCTGGCAGCCTGTTCATTGCTTTGAAAGGTGAAAACTTTGATGGCCATAACTTTGTGCTGGATGTGCTGGCCGACGTTTCCAATGCAGTGATTTGCCAAAAAGCTGAGGAATCAGAGCGCATTTATCTGGTGGAAGACAGCCTGAAAGCCATGAGCTTGCTTTGTGCCAAATATTTGCAGCTTTTTAAAGCCAAGCGGATAGCTCTAACCGGGAGCACCGGAAAAACCACCACCAAAGAATTCATTGCCGCAGTGCTGGGAGAAAAAGCTCCCACTTTGAAAACCCTGGCCAACGAGAATAACCTGATAGGGGTGTGCAAAACCATTCTGCGGATTCTGCCAGAACACGAATTTGCTGTGTTTGAACTGGGGACAAATCACTTTGGCGAAATAGCTCAGATGGCGGATACAGTAAAAGCCGATTATGCCATTATTACCAATATTGGCCCCTCACATTTGGAGTTTTTCGGTGATGAAGAAGGCGTTTTCAAAGAAAAATCCGAGCTTTTTCACCGTCCGTTGGCTCTGAAGTTTTATCCAGGAGACGACGAAAGGTTTGACAGCTTTGCCAGAACGGGGTTAAGCGTGGGATATGGCGAAACGTGCCACTACAAAATATCCGAACAGCGAATAGAGGCAGGGAAACAGAGCTTTACTATAATGAATAGAAGCTGGAGCATACCTTTCGATACGCCATACTACGCAATTAACGCGGCTTTTGCCATTTCACTGGCGCTGGAGCTTGGGCTTGACTATCCAGCCATTCAAGCGGGATTGCAGCAACCTCTGGAATTGGGTATGCGGATGAAGGGAGAATGGCACAATGGCAGATTGCTGCTAGTGGATTGCTACAATGCCAATCCTTGGTCGATGCAGAAAGCTCTGGAATACTGGCAAGCTCAAGCACCCGAGAAAGAGCATGTAGCCATTTTGGGAGATATGCTGGAATTGGGGGAAAGTGCAACCATGTTTCACCAGATGATCTCAGCCATGCTTAGTGAAATGAGATTTGATCAGCTCTATTGCGTCGGCCCTCTGGCTAGGCAATATCAAACTGATACAGAAGCTTTCCAGAAGCACTATCAAGACTCTGATGAGCTATTGAACTCGGGGGATCTGGCACAGCTCCCCAAGGAATCGGTAGTTTTGATAAAAGCATCACATGGCGTCCATCTGGAAAAGATTATACCGGTTTTGAGGGGAGAAAGCTGATGTTCTACCACCTGTTGTTCCCATTGGCAAAATATAGCATTGTCTTTAATGTTTTTCGCTATGTTACGTTCCGTTCGATCGGGGCTTTCATCACCTCATTGGTTATCTCGCTATTGGTGGGGCCTGCCTTTATCAGGCTTCTGCGCAGTAAATCTGCCGTGGAAACAATCGATGAAGACCTGCCGGAAAAACATCGCTTGAAACAAGGGACACCCACCATGGGCGGTTTGATAATTCTGGTGTCGCTGCTTATCTCCAGTTTGCTCTGGAACGAACTTACCAATTCAGCGATCCTGATGATGTATCTAACTACGGTTTGGCTTGGTATTCTGGGATTTCTGGATGATTATCTGAAGAATTTCGTGAAGGCCAAAAAAGGATTAATTCCCCGTTACAAGCTGCTGGGACAGATCTCTGTAGGTTTGATTCTGACCTTGGCGATTTATTACAGCAGTAGTGTATCGGATAATATAACCGCCTTGCAAATCCCATTTTTTAAAGATACTTATATCGAGCTAGGTTGGCTGTTCATTCCCTTTGTCGTTTTTCTGATCACCGGATCTTCGAATGCGGTAAATCTTACCGATGGCCTGGATGGGTTGGCCGCGGGGACCATGGCTTTCACTGCGATGGGCCTGGGAGTGATGAGTTATCTGAAGGGTAACTTCATTGTAGCTGATTACCTGAATCTGGAGTTCATCCATAATGCAGGTGAATTGACCGTATTCATCAGTGCTCTGATGGGTACTTTGATCGGTTTTCTATGGTTCAATAGCTACCCAGCTCAGGTTTTTATGGGCGATACTGGGTCGCTGACTCTGGGTGGGATCATGGCTGTGATCTCAGTTCTGCTGAAAGAACAGATATTTCTGGTGATCATTGGTTTGATATTCGTGGTTGAGACTTTCAGCGTTATCATTCAGCGCAGCTGGTTCAAACACACCAAACGCAAATATGGGGTGGGACGACGTGTCTTTCTTTGCGCACCTTTGCACCATCATTACGAATTGAAGGGTATTCACGAAACCAAGATCGTAACCAGGTTTTATATCGTAGCCGTGTTATTAGTGGCTGTAGGTCTTTCAACGCTAAAACTTCGATAATATAAGGATAAATGATGTTTGACAAAAGTAAGTATTACGGTATTCTGGGGCTGGCCCGCAGTGGGATAGCGGCAGCTTATAAAATAAAAGAACTGGGAGGACGTGCATTTCTCAGCGAAAAGCAATGGAAAGATAAGATACCTTCTGCAGCTCAACTGGAAAAGGACTTTCCTTGCGAGTTTGGTGGGCACAGCGATGCCCTTTTGGAATGCAACAGCCTTATCATTAGTCCAGGAATTCCGCTGGATATTCCGATTCTCATTAAAGCCAGAGAAAAAGGTATAGAACTGATCAGCGAGATCGAATTCGGATACCGGATCAAGCATCCCGATTCCAAGATTATCGCGGTTACCGGTTCAAACGGCAAAAGCACTACGGTCAGTTTGATTCACCACATTTTACAAAACATGGGCTGCAAATCTCTGCTGGCCGGAAACATCGGGGATGCCTTTTGCAGCTTTCCCATCCACCAGCCTGGATATGACTATATCGTTCTGGAGATCAGCAGCTTTCAGCTAGACCTTATCACAAGTTTCAAGCCCGATGTGGCAGTGTTGCTAAACATAACTCCCGATCATATGAACCGTTATGCGAGTTTTGAGCATTATGCCCAAAGCAAGGCCAATATCTTCAAATATCAGGATGACAACGACTGCGCAGTTCTTTTCTTGGACTCGCAGGAGATAGCGCGCAGAACATTAAACATCAAAGCCCACAAGTTTTTCTTTTCTCTGCAGGAATGTCAACCCAAGGCTTATGCCTGCCTGGAGAACAAGTTCATCCGGTTTGGTCTGTCAACCTCCGTATCCATCTACGATCTGGGGATCAAAGGCCCTAATAATTATGCCAACGCCATGGCTGCGATGCTTGCGGTGCATGCCCTGATTCCCGATGCTGCCAGAATTGCTGAAGCTGTGAAGGGATTCCGTTCCTTGCCGCATCGCTTGGAATACGTGGGAACTGCAAGAGGCGTATCCTTTTACAACGATTCCAAAGCTACCAATACAGATTCAGTGCGCAGTGCCCTGATCAGTTTCGAGCGTCCTATCCGGATCATACTGGGAGGCAGCGACAAGGGAGAGGACTTCAGCGTATTGACCGATGACCTAAAGCAACATGCCACAAAACTATACCTTACTGGGGACACTCAGGATCAGATGCGTCAGGCCTGGCTTGGAAAGATACCTCTGGATTGCATAGATGATTTTGAACAGTGCGTTCGAACCGCTTTCGAGGACTCTCTGGTTGGTGATATTGTGGTTTTGTCGCCGGCTTGTGCCAGCTTCGATCGCTTTCAGAATTTTGAACACCGGGGTGAAGTTTTCAAACAGATCATTAGGTCCCTAATCAAAGAAAATGAAAAGAAATAAAACCCAGCGCTACATTGTAAGCTTCGACAAAGGCATCTTACTGGCCTATGGCCTGTTGTGTCTGGTGGGGCTTATCGTGATGTTGGATATCTCTTCGGTGCAGAGCTCGATGGTCTATTTCTATAGGCAGCTACTTTTCCTTATCGTGTCGGCTATCGGAGCTCTGGTTATCCTCTATTCCTTCAATCTGGAAAAACTTCGGGGACTGGCTCCATATTTGGTATATCTCACTATTGTGCTACTGATTATCGTGCTGATAAAGGGTAATACTGTAAAAGGAGCAACACGTCAGATCAGCCTTGGTTTTATCAATTTTCAGCCCAGCTTTTTAGCCAGGGTGGTATTGGTGTTCTATTTTGCTCATGTGCTCGATCGAAAACATGAGCAGTTATTGCAGTCCACTCCGACGAATTTCTTTGCTAATTTCCCAGCTTTGGTTGTGCTGACTGGCTTTGTATTCCTTTTAATCATTCTGGAGCGTCACCTCAGCACCTTGATCATAGGTGGGATGACCCTTTATGGCATGTTCATCTATGCAGGTGCGAAGAAACGCTTGTTACTGATAATCGCTCTAATCGGGCTGCTGGGTGGAATCCTGGTGCTGACCCATGGTGCCGATTACCGTAAATCTAGGATTTCCACCTACAAGAAATACAGTCTGTTCTTGAAGCCCAAAGGAGAGGTGAAAGCAGACGACAGTGATTATCAGGTAAAGGAAAGCCTAACCGCCCTTACCAGTGGCGGGCTTTTCGGAACGGGGATGTCCCGCGGGCGCGCCAAACATTATTATCTGCCCGAAGCCAGAACGGATTATATCTTTACTATTATTGGAGAAGAATGGGGTTTCCTGGGGGCAATAGTGGTGTTTGGTTTGCATTGCTATCTGTTTTTCCGCGCTTTACGTATGGCCAATACCCGCGAAAGCAGGTATCTGCGTTTTTTGGGGGTGGGTCTGGCTTTGAACATCTTCTGTAATGTTTTGGTAAATACCGGGGTTGCGATGTCCATCCTGCCACCGACTGGGAATACATTGCCTTTCATCAGTTATGGCGGTTCGGCTCTGTTGATCGACTCGGCTTCTTTGGGTGCTATCCTGAATATCTCGGCTGAACGGAGAGTGGTATGAAATTCATCTTTGGCGCAGGTGGAACAGGTGGACACGTGATCCCTGCTCTGGCTTTGGCGGATGAACTGCGCCAGCGTGGGCATGATTGCCTGTTTATCGGTAATCGGGGGGGCATCGAAGAACAGCTTTGCCGGGAAAACAACTATCACTTCGAAAGCATCAAAGTGCAAAAGCTCTATCGCAGTTTGAAGCCTGCCAATCTCTTGTTCCCCTATTATCTGGGGCATAGCCTTTGGACTGCCATGAACATATTGCGCCGTGAAAATCCGGATGCCGTGATCTGCACAGGAGGTTTTGTATCCGGCCCAGTAGCATTGGCTGCCACGCGAAGGAAGATTCCTTTGTTTTTCCATGAGAGCAACAGCTATCCAGGTCTGGTAACTCGGGTTTTGCAACGTATGATCAGCCGGATCTACATCTCTTTCGATAATAGCCGCGAGCATCTTTCCAAAGCAAACCTAAAAAAACTTGGGATTCCCTTAAAAACACGTCAGTTTGGTGAACTGAACCTCGATAAACTGAATCTGCGAAATGACAAATTCACTCTATTGGTGAGTGGCGGTAGCCAGGGTTCGCTGGCCATAAACCGTGCCGTCGAGCAGATTTTGCCATTTATTGCCGCCAAAGACTGGCAGCTCTTATGGCAAACCGGTCGAGCTACCTATGCTCAGTTTACACAGCATCAAAACAAGCCTGGAGTCTATCTCTTTGCCTTTTCTCCTGATTTACCGGCGATGCTTGCCAAAGCTGATCTGGCGATCACCAGAGCGGGTGCCATGACGATCGCAGAGCTTGAGGAAACAAAAACTCCGGCGATTCTGATTCCTCTTCCAACCGCAGCGGAAAACCATCAATACCACAATGCTCTGGAACAGCATCGTAAAGGCTATGCTTTGCTCTTGGAGCAAAGCGAGCTGAGCTCAGGCAGTCTGCAGAAAGCTCTCGAAACCATCACCGCTGGGCTGGACGGGTTTAAAACCAAACTTCAAGAAATACCTGCCAATAATGCCGCAACTGAAATCGTTAGCGACCTCTTGGCTTGCTTACAAAGCAATGGACAACCTCGCTCAAGCCTTTCAGAACATGGCAAAAGCGGTGAAATATGAAAAGTATGCAAAACCTGAATGAATCTTCTAAGCTAAGTATATGCTGCTACCAAACCATCTTCATGGTGGTTATAGAGCTGTATCCAGGTTTGCGTAATGACATTCTAATAAAGAAATTAATAACAATATCAGCTTAAAGTTCAGGAGAAGATATGCTTGGTAGAACAAAGAAAATCCACTTCATCGGGATCGGTGGCATCGGCATGAGTGGAATAGCCGAATTCCTCTACAATCAAGGCTTGGAGATAACTGGCTCGGATATGAAGAAAACCGAGCTGACGGCACACCTCGAAAGCTTGGGTATCAAGATAGAAGAGGGGCATAATCCTGACTTTATCGGCGAGGCCGACGTTGTTGTGAAGTCGAGTGCGGTGAAGGACGACAATCCCGAGATAGTGGCAGCCAAGGCTCTCAAAATCCCTGTTATTCGCAGAGCCGAAATGCTGGCCGAGATAACCAGAATGAGTTTTTCCATAGGCATCTCTGGCACGCATGGCAAAACCACTACCACCTCTATGGCCGGATTGGTTTTGGAGGCGGCGGGTTTGGATCCAACCATCATTGTGGGTGGAAAAGTGAAGAATTTCAGTAGCAACAATGTGATGGGTAGCGGTAAATACATCGTGGTGGAAGCAGATGAATACGACCATTCATTCCTTAGTTTAACTCCCTGCATTGCGGGGATTACAAACGTGGATGAAGATCATCTGGATTGTTATAGAAACCTGGATGACATCAAAAGCTCCTTTGTGGAATATGCAAATAAGGTGCCTTTCTTTGGCAGCGTGATTGCCTGTCTGGACGATCCAGGAGTGCAGGCCATCCTTCCCTCCATCCACAAAAAACTGGTTACCTATGGTTTTTCTCGCCAGGCTGATGTCCAGGCCAGAGATATCAAGATGAAGGATTTCACTTCCAGCTACGACCTCAGCTACAAAGACTACAAACTGGGCCGCATTACCATGCAGGTTACCGGCAGACACAACATCCAGAATTCCTTGCTGGCCGCTACGATTGGACTGGAACTGGACATACCCTTCAAAGCCATTCAGGAAGGCCTGGCCAAGTACTGCGGAGTTTATCGCCGCTTCGAGCTGAAAGGAGAAGCAGCAGGGATCACCGTAATGGACGACTATGCCCACCATCCGACTGAGATCAAGGCTACTCTGGAAGGATTCAAGGATAGCGCCAAACGCAGAATAGTAACCCTATTCCAACCGCATCTATATTCCCGCACCAGAGACTTCTATGCCCAGTTTGGAAAGGCTTTCTTTTCATGCGATTGCCTCATTCTGGCTCCAATCTATCCAGCCCGTGAGCTGCCAATTCCGGGAGTAAGCTCTCAAATGATTGCCGACGCCGCAATTCAATCCGGTCATCACCAAGTTCATTTGATCCCAGAAAACAGCCAAATAGTAGCGCAAACCATTTCCTTGCTGAAAGATGGAGACATTCTGATCACCATGGGGGCCGGTAACATCTGGCAATATGGTGAAGAAATCTTAAGGGAACTGAAGAAAAGTGTTGACAAGAAGCGTAAGCCATAAAATGTTAGTAACTTGTAGCTTTGGAAGCCGTTTTGAAGAATTCAGCATGCATGAGCTAAATTCAAATATTATATAGGATTATGGAAACTAATAAGAGAACTCGTAAGCGCAGAGGAAATAGCAGATACTATCTGTTCTTTTTTGTATCTTTACTGGTAATAGCGATTACCGGCCTGGGTATCTGGTTTGCGTTAACCAACGTTAAGTTTCTAAATCTGCAAAAGATTGAGATTGTTGGCAACAAAGCCATACCCGACAGTCTGATTCAACAAATCGCCAAGCCTTATCTGGGGTCCAATCTGATTGCTATTTCGGGCAAACAGCTAAAGCATAAGCTACACAAACTATCCAGGGTGAAGGAGATAAAGCTGCGGAAAAAGCTGCTTCACACTCTTGAGATTCAGGTTACTGAACGTAGAGGATTCATTTATCTTAAGACCCTGGAAGGTGATCTTTTCCCGGTGGATTCCGAAGGCGTTGTGCTTGCAAGGTATTCCCAAGTCTATACAGAAGACTTGCCCATCTGCAGCAGTTATCTGGGTACCGGGCAGATTAAAACGGGCAGAAGACTGCTGAATTCCAGCCTGAACCGGGTTCTAAACTTGCAAAAGCGTATTCTGAAGGAAGCGCCGGATTTCTTACCGTATGTGTCCGAATACTATCTGATCGACAATACCATAAACATAATCGATGCCAGACATGGCACACGCCTGATCCCCTCTGCGGAAGACCTTTCCGCCCAGCTTTCACGTTATCAGTTCGTGCAGGAAAACGGCAACATTAACAAACACAGCGTGGTCGATCTGCGCTTCAAAAACCAAGTGGTGGTAAAGGCAGGAAACAAACTATGAAAAGTGCTATCATAACCGCATTGGATATAGGCTCTTCCTACGTTCGCAGCATTATTGCCAAAGACCTTGGCTCTGGTCGCCTGGAGATTTTGGGCATTGGGGAATGCGAATCGGAAGGAATCGAGCGTGGCATTGTAAAAGACATACAAGCTCTTTCCGCCAGAGTGGCAAAAGCCTTGGCAGAAGCAGAAAACTCAGCCCAAACGCCGGCGCAGAACATTCATTGTAATATCACCGGAGAGCATATTCGCACTTATGTGGGGGATGGACGAATCTCCATACCTACCGAAACACCTCATGAACCAGGGGAGATCACCCTGGAGCACGTGGAACAGGTGATCAACGATGCCAAAAACAGCGTAAAAATCCAGAAAGGTTTCGAACGGTTCAGGATTCTGCATGGCTTGCCCCACAATTTTGTGATCGACAATCAAAACGATATCCACAATCCTGTAAACATGAATGGCTTTCATCTGATCGCCAAAGTATATGCCATCCTTTCCGAGCTAACCCCTTTGCGCAACCTAAGCAAATGCATTGAACTGGCAGGTTATGACATCGACCCGGAAAACTTCGTACTAAACCACATTGCTGTTTCGGAAGCGGTGCTCAGCGATGATGAAAGACGCTTGGGTGCCCTGGTTCTGGATATTGGGGGAGGAACCTGCGACCTCTCAATCTATAGCCGCAGTTCTTTGGAGAAAGTAATCGTGATTCCCATGGCCGGCAAAAACATCACCGAGGATCTTGCCATAGGCCTCAAAACCACCCTCAACAATGCCGAATACATCAAGGTGGAATATGGAAACGCCCTTGCCAGTAGTGTGGATCAAAGCGTTGAGATCGACGTGGAAGGCATAAGTGGCCGTGCGGCCAGCCGCAGAACCCAATACCTGGTAAGCCACGTTATTCAGCACCGCGTGGAAGAAATGCTGGCTCTTTGTTACGACAAAGCCAAGGATTTCTATACCCCGGAGTTGGTTACTGCCGGGATCGTGCTGTGTGGCGGAACCGCGAATCTGATGAATGTGGATCGGGTCTTGTCTGAGGCCTTCAATTTGCACGTAAAAGTGGCTACTCCAGATCTATCCAGGCTGAATGGTATGATCAGCCGTCTGGAAGATCCTGCTTATGCCACGGTGATCGGGCTGCTGTATCTGGCTTCAGGCAAAGAACCGGAAGCGGGATCAAAAGGATTTAACCTGAACGCCTTAAAAGGCAATAAACTAGTGGATAAATTCAAAAAAATATTAAAGGACTTTACCTAAGGGGGAACAATGATCGAATTTGACGAAAAACCTGGCTTGATCGGAACCAACATCAAGATCATCGGAGTTGGCGGTGGTGGTGGAAACGCCATCAATACCATGATCCAGAATAACCTGTTTGGGGTGGAATTCATTGCCATGAACACCGATGGCAGCGACCTTACCAAGAGCAAGGCAAACATGAAGCTGCAGCTTGGCAAAAAGCTGACCCGTGGGCTCGGAACCGGAGCCAATCCCGAGATTGGCGCACGAAGTGCGGAAGAATCCAAAGACGAAATCAAAAGCCATCTGGATGGGGCAGACATGGTCTTCATCGCTGCCGGAATGGGTGGTGGAACTGGAACCGGAGCAGCACCGGTGATTGCGAAAATTGCCAGAGAAATGGGCGTCCTTACTTTGGGTATCGTTACCTCACCCTTCCCCTTTGAAGGAAAGAAGCGGGCCGAAAACGCTGAACAAGGGATAAAGAACCTACGAGAGTTCGTGGATACGCTCATCGTGATTCCCAATGCCAAGCTCTGTGAGATTTACTCTGGTCTTACTCTTATGGAAGCTTTTCACAAAGCCGATAACGTTCTCTTTGAGGCGGCCAAAGCGGTTAGCGACATCATCAATGTAACCGGCCTGATTAACGTGGACTTTGCCGATGTGAAAACCATAATGCAAAACATGGGTTATGCCCTGATGGGAAGCGGTACCGCAGAGGGTGAAAACCGTGCCATAAATGCCGCTCGAGCTGCCATCGACAATCCCCTGCTTAGCCATATCAATCTGCAGGGCTGCCAGTCGCTATTGCTAAATATTACTGCCGGTTATGATATTTTGATGAGCGAATACGACGAGGTATCGAATGTAATCGTAAATGAAACCGGTAAGGCAGCCAATATCATCATGGGTATTATTCTCGATGAAAGCATGACCGGCAAGATCCGGGTAACCATTATAGCAACAGGGCTTGAAAGGGAAGAAAAAGACAAACTGATCGATTTTCCAACCTTCGCAGTGCATACTCCTCAGCCCCAAACCACTGCCCCGATTACCCAAAAACCCGAAAAAGAACGTGACGCAGAAATTGAAGACATCTTTGCCACCCTGGGGATGACTCAGATGACCTCCAAAGAAGATAAAAAACCCTCGGCCAGCGAGCCAGCCAGAATTCAAACCATGCGTACCGATGTTCCGTCATTTCTGAAGGCACTGGATTAAGCAAGACTCCCCTTCCTAACATAAAGGTTTTCACCATAAACTCCTCCTTGTTTATGTGAAAGTCCAAAGCAACAAACCGCCGGCTACCCCCCAGCCGGCGGTTTTTCTGTCTGGAATACCGCGTCTCGCTTGGTGTGCCTGCGTCTCGCAGGCAAGGAGTTCCGGCGTCTCGCCGGAAGTTAGCAGAAAATTGTTAACATAAAAGCATGAAACGCACCTCGATTCCAAAGCCAGCCCTAAACCACTACCTCCATTTTGTCCATCTTATCCCGATACTCCACAACCTAATTCTTCATCCTTGCTTGCCACGCGGAAGCCACCCGAATGCCACGCGGAAGCCACGCGAACCAGATTGGAGTGGGGGACGTGAGGATTGTGGGATGATGCCGCGCAGCCAGCAAGGAAGTAAAGTAAGCCTGATAAGGACGAGATAAGCGCTGAAGAGAAAGGCGGTAAAGCTCAGCTTGCTATCTTATCACGATCTTAGCCAGTTTTACTTCCAGATCGGCGTTTTTCAGGCTTTTTTTCCAGTGTGCTCTAAGGCGTAATTCCGGAACCAGCTTCTCCGAACCGCACAGGATGTAGGCTTCGCTATGGGGACATTTTTGTTTTAGAAAATCACCCAAGTCCTGATAGAGCTTTATGGTTTCTTGCTGAGAACCCAAACGCACACCATAGGGTGGATTGGTAATAATGGTATATCCGCTATGAGACTCCAGGTCTTGAAAGCGGCATCGCTTAAGGTTGATTCTGTTTCCATAAGGCAGGCAGTGCAGGCTTTCGGCGGCAGTTTTCAGATTAAGCGAATTTATGTCTGAGCCTTCTATCAACCCATTCGGAAGGTCTTTAATCCTGGCGTTAGCTTCGGCTTTGATGCTTTCCCATAGATTTAGCTCGAAATCCGGCAAAAACCTGAGGGCTTTATCCGGACGCAAATAGGCAGCAGGGATATTGCAATAGCTCATCAGCGCTTCTGCCAGAATAGTTCCCGATCCGCACATGGGGTCGAGCAATGGTCGCTCACCATGCCAGCCGGATAATCTGATGATGGCGGCTGCCAGAGTTTCCTGCAAGGGGGCTGCAATGCTCGAGCTCCGATACCCTCTTTTGTGCATGCTGCTACTGATGTCCAGAGAAACAACAGCGTGATTTTCCCGGATATGAAGGTTAAAATTGATGTCCGCTCCGCTGCTTTGGAAATCCGGCCGGCTTCCCAGCTTGTTTCGAAACTGGTCGCAAATGGCATCTTTCAGGCGTTGGCCCGCATAGAGCGAATGATTTATCTTGCTTGCGCTTACATTACTTTCGATGCCGAAGCTCTGCTGCACGGAAAACAGGCTAGTCCAGTCCACCAACTTGCCGGCCATGATGTATAGGTATTTCTCGCTGTGACAGCTAAAACTGGCCAGAGGTGCCAATACCCTTTGTGCCAGCCGGGAACAATATAGTATGCGATATAAGCTTTCCCGGGAACAACTGATATACAGCCCACGCGGGACTTCTTTCAGCACTTGGACGCCCAATTCTGTTAGCTCATCTCTGGCGTGTTTCTCCAAACTGCCGGCCACTTGCACAAAGTATCTGTCGGATTTCTGATATTCCATTTATTCTCCTGTATCTTTTGTGTCTGAAGCGATAATCCTGTCAACTTAAACCTGAGTAGCCATGCCAATGACCACTTACTTTACTGATTTGTGGTTTGGAGTCTATCCAGGCTTGCTGCACAGCTTTCTGAGCTTATTATTTCTATCAAAGGAGAACCAGAACATGAGACTTCAGTATCTAGGCCATTCGGCTTTTCGGATAGTAACAAACGGCGGAAAAAGCATCCTGATCGATCCTTTCGTCGATAGAAACCCGCTGGCAACCCTGAGATCAGAGCAGCTTAGTGCGGATTATATTGTGTTAACTCACGCTCACGGCGATCATCTTGGCGACACGCTGTCCATAGCCAGAAAAGGGAGCACCACAATTGTCGGAGTGGGGGAATTGATGAGTATGTTTGCCGAAAAGGGACACAAAACCCATTCCTTGCAGATTGGGGGTTCATTCAACTTCGATTTTGGAAGGTTGAAGCTGGTTCCTGCCTTGCATGGCAGCCTGACTCCCGATGGACGCTATGCCGGACTTGCGGCCAGTGTGCTGCTTAGCATAGAAGGAAAAAACATCTATCATTGCGGTGATACGGGAATCTTTGGCGACATGAAGCTAATCGGCGAGATGAATCCTATCGACCTTGTGCTGATCCCGATCGGGGGCAACTATACCATGGATATCGCTGATGCCTTGTGGGCTCTTGATTTGATTAAGCCAAAACTAAGCATCCCCATGCATTACAATACCTTCCCGCTCATCAAAGCCGATCCCGAGGAATTTGCCAAACTGGCAGAGAAAAAAGGTTATCAGGTCGAAGTGATGCAAATTGGACAAGAAATCGCTCTCTAAACCCTCTATCATGGAGCTGATAAGATTTCCCTTGCCAGAATAAGCCCCTTGGAAATAAAGGGATAAAACTAATGGGGAGATAAACATGACTGATAAAGAAAAACAAAACTGCAACTGCGGCGAACACCATGATCACGAGTGTGGTGACGATTGCGATTGCGAAAGCAATACCATCACTCTGGAGATGGAAGACGGCACCAGTAAGGACTTTACCATCCTGAATATTCTGGAACACAATGGCCAGCAATATGTGGCCCTGGCAGAAGAAGACAGCGCGGAATACGACATCCTCCGCTTCGTGGAAGTGGATGATAATCTTGAGCTTAGCATTATCGAAGACGACGCGGAATACAACGCAGTTGCCGACAAATTTGATGAGCTGTTCAATAGCGAACTGGAAGATCTGGAACTGCTGGATAAGTAAACCATTCTGTATTAGTTCCCAAACTATAACCCTGCTTCACGGCAGGGTTTTCTTTTTGGGCTTATCATCGAATTTGCTTGACGAATTTCTTTGTAAGCTGGAATCTGCCGCTTAGCACAGCATAGGAGAAAGAGTCTATAATGCACGCAGATACAATAATAATCAACATCGGTCAGTTGCATAGCCTTGCCAGTGGGGGAAAACCCAAAACCGGTTTGGCGATGGAAGATACCGGGCTTATCGAGAATGCCGCGATTGCCATTCGTGATGGACTGATTTTGGAAGTTGGCAAGAGCGTAGAAATCGAAGCTGCCTATACTTGGGATGAATGCATCGATGCCAAAGGCAAGCTGGCATTACCCGGCTTCGTGGATTGTCATACCCATCCGGTGTTTGTAAATACCCGTGAGCATGAATTTGCCATGCGTCTGGCCGGAAAAAGCTATGTGGAAATCGCCCAGGCCGGAGGTGGCATTCGCAGCACGATCGCCACAACCCGCCATGCTTCGGAAGAACAGCTTTTTGAGCTGGCTTTGGGGAGAGTGAAAAAGATGATCGCTCTGGGAACCACCAGCTTGGAAGCAAAAAGCGGCTATGGCCTGAATACCGAAAGTGAATTGAAACAGCTAAGAGTTATTCAGCGCTTGAATGATGAACTACCTATCGATATTATACCCACGTTCATGGGTGCCCACGAGTTTCCTGCAGAATTTAAGGATAACCATAAGGCTTATCTTGATATCCTTTGTAATGAGATGATCCCCGCTGTAGCCGAACAAGGCATCGCGGAGTTTTGCGATATCTTTACCGAAGCGCATGTTTACAGCCTGGATGAGACCCGTAAAGTGCTTGGTTGTGCCAGGCAGCACGGCCTGAAGCTGAAAATGCATGCCGATGAGATAGAAGCGATGGGGGGTGCTGAGCTTGCTGCTGAATTGGGATGCGTATCTGCCGACCATTTGGGGAAAACGGGGGCTCAAGGGATAATGGCTCTGCAAGCTTCCGGAGTGATACCCGTGTTGTTGCCGGCCACGCTTTTTTCCCTGCGCAGTAAAAGCTATGCCGATGCAAAGCAGATGCAGGAAAGAGGTTTGCCAATCGCGATTGCCACAGACTACAATCCTGGTAGTTGCAATTGTGATTCCCCGCCCTTTACGATCACTCTGGCCTGCCTGCAAATGGGTATGAGCCCTGCTGCTGCGCTGAATGCCGCAACGCTGAACGCAGCTTATGCAATAGACAGAGGCGATCGGGTTGGTTCTCTCGAGCCTGGAAAGCAGGCCGATATCACGCTGTGGGAAATTCCTGGAATAGACTTTATTCCTTACCATTTCGGCTCGTCTCATCTGAGCCGGGTTTTAAAAACGGGTAAGACGGTTTTCCTCGCCGGATAATATGGACGAAATCTCTCTAAACAGCTACAACGTAATTCGATCCATCAGTCGTTCGCGCCGCTTCTGTTTATATCAGGCCAGCAGCATCGTAGGCGCAAAAGAGGTTTTCATCAAAACCCCCGACCCGATGCGGCTGAAAGACAGTGAATTGGCCCAGCAGTTAATCAAGGAGGCTCAAGCTCATATCCAGCTATCGCACCCAGGGATCAGAGCAGGTTTTGAAGCCAGGGAAGATTCTGGAACGGCTTATTTTATCGGTGAATACATCGATGGTGTCCCTCTGGCCAGCTATTTGATTTCGGAAGATACCAGCCAGAATCCCCAGCAAAATATGCTATGGCTCATCGAGCTGCTGGAAGCTATCTCTTATGCTCATTCCCAAGATTTTGTGCATTTGAATCTGAATCCCTACAACATAATCGTGGATCGCAGCGGAAAACTGCGGATCATTGGGTTTGGCAAATCCAAAAATGCCTGGAAGACGGCAGAAGAAGGCTTCGGTAACTACCATCCCCTGCTCTACACCCCGGCTGAGCTTTTTCAGGCAGGGATTGCGCTTCCAGCTTCAGATCAATACTCATGGGCTGCGCTGGCTTACCAGCTCTTCTGTGGAGTTGTCCCTTGGAGAATAGACCAGCAGCTAAGCTTCGAGAAACAAAAGCAACAAGCCCTCTGTAGGGCGGTTATTATGCCCGAAGTGCTGAAAAAAGAGATGCCAGATTGGCTCTTTGCGCTGATTTTACAGTGTTTGAAGCTCGATCCGCATCAACGCTTCAGTTCTGCGGCAGAGCTACTGGATCTGGTTAGAAATTGCGGACAGGAAAGATTGGCGGTTGAGCCTGAACCAGAGCTCGAGCCCAAACCAGAGCCTGAACCAGAGCCTGAACCAGAACCAGAACCCGAACCCGAACCTGAACCAGAACCAGAACCTGAACCTGAACCTGAACCAGAACCAGAACCTGAACCTGAACCAGAACCAGAGCCAGAACCAGAACCAGAACTAAAGGAATTAAGGCCTGAAGCTGCTGATCTCAGCGAAAAGGAAATTGAAGTAAGTCTGCTTAGCTTACTGAACGACGATGTCAGCGAAACTATTGTTGAAAACAGACCCAGCCAGCCAGACTATCTTTTCATCGATGAGGATATCGAGCTAACCCCGGCCTCCCATCCTCTCGACCCCTCGACCCCTCGACCTCAAGAATCCTCGACTCCTCGACCTCAAGACCCCTCGACTCCCAGACCCCTTGACTCCCCGACCCCTCGACTCCCCAACCCCAGCACTCCAACACTCCAACACTCTACAGTCCCCTCCGAAACAGCAAGCCTGAAGAAAACCTTCCGGATTCTGCTGTGGGCTTCGGTAGTGGTAGTGGTTTTTGCCATGGTAAAATATCTGGCCTTTAGTCCACGACCAAAGCTAAAGGCAGGACAGGATAGTCTGGAAGTTCTTTTGCCAGAATCCGTGCCGGGTGAAGAGAATGCAGCTTTGTCCATGGTAAAGGTAAAGGGAGATACGCTGGTTATGGGTGATGTCGGTCCTTTGGCTGACGATGATGAATTTCCCTTGATAACTCTGTCTGTCCCCAGCTTTTGGATATCAAAAACGGAAATCACTCAGCAGCAATGGCTGATGGTGTTTCCCACGAATCCATCGGCAAACAAAGATCTGCAACATCCCGTGGAGAACATCAGCTTTTATGAGGTGATAGAGTTTTGCAATGCAAAGAGTTTGAAGGATGGCTATACACCTTGTTATGAATACTACGATACCGAGGTGGTTTGCAATTTTGAGGCGGATGGATACCGTCTGCCTACAGAAGCAGAATGGGAATTGGCGGCAAAATCGGGAAAACGCAGCGATTTCTTTGGTTATAGTGGCTCCAACGTAGCTGATGAGGTAGGCTGGTACAATGGCAATAGCGCTGCCCAGAGCCATCCGGTGGGACAGAAAAAGCCAAACCAGCTTGGTTTATATGACCTTAGTGGGAATCTCTATGAATGGACTTGGAACTGGTATGCTCCATACAGCTACAGGATTTCCGACCAGTTCAAAGGGCCTGCTGAAGGCACCGACAAAGTGATCCGGGGTGGTTCCTGGTATCACCCGGAAACCGAGATGAGGGTGACGGGTCGCAGCTTTGCCAAGCCTTTTCA
>CAZGWB010000016.1:0-38560 GCA_964529335.1 uncultured Candidatus Cloacimonas sp.
ACAGACAGAAGAAAATGGCAGTAAGCAGCAGCACTGCCAGGATGAGCTTGCCTTGCTTCATCTTCACTCCCTGGGATTATTACTTATAGCCTTGGCGAAAAAACATGCGAATATTGTTCCAATAGTTGGGCTTTATTGGTGCCAGGATAGACTTTTGAAACCTGAGCAGACCACTAGTATGTTAATACTCCCAAACCTCAGTTTCATAATGGCTTTGAAGTTATTTGACAAAGTCAGGATTTTGGTCTGCAAGCAAAAAGCGGGCCAGACAGAAGTATTTCTTGACAAAAAAGCAGCATTGCTTAGATTTAATACTGTATGGATAAGCACAAGATTCGAGCTGAAAACCTCGTGAAAATATACGGAAAACGCACCGTGGTCAATAATCTCAGTATGGAGATGAGCCAGGGCGAAGTGGTTGGGATTCTGGGTCCCAATGGAGCTGGCAAGACCACAACTTTTTACATGATCATCGGTTTGGCCAAACCCAATAAGGGCAAGGTTTTCTTGGACGATACCGATATCAGCCACAAAGCGATGTTCAAGCGAGCCAGGCTGGGTTTGGGTTATTTGGCGCAAGCGCCGTCGATTTTTGCCAAATTGACCGTGGAGCAAAACATCCTGGCCATTCTGCAAACCCTGAAGATTAACCGTAAGGAGCAGAAAAAGCGTTTGCAGGAAGCCCTGGAAGAGCTAAATCTGGCACATCTGGCCAAGCAAAAAGCCTATACCCTCTCCGGAGGAGAAAGACGCAAGCTGGAGATCACCCGGGCTCTGGTTACCAGCCCTACCTTTATCTTTATGGACGAACCCTTTGCCGGAGTTGACCCCATCGCAGTAGCCGATATTCAAGACATTATATCCAAGCTCCGCGCCAAAAACATCGGGATCATGATAACCGATCATAATGTGATCGAGACTTTGAAAATCGTAAACCGGGCTTATATTATTTATCAAGGTCAGGTGATCGTTTCGGGTTCTTCGTTGGAACTGATAAACGACGAAAAGGCCAAAGAGCTATATTTGGGAGACAGGTTTTTGGATAGCCCCTTCGAGACAAGATTATGAGTTCACTGGATCAATATCTATCCCTGAAGCAGAAACAGGAACTTGCCCTAAAGCCCAAGATGCTGCAATCGCTGAAAATGCTGGCCTTGCCAATCTTGGAGCTGGAAAGCTACATAAAACAGGAGCTGGAAAACAACCCCCTGTTGGAGCTGCGCGAAGAAAAAGATGAAGAAGATATTGATGAAGGCAGTTTCGAACAAAGCGCTCCGGAGAGCAATAATCCAATCGAAGAGCCGGAAGAAACGGAAGTCCATTGCTCCACCTTGGCTGAAGCCAGAGAGCTGACCGAAATCCTGGACAATTGGAACGATTACCACTCCGGATACGATACCTGGCACGGAGATAGTGAAACAGATCACACCGAAGCTCTGATCCGCTATGAAGAGAATGCCAAGGAAAAGTTTGTAGAGCAGCTCTTTCCTCTGAACCTGAAAGATAATGAAATGGATTTTATCACCGATCTGATCGATGCATGCGACAACTATGGTTTTTTGCCGAAGAATTTCCGCATAGAAGCCCTGGCACGTCGCTACAAGCTGCATCCGGACAGGGCAAACGAGCTGCATGAGCTAGTTTTGAATCTTAGCCCCAAGGGAATTACAGCTCGTAGTTTGGAAGAATGCCTCTATGCGCAGTTCAGCGACGAACAAAAGGAGAACCGCATCCTTTGCGGGTTGATCGGAGACCAGTTTGAAAACCTGATCCATCGCCGCTACCAAAAAATCGCCTCACACTATGGAGTTACCGAGGATGCCATTTTGGCCGCCAAAGAACAGATCGGTAAGCTGGATCCCAAGCCGGGACTGAGAATAACCGGTTCAAATGCGGCTTACGTATTTCCCGACGTAACCATGAAGCTGATAGATGGGCAATATGAAATCATAATCAACGACCAGATTACACCCAATATCATCATCAGTCCCCGCTACCGCAAGATGATCAATCGGGGCTATTTTGACAAAGAGACAATGCAATTTGTGCGTGAACGGATCAATTCCGCCAAATTCCTCATTAAATCCATCTTTATGCGGATGCGCACCTTGGAACGAGTTTCTCTATCGATCATTAGGCATCAATATGACTTTTTTTACTATGGAACAGGCCAGCTTCATCCCTTAACCTATTCGGTTATTGCCCAGGACTTGGGGATCAGCGAATCCACCATCAGCCGCGTGGTAAAGGATAAATATGCCGAAACACCCTATGGGATATTTGCCTTCAAGGATTTCTTTACCTCCACGGCCGGGATCGACGACGATTATCAGAGCATTTCGCGGCAAAAGGTGAAAACCTATCTCATCCGCTTGATAGAAAACGAAAACAAAAGACATCCCTATAGCGATCAAGAACTTGTGGCGCATCTGAGAGCTGCAGGATTGCATATCTCACGCAGAATAATTACAAAATACCGGGATGAACTGGGAATTTTGAACAGCCATCTCAGGAGAAAATAATGCAACACACGCAAGTGATTATCATCGGAGGCGGGCCCGGCGGCTACGAAACTGCAATCCGCCTCAGCCAGTATAATATAGACTGCCTGGTTATTGAAAAAGCCCGACTCGGAGGAGTTTGCTTGAATTGGGGGTGCATTCCTACCAAAGCCCTGGTTAAAAGCGCAGAGCTATATAGCGAAATGAAGGAAGCTCCAACCTGGGGTTTGCCACTCCCAGCCATGTCTTTGGACTATGCAAAGGTCTTCGAGCGTAAAAACGCTGTAGTGGAGCAGCTCGTTAGCGGAATTGAATACCTTTTCCGCAAACGCAAGATACCGGTGGTTCATAGCCAGGCCACTGCAGTTCGCAGAGAAGGCGAGCATTATATAATTGAAACTGAAGCAGGCGAAAGCTATAGCTGCAGCTATCTGATTCTGGCTACCGGCAGCGAAGCTAAAAGTCTGCCCGGAATTGAGATAAACGAAGTGGACATCCTGTCTTCCACCGGAATCCTGAAGCTGGATAAACTACCTGAAAGCTTGGCTGTGGTTGGAGGAGGAGTAATCGGATGTGAGTTTGCCTCGATCTTTGCCTCTTTTGGGGTGAAAGTAACGGTCATCGAGTTTTTACCCAGGTTAATCGCTATGGAGGATGAGGAGATTTCCAAACGCCTGGCTCTCAGTTTCAAAAAAAGCGGGATAAGTGTAAAAACCGGATTGGGAGTTCAGAGCATTGCCAAGGGTAATGAGGGACTATATCTCAGCCTTAGCGACGGCAGCACCTTGACGGCAGAAAAAGTCTTGATGAGCGTTGGCAGAATTCCTGTAAACAATCTGAACTGGATCGGCCTGGAACTGCAAACTGAGCGAGGGGCAGTCCAAATAGATGATGCCATGCAAACAAACCTGGAACGAGTTTTTGCAATTGGTGACGTAACCGCCAAACTGCAGTTGGCTCATACAGCCAGCAAGCAAGGGTTGATGGTGGCAGATATAATAAAGCATGCTCTCGACTCCTCGACCTCAGGGCCCCTCGACCTCTCGACCCATCGACCTCTTGACTACATAAACATACCCCGCTGCACCTTTACCCATCCTGAAATTGCTTCGGTTGGCTATACCCAATCCGAAGCAGAAAAAGCTTTTTCTGATATCAAGATAGGAAAGTTTCCCTTTACGGCAAACGGCAAAGCCATGGCCATGGGCAATACCCTCGGTTTTGTAAAAACCATCGCTCGTGCCGATACGAATGAGCTGGTAGGTATGCATATCATGGGGCCAACCGCTGCCGAATTGATCGCTCAGGGAGCTATCCTGATCGCCAATCATAACACGTCTGAAGACGCAGAATCCATTGTTTTCGCGCATCCAACCCTATCGGAAGCGATAATGGAATCAATGGAAGACCTGCGCAACCTGTCTATTCACAAAATTTAGCAAAGGAGGAATCCCAAATGCAGATCACTATTACTGCCCGTCATTTCGAGCTAACCAAGGCCATCCGTGATTATGTGGAAACATCATGTTTGAAGCTGAAGAAATACTTCGACCACATCATTACCGTCCATGTTACTCTCGCTTTGGAAAACAGCCGCAATCTCTGCGAGCTGTCCCTGCATGCCGCAAAATTCAGCTTGCAAAGCCAGGCCGAGGAAATGGACATGTATTTGAGTATCGATAATGCTATCGATAAGATGGAAGGCCAGATCAAGAAATTGAAGGATCGCATTACGGATCATCAGAAAAGAGCCCTCAAGGAACAATTTGATGATTTTTCGCGCGCTACCGATTTCCAAGTGGATGCCGTAGACCGTAAGAGAAAAACCATAAAAACCAAACGTGTGGTAACTGAGCCGCTTTCCGTTTCCGAAGCACTGGAAAAACTGGAAGCCAGCCAGGAAGAGTATCTGATATTCAAAAACATCGAAACCGACAGCATAAATGTTCTGGTAACCAAAGACCACGAGGTTTACAAACTACTGGAACCTTAGATTATATATGCCATGCCGGAGTTGCTATCCGCAGCTCCGGCATCTTGGCATAAAGGATTTTCATGAAAGAGATAACCGTTCAAGATTTTTTCGAGGCCAAAAAGAAAGACCTGGCTTTGTCGCTGATCACCGAACCGGAGACCCTGAATAAGAAGCTTGTATCGCCGCACGTAAATCGTCCCGGATTAGCTCTGGCGGGATATCTGGAAGTTTTTTCCAGCGAGCGCGTGCAGGTTTTTGGCGAAACCGAGGTCCGCTATTTGCAAAGCCGCAACGAGGATGACCTGATCTCTTGCATCAGGGATATGTTCAAAACCGACATTCCTTGCATAATAGTATCCAAAGGGCTCACCTTGCCTCCCATAATCGAACACATAGCCAATGATCTCAATATCGCCTTGCTTTCCAGCCGGCTTTCCACAATTAACCTTATCGAACATTTGTCCCGCTACCTGCACGATGTTTTTGCCCTGGAAAAAACCATTCATGCCACTCTGGTGGATGTTTTTGGTCTGGGAATTCTGTTAACAGGGAAAAGCGGCATTGGCAAAAGCGAATGTGCACTTGATCTGGTTCATCGCGGTCATAGCCTGGTAGGTGATGATCTTGTTACTCTGCGCTATCTGGATGAGCAGCTTTTGGGCAGGCCGGGACGTGAATTCGGACATTTCATGGAAATCCGCGGAGTTGGCTTCATAAACGCAGAACGGATGTTTGGTATCGAACGCACCCGCAGGCAAAAAACCATCGATCTGCAGATCGAACTGATGCCCTGGCAGGATAATATGGACTACGAAAGAATCGGATTGGTAAACAACTATGCCGAACATCTTGGAGTGAAGATTCCGATTATCTATCTGCCGGTTTCACCAGGAAAAAACGTGTCCGTAATCGTGGAAGTGGCAGCCATGAACATGATCCTGAAGGGAGTAGGCTATGATGCGGCGGAAGATTTTAACCGCAAAGTGAACCAGGAAATCCGCAAGAAAACCCTCACCAAGAATCTTGACCTGAAAACAGATGAAACAGGTAGCGGTAACAGTAACCAATAAGCTCGGTTTGCATGCCAGGCCATCTGCCTTGCTGGTCCGGGCTGCCACCAAATACCGGAGCGAGTTCTTTATCGAAAAAGACGGCATGAAGGTAAACGGGAAAAGCATTATGGGAGTAATGATGTTGGCTGCCGAATGTGGTTCGTCACTGGTTCTCAGTGCCGATGGCGTTGACGAGGATTATCTTTTGGATGAACTGCAATCCCTTATCGATAGCGGTTTCGGCGAGGAAAAATGAACAAGCTGTCTGGCAATAGCATAAACAACGGTCTGTTTATCGGCAGAGCTCGTCATCTGCTTATCCCGGAGAACCAGGTGGATCGTTATGCGATTGGCCCAGAGGACACAGAACGGGAAGTTCAGCGCTATCTGGCTGCGCTGGAAAGCGTGGATAGGGAAATCTCGTCTGAGCTCCAGCATACCACTTTGAGCTCCAAAGACGCAGAAATCATTGCGAGTCATCGCGATATATTGCATGATCCAGAGATACATGCCATGATTAAAAACGGGATATCGCAAAAACTGTTTAACGCCGGTCTGGCGATCCAGGACAGCTTCAAAGCCATTGTAGCCCAATTTGAGGCCATGAGTGTGGAAAGCTTTGCCCTGAAAGCTGCTGACTATCGCGATATCGGAACCAGACTCCTGAATGCCCTGAGCGGAACTTCCACCCTGTTGCCAGAGGACTGGGAAGCCGATCAAATCCCCATTCTGCACGACATGACTCCTTCCCTGGTGAATAAACTGGCTCACGCAGGAATTGGTGCATATTTGTGTATTAAAGGAAGCTACAATTCACATGCCTCCATCCTGACCAGAGCTTTGGGACTGGTAGCCATTGCCAATCTGCCAAACCTTTCTGAAAACGTGAAGAACGAAGACCTTTTGGTGGTGGATGGTGATGAGGGCAAGCTGGTGATCAATCCTGACGAGGAAATCCTGGAATTCTATGCCCAGAAAGTGCAGGTGGAGGAATTGCTACGCCAAAAACTGGAAAAGCTGAAGGCATCTGCCTCTCAGACAGCCGCGGGAGTGAGAATAGAGCTCTGCGCTA
Source organism: uncultured Candidatus Cloacimonas sp. (assembly GCA_964529335.1). Lineage (GTDB taxonomy): Bacteria > Cloacimonadota > Cloacimonadia > Cloacimonadales > Cloacimonadaceae > Cloacimonas. The sequence continues at coordinate 6,601 of CAZGWB010000016.1, forward strand.
ATCTGGGTTTGCCGGAAGAACTGGATACCATAGCCAATCTGGCCTGTGACGGAATCGGGCTTTTCCGCACTGAGTTTCTTTATATATCCCGGCAAAACCTCCCTAGCGAGGATGAACAATTTGAGATTTACCGTCAAATAGCACAAAGGATGGCTCCTACTCCAGTAACAATCCGCACCTTTGATCTGGGCGGGGACAAGCTTGCGCCCTTCGGTTTGGGCGAGCCTGAAGAAAATCCTTATTTGGGCAACCGGGGTGTAAGGTTCAGTTTGCTGCATCATGAGATTTTCCATACTCAATTGAGGGCAATCCTGAGAGCCTCGGCATATGGCAAACTAAGAATCCTGTTTCCCATGATCATCGATGCCGAGGATTTTTCGGAAGCCAAACATATCTTCAATCACTGTCAAGAAGAGCTATATTCCCAAGGGATCGCCTTCGACAGCTCCATTCCCTTGGGGGCGATGGTGGAGATTCCATCGGCAGCGGTCGGAACCGATACATTGGCTCAGGAAGCTGATTTCCTCAGCATCGGCACCAACGACCTGGTGCAATATACCCTGGCAGTGGATCGCAATAACGACAACGTATCACGCTATTACATCCAGCATCATCCATCTGTATTAAAACTGATCAGGATGACGGTGCAGGCTGCGAAAAGGCATCAGGTTCCACTGGCAGTGTGCGGCGAGATGGCTTCCAATCCGCTCTACGTCCCTTTGCTGATCGGGCTGGGGATAAGAGAACTAAGCATCAATCCCGCAGCCTTCTTTACCATTAAGGCTATCATCCGCAATTGCGACGCAAAGCTGGAACAGCTTATTTCCGACTTCGACTTCAATACTTCAGTAAGGAACGTGGAACAGCTAATCTATACAGAACTAAAGCCATATTACCAGATTTAGGAGTTTCAAATGCTTGGTTATCAATATTATAACTTACTATCTTCACCTCAGTTCAGCACTGCGCTTCCCCTGCAAAAAATCCTTGATTCCCAGGAACAGGTCAGTAGCGCGCATCAAGATATTCAATCAGACCGAAATGCAGACATTTTAGGTTTCTACAACCTGCCAGAAAGCAATATCAATCACATCAAGGATTATCTAGCTTGCCTGGATGCCAGATTCGATACTATGGTGGTTTTGGGTATTGGGGGTTCGGCTCTGGGCAATAAAGCTCTTTATACTGCCTTGAAGACAGAAGCGGAACTGCCAAGGAAGCTCTTTGTTTACGACAACGTTGATCCCATCTTCCTGCATGAGATATTGCAAGGCATAGATCTCGAAACCACAGTGTTCAATATAATCACCAAAAGCGGCACGACCGCCGAAACCATGGCCGGATACATGATCCTGGTTGAACTGATCAAACGCAAGTTTCCCAGGGATTTTCAGAAGCGTATCATCATCACCACCGACCGCGAAAAGGGCTTTTTGCGCCAGGTGATAATACAGGAAGGCTATCAGAGCTTTGTGGTTCCCGACAACGTGGGCGGAAGGTTCAGTGTGCTTACCGATGTGGGCTTGGTTTCATCTGCTTTTGCAGGGATAGATATCGCTGCTTTATTAAAAGGGGCAGGCGACATGCGGGATAACTGCTCCGAGCCTGAGATCATGACCAATCCTGCCTACCTGAATGGCCTGATCCACTTCCTTTATTACCGTCAAGGCAAGAACATCAGCGTAATGATGCCTTACAGCAATTCGCTTTACGACTTTGCCGACTGGTATCGTCAGCTTTGGGCCGAAAGCTTGGGTAAACGCTACGACACCAAAGGCCGTGAGATTTACGTAGGCCAAACCCCGGTGAAAGCTTTGGGCACCACCGACCAGCATTCACAGGTACAGCTCTATACCGAGGGACCCAACGACAAGGTATTCACCTTCCTCACCGTGGAAAGCATCAAACATGATTACCTGATTCCTAATCTACATCCGGAGCGGGAGGAGGTAAGCTACCTGGGTGGCCGCAAGCTATCCGAATTGCTGAATGCGGAGCGTTTCGCCACTGAAATTGCTTTGTCAAAAGCACAACGCCCCAATTGCAATATAGTCTTCCCTCAAATCGATGCTTATCATCTGGGCCAGTTCATCATGCTCTACGAAATCCAGACTGTGTTTGCCGGCAAGCTGCTGCATATCAATCCCCTTGATCAACCAGGAGTAGAAGCCGGCAAGATAGCCACCTATGCCCTGATGGGAAAGAGTGGCTACGACAAGGAAAGAGACGAAATAGAGACGTATAAGCAGGAACGTGGAGTTTAACTAGGGATTGCTTCTTAGTAGGCTGCCATCCAATAGGACTGCCAAACTCCGATTGGGGAGAGGAAGAAGCTGCATCTTGCAGCTTGGCAGTGAAGCCTTCAGGGAAAGCTTCCACCATGGGCAATTCGGAGATAGCCCACCCTTTATGCCATCCTGATCATCACATCCATATAGCAGGTTCCGTCGATGGTGATCACTTCTTCCAGGCAGGAGGCAAAGCTGCACCACTCTACCTTCAGGTTATTAGCCTGGATGTGTTTCACCAGGGCGTTCCAGCCTTCCGGTATTCTTTCAAAGGGTGCGGCGAAGGGATCGCTGATGCGCAAGCTGATAAAGCTACCGCCAATAAAATCAACAATTTCAACTTCATCTTTTGCTTGCACGCTGTCTGGCACCTGCAACAGGTAGCAGTACCCTCGTTTGCCTTGGGCCTTTTCTTCATCGGATACTGGGTAATCAAAGCCGAAACGACGGGCTTGAATGACATCGACGCCTCTTTCAGAAGCCCAGTTCTCCAAAAAGCGAATCACTTCTTCTTCGGGTTCCTGGCCGGTTTTGATCGCCTTGGCCATTTTCAGATTGGGCAGGATAACTTTTTCCGGAGCAGCAAATACTGAGTTATTCATTTTATCTCCATTGGCTTGCGGACAAGCGGCTTAATTTTCTTGTCAAAAATTAGTAGATTGACCGATAGTCAAGCCGAATTTCTCTCTCAATTACTCCCCAAAATCAGTCCTTGACATCTTTGGCAGACAACAAATACTGCCTACACAGTTAAGCAATAGGATTGCAAAGAAATGCAGCCACCCTGACTGAATGGTTAGGATGGCTGCATTCTTTCATTTAGGAGAGAAAATGCGAAGCTTATGGCTAGTAATAGCAGTTCTGCTGCTATCACTTTGTTCGTGCTGGTCTCAGCATGAGGTTCTGCGTATCGGGATCATCAGTCCATCGATCGATCATTTGCCGCTCTCCTATGCCCTAGCGGAGGGCTATCTGGACAGCAGCAACCTCATGATCATTCCCTTTTCCAGTGGTTGGGAGGTTCAGGAAGCTCTTATTGCCGGCAGGCTGGATACGGCGATTTTACCTTTTACCTATGTTTGGAATTCAGTATCCAGGGGCTATCCAATAAAAACCGCTGCTTTCTTTGAACGTGAAACCGACGGGCTGCTGGTGCATTCCAACATAGACAGCCCAAACGATCTGCAGGGCATGAAGATAGGGATGCTGAAGGCGTCTAGCCTGGAAGTTCTGTGGCTGGATTATGCCAAAGCAAATGCCATCCAAGCCGAAGCTGTGTATTTCCATAGTCCAAACGAGTTGATTGCCGCATTTACTCATGGCGAGATAGCTGCCGCATTGCTATACGTTCCGCTTCTGAACAAGCTGGAGATTGATTATAAGGTGCTGCACTGGTTTGGAGACACTTATCCCCAACATCCCTGCTGTGATCTGGCGGTAAATACAAAAACTCTCACAGCGCGCAAGCAGAAGCGCTTCCAAAGGTTCATGCGGGAGTTGGCTGATTTTACCTCGGATCTTGATCTGATGGATCCGAAGCTAATGGTTTTCGCCCAAAAGACATATTCTCTAAATCCAGCGCAGCTTCAGCAGGCTTTGCGGCACATTGGATTCCGGCTTGGTTTGAATAAGGAAGGGATTGAGTTTCAGCGAAAAATGGCGGAGTATTCCAAAGCCCAGGGCTATCTGGAGAGAATCCCAGAAGCGCGTGAGGTTTATTTGAATATTCAGGAGCACTAAGCAGGATGTTGATAAAGGACTTGGTCATCACTTTAGGCAGAGTGGCCTTCTGGACAACCATGTCCTGGCTGCTTGGTTTAGTACTGGGATATCTGGCCTATCGCGATAAATATCTGAGAGCTTTCATTTTGCCATTTGCGAACCTTTTTCGCCATATTTCGCCCTATTGCTGGTTGCCCTTGATTATCATTGCTTTTGGGATTGGAGAGATCGCAGTGGGTATAACTCTGCTGTTTTCCTTGGTTTTTCATAGCGTGATAATCTCCATGGAGCTGTTCAGGTCGCTTCCCAAGGTAGTGATGGAGCAGGCTAAACTGGATGGAGCAGGTAGCTGGAGATTGTTTCGGGATTTGGAGCTTCCCCTGTCAATGAGCGGGATTTTGGATATTTACAGGGTTCTTTGGGGTGTTGGCTGGACTTCGGTAATCGCGGCGGAAATGCTTGGAGTGAGGTCGGGTATGGGATTTAGACTGCTGGATTTCCGCTATCTGCTAAGATATAAAGAGATGCTTGGTTACATTGGTGTGATTGGGGGAGTGGGTATCTTTATAGATCTGTTATTGACCAAACTCAAGGCCAGGCTGGCGAGATAAACCTTGACTCATCTTCCGATTATCTACAAGAATGTATCATTAAAACTTGCTTTGAAATTGCAGAGAAGTAACTGCAATATCGGGAGGAGATTATGACAGATACAAAGAAAAACACCGTGCAACCCAAGATGCCTTCGGTAAGCTGGGTCTGGTTTCAAAGCGGTGCTTTCCATTCATTTTATATTTTTGTGTTTGTGCTTATTGGCTTGCATATTCCTCTACCCCAGTATATCAACAAATACCACCCGGTTATTATCTTGACTATCGCCGTCATCTTTAGCTTTGATAAGCTACATGTAACCAAAATGAGCCAAAACCTGAAGAAGCTGATTCCGAAAGAAAAAGCCAAGCTGAGCAGGTTTGAAAAGCAGTCGTTTGGGCAGACAGGAGTAAGGGAGTTGGGGGAGGAAAGCACAGGGTTTATCCTGTCCGATCAACTGCCTGGATGCGTTTTCTGTTGTCAGGCTTGCGTATGGGGTTGTTTCCATCTTCTGCGCAAGAAAAAGGTATACCCAAATAATGGAGCATGAAGGCCAATAGCCTGGCTCCAAAGATAGAGAGTTGTGGACTCAGCATGAATAATGACGAAACTGAATGGCAGTTCCAAACGCATCCATATCCTCCATTTGTACCTGAGGATGCAGAGATACTACTTCTGGGTAGTGCTCCACCGTTCCGGTTTTGTTCTAGAGATATAGATAGCTTACGCAGACATGATTTTGACTACTACTATGGGAGTAGCAGCAACCTCTTTTGGGAAATCATGTTTGCGGTTTTTGAGCCGAAAAACCTAGCGGAATTGGCAGCCCTGCGTTATTCTCAGAGAAGCACAACAAGTTCAATTGATTCCATTACCTGCTTTCTGCAAGCCTTCCTGAGCAGACACAGACTTGCCCTTGCCGATATCCTGAAAACATTCCACCGTTGCGGAAACAGTGCTGCAGATTACCATCTGAAAGTTGTGGAGTATCAAGATATAGTAGCCATCCTTAACGAGCATCACAACTTGAAAGCCGTCTGTTGCACCAGCCGTAACCGGGTATTCTACTGGCTGTGGGAATATCTGGAGCAGCAGGACAAGCTTGGCAACATCGAAGCCATAGGGGAAAAAATTGGATTCCAATTGAACGACCGATTGAAGCCTTCAGCAAAACGCCATATTCAAGTGTATGTTCTGCCCTCGCCATCCGCCAGAGGGATAATGCGTTTCGGCAGTAAGGTTGAATTCCTGCAGGATTGCCAGACACGCTACAAGGAAATCCTGCTGCCCCTTCTCAGCATGGCATCCGGAGATAAGTGAAGGGCGAACCGCAGTTCGCCCCTACATGTTTTGGTTAAACTAATATTAGATGATTTATCCGTGTTTATCCGTAGAATCCGTTAAATCCGTATGACCATTCTTCTGTTCATGTACAAGATTATTACAGCCTTGCTATCAAGTCCTTTTCAACTCCATCGCAGGTTTCCTGGCATTGTTTAACCAGTTCCGCCGCTTCGGCCAGGGTTTTTTGCTTGTAACTCTCATCAGTAATGCCGCTGATATTGATGCGGATATTGTAGTATGCGGCTTTGGCTGCGCTTAATGCGTTCAAAGCTGCCACTCCTGCGTCGGAAAGAGCATTGGTGTTGCCTATCCTGGCAATTCTGTCAGCCAGTTCAGCAGCCTGCACAGACAGCCGCAAGGTCTCCAAGGGGGCATTGATAGCCGCTTGGGTGCATTTTTCCAGTTCGGTGTTGCGCAGGGCAATTTCCTCGTCAGTCTTTTTGGGCAGGCGCATGGCATCCATCATGGCGTAGAAGGCGTCGGTATCTTTATCGATGCATTCCAGGGCTTTCAGCTTGATCTCCTGTCCCAGCGGAGCAATGGCAAAGGCTTCGGACTGAACGTTTTCGTAGCCTTTTTTATCGATGGTCAGATTTGCCACCATAGCGCTCAAAGCTCCACTCATCGCGGCACACAAAGCTGCAACGCTTCCACCTCCCGGAGCTGGAGCGTCGGTGGAAAGCAGATCGCAAAAAGACGAAACCTTCATGTCCACCAGGCTGTTCTTACGGGCAATGGCGTATTCGATCACTTTTTTATCCAGATCAAAGGGGCCAAGCTCTGCCAGACCCATGCTCTGGATGGCAGTTTCCATTATCATCCTTTCGGGGATGCCGGTGCTTTCTCCCATTTTGCTCAGATAGTGCTTTCCTGCTTCCACCAGTGCAGCCTTGGGAATAAGGCCCACCAGTTCAGAGCCGGTAACCTGCAAGCCCATTTCGGAAGCCAGCTCACGCACCTTGTCTAGAACTGCATAAGGTGGGGTCACTTTATAGTTGGTAAGGTTTATGCTGATCTGAGCCCGGTCGTAGCTGTCGATAAACCAGCCCACTGCTTTGCAATGGCTGAAAAGGCCGGGTATATTGATCTTATTGCCATCTTTATCTTTCAGCAGTTTACCGTTTTCATCCCTGGCCGGCTTACCGCTTTCACGGATGGAAAGGGCAATTTCGTGGGCTTTCTTTTTATCGCGGGTATTCAGGTTGATGTTGTAGGCGATCAGAAATTCCCGGGCACTGATGGCGGTTGCCCCACTTTTGGCATTGAATTCATGTGGGCCAAAATCCGGCTTCCAATAAGGGTCTTTGGCTTTGGCGGGCAGGGCTTCGTATTCGCCGCTGCGCACATTTGCCAAGTTGCGCCATTCTTCTTTGCTGGCTGCGTTTTCGTATAGATAAACCGGTATACCTAGTTCGTCGCCCACGCGTTTGCCAAGCTTTCTGGCATATTCGGCACATTCTTCCATGCTCATTTCGGAGATCGGGATAAAGGGACAAACATCTGTTGCGCCCATTCTGGGATGAGCTCCATGATGCTTGCTCATGTCGATCAGTTCAGCAGCTTTTTTGATAGCCTGAAAAGCAGCTTCCACTACCGCATCTGGTTCTCCGGCCATGGTAAATACAGTGCGGTTTGTATCTGAACCAGGGTCCACATCCAGCAACACCACTGAGTTCACGCTCTTTATCGCAGCAGCAATGGCATCCAAAACCGCCTGGTCTCTGCCTTCGCTGAAATTTGGGACACACTCCATCAGCTTCATGAATTCACCTCTTTATCTCAATTTAATTTATGGACTTTCACTTTTACGATTTTTTTAGAAGTAGCCTGCAGAACTTGAATCCGATAGTTTTCGATGGTAATTACCTGACCCTGATGGGGAATGCGCTCCAGCCTGTCCAGAATCAATCCGGCGATGGTTTCATAATCTCCTTCAGGAAGTTCAATGCCATAATCATCGGCCAAACGGTCTATTTCCACGTCTGCTGCGGCCAACCAGGTATTGGGGCTTACCTGCTGAACATCGTCATCCTCTTCATCCACGTCATATTCATCCTCGATATCGCCTACGATTTCTTCCAGGATATCTTCCATCGTGATTATTCCTGCGGTTCCGCCATAGGAATCCACGATTATTGCCATGCTGCGGCGTTTGCTTTGCATTTCCTTCAGCAGCACGTCGATATCGGTGTTTTCGGGGGCAAAAAGCGGTTCGTGTATGATGTCGCCAGCTTTCATCTCCTGAGTGCAATCCTTTTTCAGGATATCGTAGATGATCAGTACGCCTACAATATCGTCGATGTTGTTTCGATATACTGGATAGCGGGTAAAGCCTTCCACCTTGGCCAGTTCAATCACTTCGGCTATCGTGGCAGTTTCCGGAATAGCGATGATGTCCATTCGCGGCACCATCACGTTGCGGGCTTCCAGTTCCGTGAAATCCAGAGCATCCTCGATCATTTCCATTTGAGGAGCGCTGATGCTGTCGCCTTCGGATTGGGAAAGCAAGAAGGAGAGATCATCCTTGGTAAGGTAGTCGTACTGGTCGCCGTCTTCCAACTTCAGAAGCTTTCGCAAAGCTTTGTTCAGCCCGGTAACGATCGCCACAAAAGGCTTTAGCAGAAAGTAGAAAAACTGTAGAACCGGAAATAGACGGGGCACTATCGTATCGGCATGATCGCGAAAGATGGCCTTTGGAACAATCTCGCCAAACAGCAGGACGATGGTTCCGATCACCAGCGACGTATAACGGGCATCGAAAGCCAGAGAGCCAAGCCTGTCCACAATCACGGTAGAAATTGAGGCCAGCAGAACGTTTACTATATTGTTGCCGATCAGGGTGGTACCCAGGAATTTGTCGGGTTGGCGAACAAAGCGTAGTAGCGCATCCCTGCTTTTATTGCGTTTGGCATCGCGCTCCAAGGCTAGTTTATCTATGGAAAGCAACCCTGTCTCGATTCCTGAAAACAGGAAGGAGAGCATCAAAAAGAAGAGCAGGACAAACAGGGTCAGAACTATCTGAACCAAGGCCATGGTTATTCGTTCACCTTCTCGTTTCTCCAGGCAATTCGCAAGGCCTGGATAAACTCATCAATATTTCCTGCCAAAAAGCCGTCGAGGTTATAGCTTGTCAAGTTTATTCTGTGATCTGTCACTCTGGACTGGGGAAAATTGTAGGTTCTTATCTTGGCACTGCGGTCTCCAGTGGAAACCTGCGCTTTGCGAGCAGAGGCAATTTCCGCTTCCTGACGGCTGATCTCCGCATCCAAAAGACGGCTGCGCAGCACCTTGAGAGCTTTGGCTTTATTCTTTATCTGGCTTTTTTCGTCCTGACAGGTCACCACGATTCCGGTTGGCAGATGCGTGATGCGCACTGCGGAGTCGGTGGTGTTTACGCTTTGTCCACCATGTCCGCTGCTGCGGTAAACGTCGATCCGCAAGTCATTTTCGCTGATCTCGATATCGATGTCTTCGGCTTCTGGCAGCACGGCAACGCTTACTGCGGAGGTGTGAATCCGGCCGCTGGATTCGGTTACGGGAATTCGTTGCACTCTGTGCACTCCGCTTTCGAAACGCATCAGACCATATACTCCTTCTCCGTTTAGCTGAAAGATGATCTCTTTAAACCCGCCCAATCCGGTTTCATTAGCATCGATCAGACTATGTTTCCAGCCTTTCAGATCGGCATAATAGCTATACATCCGATACAAATCGGCCACAAAGAGGGCTGCTTCTTCCCCACCTGTTCCAGCGCGTACCTCTACGATCGCATTTTTGGCATCGTTTGGATCGCTGGGGATCAGCAGATCGCGCAGTTTCAGTTCGGCCGCTTCCAGTTGTTCATTCAGGCTAATCGCTTCTTCTTTGATGAGAGCCGTCATTTCCGGGTCGTTATCGGATTCCAGCAGCAGTTTCACCTCTTCGATGTGATTTTCCAGTTGTTGATAATGCTTCCAGGCTTGGTTGATCTCACCCAGTTCCTTGAAGCGGCGCAAGGCGTCCCGATACCTTCTGGCATCGCTGATAATGGCCGGATCGCTGATGAGCTCCTGAGTTTCTTTGAGCTCGGTTTCCAGTTGATTCAGTTTATCGCGGGGGATCACAGCTCAAGCCTCTATCCGGATAACCTGATGTTCGCTATAGTCCATGTCCAAAGCGGCTTTCATGGCCACCAAAGCAGTCTCCACCATACTATCGTCCGGGGGTTGGGTGGTAATCCGCTGCAAAGCCATTCCGGGGATGGTCATCAGCTTCACAATGGGATGTTTAAGGTTTTTTCCTGAAAACTTCAGCACCTCATAGGATACTCCGGAGATCAGCGGGATCAGCAAGAAGTGATAACCCAATCTCAGGAATACCGGAACCGGCTTATGCAATATAAAAGCTGAAACCAGGGTATCGACCACCGAAAAGATCAGGATCCCAATCAGCAACACGAAAAACATAAAGCTGGTGCCGCAACGGGGGTGAATGGTTGTCCAGCCCTGAATTTTCTCGATCTCCAAGGGCGTTTCGTGCTCATAGGCATTCACGTTTTTGTGTTCAGCCCCATGATAGCGGAACAGCCTCTTAACATCCTTCATCAGAGATATTAAATAAACATAAAGCACAAAAAACACTATTCTGATGCTTCCGGCAAAGAGGTTGAAATAGAAATCCTGTTTAGAGAGATGCATCCAGTCCGAAAGCTTGTAAGGCAAAAGGCCGAATAGCAAAAAGGCCAGCCCAAAGGCCAGCGCATAGCTAAGCAATTCTTCCGTCTTTTCCGCGGTTTTGCTCTTCTGCTTCAGTTCCTTTCCCTTGGCTTTCTCTTCTTCCCTCAGATCCAGTTCATAGCGATTGGCCGAGAACGTGAGGGTCTTGATGCCGATAATCATCATTTCAATAAGCGAAACAAATCCCCGGATGATCGGCAGCCCCAGTAGTTTGTTTTTTGTGGTGGCGCTAACGAATGGCGTTTCAAGCAGTTCGATGCTGCCATCTTTACGCCGGATGGCCGTGGCCAGTTTTTCCGGACCGCGCATCATTACGCCTTCGATAACTGCCTGACCGCCTACGCTGATCTCTTTTTTCATGTTTTTTCCTTGTAAAGAAAAACGCCATTTACCCCCGGCTTCGTGCTGCCGGATAAAATGGCGCAAAAACTGACGTGAAATCTAGTTCTCAGATTTCAGGTTATATTTCTTATTGAATTTTTCTACGCGACCGGCGGTATCCACGATCTTCTGTTTGCCGGTATAGAAAGGATGGCATACGTTGCAGATTTCCACCTGCATATTGCCTTTGGTGCTTTTGGTTTGGAACACGTTGCCGCAGGCGCAGGTAACGGTTGCCACTTCGTATTTAGGATGTATTCCCTGTTTCATTTATCTTGGTCTCCTGTGGTATTTTACAGGCTTGTGTGTGCAATCTTTTTGCAGGGGGCAATGCTGTCAATACAAAAAAGCGGAACTCTGCAACTGAGCCAACTGCATTCAAAAGACTGTTTCATATAGTTTGCTGCATAGTGGCCAAACCAGAATAAGGCGTTGGGAGTTCATTTGACCTTGCATATCTTTATGCTTAGCTACATTTTATCTGGTCAAATGGACTTCATGTGGGTTGGCCCTTTGCCATTACACCTAAAAAACTGACATCTGATCCCTATCATACCGGAGTCATACCGGATGAGCATGCGGTATGACTCCGGTATGATAGGGCTAAAGCCGCAAAAGCTCAGAAAGAGCGAAGGCTGTTGACAAAGCCCGCAGGGGGTTAAAGGATGTCCGCTTGTTCAACAGTCTCTTTATGTGTTAGTTAGCTGGCTTACTCAGCCTTCCCACTCAGGATGCCAGTATCTGTGGTCTGCAAAGTATCTGCCGGCTGCGAGATTTCCATTCTGGCCTTGGTTTTGGGAGTATATAGAGCCTCTATTTTCGGTGAGTAGCTCACAATAAAACCGCCAAACACGATGGACACCATGCTCATCAGTTTGATCAGGATATTGATGCAGGGTCCGGCCGTGTCCTTGAAGGGGTCGCCCACCGTGTCGCCCACGATGGTGGCCTTGTGCACTGGCGAACCAGGACCGCCCATCTGGCCTGTTTCCACAAACTTTTTGGCGTTGTCCCAGGCTCCTCCGGCATTATTCATCATCACGGCAGTCACAAATCCGGTAGTAAGGCCCCCGATCAGCAATCCCAAAACTCCGGCCACGCCAAACAGCAGACCCACCACAATGGGGCTCAAGATCCCGATCAGAGCAGGCAAAATCATTTCCTGTTGCGCTCCAATCGTAGAGATTTTTACGCAGCGGGAATAATCCGGTTTGGCAATCCCTTGCAGGATTCCCGGAATAGTGGTAAACTGACGGCGAACTTCCTTCACCATCTTGCCCGCAGCCCGTCCCACTGCTTTAATGGTAAGGGCAGAAAACACGTAAACAACCATCGCACCTACGAAGATGCCCAGCAAGAACTTCGGGTTCAAGGGATGTATCTGATAATACTCCAGAAAATTCAGAAGTGAGGCTTTGGAGGCTTCTATCCTGTGGGTTACCACTCCGTAATTTATTTCCAGGTATTGAGTTTCGCCGATTTTATGTCCCATCATGATGAACGCATCGCGCACCTTTTCCATATAGGCTGCCAACAGCGCCATTGCCGTAAGGGCTGCGGAACCTATGGCAAAGCCCTTGCCTATGGCTGCTGTTGTATTACCCACAGCGTCCAGGCTGTCGGTGCGCTCCCGGACTTCCTTGTGCAGATATGACATCTGGGCGTTTCCTCCGGCATTGTCGGCAATCGGACCGAAGGCATCCATAGCCAGGGTAACTCCCAGGGTTGCCAGCATGCCCACCGCACCAAAACCGATTCCATACAGGCCAAGCTCTACAAACTTGAATCCTCCGCTGAAAGTGAATGCGGCAATGATGCCCAGGGCAATTATCACAACCGGCGCAGCCGTGGAAAGCATGCCTACGCTGAACCCCTCCAGGATAACAGTCGCTGAGCCATATTCGCCCTGATGAGCAATATTCTGCGTAGCTTTGTAGCTATGAGAAGTCCATAGCTCTGTCACCTGGCCGATCAGGATTCCGGCCACCAAGCCAACCAAAGAAGAGACAAAAATGCCAAAATAATACTCTGCAGGCAGCAAAGCCTTGCATATAAAGAAAGAAGCTATGGCGATCAAAACCGAGCTGAGGTAAACGCTTTTATTCAAAGCCAGCATCAGATCTTTCATCCCAGCACCTTCCTTGGTGGAAACGAAAAAGATGCCAAGAACCGATAGCAATGCGCCTATTCCTGCAAGAATCAAGGGTGCGGCAATAAAATGGAACATCTTGGCGGTGATGGAGGGATCAACCGCAGAGATCTGCAACACTGCACTCATCCCCAAAGCGGCCGTGGCCAATATTGAGCCTGCATAGCTTTCATATAGGTCTGCACCCATACCTGCCACATCTCCCACGTTATCTCCCACATTGTCTGCAATGGTAGCTGGATTGCGTGGATCGTCCTCAGGAATATCAGCCTCCACTTTACCCACCAGATCAGCTCCCACGTCGGCAGCCTTGGTATATATCCCTCCGCCCAGCCTGGCAAAAAGGGCTTGCGAAGAAGCTCCCATCCCAAATGACAGCATAACCACTGCGATCTTCTCCAGGCTGTAGCCAATGGCATTTAGCACAAAAAACCAGATGGACATATCCAGCAAAGCCAGACCAACTACGGTGAGACCCATCACGCCTCCCGCCCGGAAAGCAACCTTTAGGCCTTTGTCCAAACTTTCACTACAGGCTTGAGCAGTTCGGCTGGAAGCCATGGTGGCGGTATTCATCCCGATAAACCCGGCCAATCCGCTCATGAAACCTCCGGAGAGAAATCCCCAGGGAATCATCGGATCGAGCACCTTCAGGCCATAAGCCAGAACCAGAAAGATGATCTCCGCAACTGCGAAAAAGATGATAACGCCTTTGTATTGCTGCATAAGATAGGCAAATGCGCCTTCCCGAACGTAGCCGGCAATCTCTTGCATTCGCGCATTTCCGGCATCTTGTTGACGAACCTTTACGAAGAAATAGTAAGCAAAAATAAGGGCTGATATGGCTCCCAAGGGAGCTATGAACCAGATAAGGGGTAAATTTGGCATAAGGCCTCCTGTAGTTGTGGGGGTCTTTAATGTCTTTTTTGTAAAGAACTTACTTAGTAATTCAAGTTATCGGGCTTGCCAATATTCTGTCAATGCTTTTTTACTTAGTCTGGTTTTGGCCTGTCCCCATTGTTCATATAAGCGCTCCGCCGGACCTTGATTCAATCAGACAGATCGTTAAAAACTTCGCGCATCTGGCTGGCTTCCGGCGATCCAGGGGCGATGATGGTATTCATATCTGAACCCCACTGCGGATAATTTCCGATCCAGTGTGTGTTGGGATTATCCACCGGTCCATCCAACTCCCAACGCGGATAGATTAAGTTGCCTGCCTCATCTGCGACAAACCTGAAAAACCAGTCAGCCCAACCAAACACATACTGAGGGTATTTCCCGATGTCCTCATAGAAATGATCCGTATTGGTGGAATCTAGCCTGAAATAGCCCTCATCGTAAATATCCGTTGGATTGATCCCTTTCAGGATTTCCTGAACCACCGACTGGAAAGCTCGGTTGTATCTGGGACCCGTATAAAGGGTATCACCCTGTGCAGATGTAATAATGATGATTTCTTCAGTTGCGAATCTTTTCGCAGCTTCGGATATCCCATCAGAGTCAAACCAGTCACAGGAAAATAGAAATAAGCAGCCGCTGATTACGGCAGTCCAGACCAGACATACCCTAAGCATTCTTCGGCTCAATCTGCTTAACTTCATAATTTACTCCTTTTGCATGCTTTGATTACACGCATGATCTTTATGATACACAATTCCACTATCATAGTCTGACAAACACAGAACCATCCCGATGGATGCTCAACGGCTGGATTTTCAGTCTGTAGTCTCCATCTCTTACTTCAGCAAAACGGTTTTGGCGGTCCTGATTCGTTCCCCGGTATCAGCTCTCAGATAATACACTCCGGCGGCACATTTTCTGCCGTTTTCATCCAGACCATTCCAGGTAAGCCTAATAAGCCCAGAAACTTCTGAAGCATTGTGAAAGGTGCGTACCTTGCGGCCTTTCTGATCGAAGATTTGTAATTTAACCGGGGTGCTCTTGGCGTTGTGCAGTTCAATGGCCAGGCTTTCCGAAAAAGGATTGGGATGCACACTTAGGCCATTTAGGCTTGCCGGAGGCATTGATTCATCATCGGCTGCAGAGGAAACCTGAATATTCCAGCTTACCTGGTGCGAGATGCTGTCCGTGGAGGCAATGGTGCAGCTTACAGCATGGGTTCCTGCAGCATTTAACACCGGTTCGAAAATGAAATCATTAGCTCCGCTTTGCAAAACATCATCGATGTACCAGGTAAAACTTAAGCCGGCGGTCTGCGTATAGGCCTCGATCATGAACATTAATGCTTCGCCGGACGCAATGCTGATAGTCTCTGCCGGATCGGGAAAGACGCTTGCCACATTCAGATCCAGCATCCTGAGAGTCCAGATATGAACCGGCGTAAGAGGATGGCTGCTGCCATCCACCGGAACCTGACCGATGGCCAAAACCCTGTCCAGACCTTCGATCACTTTGCCGAATATGGCATAATTGCCATCCAGATGAGGTGCTGGAGCCAGAGTAAAATAATACTGGCTGCCTGCGCTATTGGGTGCGGAAGTCTTTGCCATGGCCAGGATTCCTGCCTGATCATGATGCAAAAGAGGGCTGGTTTCATCTGGAATGGTATAGCCCGGGCCACCATAACCGGTTCCGTAAGGACAGCCATCCTGAATCACAAAACCGGCGACCACGCGATGAAAAATCAAATCATTGTAAAAACCACTATTGGTAAGGCTGATGAAGTTATTGCCGGTAATGGGCATGATCTCGTCATAAATCTCGGCGGTAAAGCTGCCCATGGAAGTGTGCCAACGCGCAAAATGACGGGCAAAAAATTGAGATGGAAAGATGGTAAGTGCAATAACTGCGGTCACAAGGATTGCTCTGTTCATGATATTCTCCTTGGTTTGTGATTAGGTTAAGAGGTCAGCTATCTGCCTGGAAAGAACTGGTATATCTTCTCTTACAGATATCCAGATTCTCTGCATACTTATCTTGTAGTAGGTATGTGCCACTGAATCCCTAAGACCGGCTATCGCTTTCCAGGGTATCTCAGAGTGTTTATTACGAAAATGAGGTGTAAGATGCTTTATCAGTTCACCGATATTAAGCATTGTCATAAGAACTGCTCTTTGGTCTTTCTCGGAAGAAAGGAATACCTCCTCAGTTAACTCTGCTGTCAGTTCTTCCAGAATTTGAATCTCTCGGTTAATTGCCATCAAAGTGGCTTCATCTCTTTTCATATATTGTTTTAGCCTCCGAGATTATCTCATCCCGAAAAAGTGGTTCCAAAGTGTCGGGTTCAAACAGGTCAATCTTCCTATTTAGAGATGCCTCCAAGCTTTGTCTGAAGGCTATGAATTTATAGATACCGATTGGCTTTTGGATATCTACAATGATATCAATATCGCTGTTATTGGTATCGTTTTGTCTCGCATATGAACCAAAGAGCCTGATTCTGGTAATCTGTAAGTCGGATATATATGGCTCTATAGCTTTGTAAACATCCAGATATCGCGGCTCTTTGGTCAATAGCATCTTATCCAATCCTATCTATATCTTCACACTTACGTTGATCTGCCTGAATCTGGCAGGAGCCACGCCATGCGAAAGTTGCATGGATTGACCAGGTTCGCCTTTGCCGCAATGGAAGGTTCCGTAAAAACCCCATTCCTCTTCGCCGCAGATGGCGTCGCAGGCATTCCAGAAGTCCTTGGTGATTCCAAAATAGGTAGGCTCCTTTACGATTCCCACTATCCTGCCATCCTTGATCTGATAACCAATTTCGGTGGTGAACTGGAAATTATTGCGGTTATCGTCGATACTCCAGGTTTTGGTGAAGTCCAGCAGATAGCCCTTTTCAGTGGAAGCGATAAGCTCATCCAGACTTCCCTTGTTTGGCGCCAGGCAGAAATTTGTCATGCGCACCAGCGGAAAGTCGTCCGCAAAGGAAGCCTTCATATTGGACGAGGGCTCCAAACCAAGCATGTGAGCTATGTGGCGTGAGGTTTGCTGGTCTTTCAGGATGCCGTTTTTGATGATCTCAACCTTCTTGCCGGGCACACCTTCATCGTCCAGCGGGTGATAGCCCAAACCACGCATATCGCTGCTGTCGCTGTAAATGTTTACCAACGGCGAGCCATATTGGAAGCTACCCAGCATTTCAGGTTTGACAAAGGTTTTTCCCGCATAGGAAATTTCCATGCCAAAGATTCGGTCGGCTTCCGTGGCATGGCCAGCCGATTCATGAAGTTGCAAAGCCAGATGCCCGTTCCCAATAATGATGTCGGCCTTTTCCTCGGTTATCGTGGGGGCGGATAGCAGCTCTGTGGCTTCCTTGATGATCCGCTCGGTGTTTTGCTCGAACTGCTGTTCGTAAAATAGCTCAAAACCACCCCTTCCAGCACTCATGTGCCCCGGCCAGGTGCGGGTTTGTACATTATTGCCATCTGCAGCGGCCACCAGCATTACCGGCAAAGTGTTGTAAAAAACACTGTGGCTATAGCTGCCTTCGGAATTGCCATAATAGCGCTCCTGCCGCATGAATTCACCGCTCACGTAGGAATGAACGATCTTTCCTTGGGGAGCGATTGCTTTGGCCAGCTTTTGCAGATAGCCTACCTTTTCCTCACGGTTCATGGTGAATGGATTGATCTTAGGCTGATGAATATATTCGGCTTTGGTAGGTTTCATTGCCGGAAACTGCACAGGTTTGAGAAGGAACTTGCTGCCGTGCCTGGCATTGGTTATGGCTTGGGCGATCAGTTTATCCACCTTTTTCTCGTCCAGATTCTTCGCTCCGGCAAAACCCCAACAGCCGTTTATCAAAACTCGGATCCCAATGGCGGGAGAACCCAGATCGGAACTGAAGTTTCGCAAACTCCCATTCATAAAGGTGATGTCTTCGTAGTCGGTAAAGGAGATGCGGACGTCGGCAAACTGAATCTCAGGTGTGTTCAGCTTAGTCAGAGTACTTTTAATAAGATTTTCCATTGTCTATATCTCCTAAATAGTGTGAGTGGACGAACTGATATTAAAATCAGTTACATACGCATGGGGGGCCTTCACGGTTTCCACCGTAAAACTGCCATAGTTTTCAGAGAAAGGAATAGTGTATGCTTTGTTCTCCAAGGCCACTATGTTATTCAGAATGCGGTCAATCCGTTCAGTGAACCTCAGGCTCATCACCACTTTGCTTATCTTGCCATCTTCGATCAGGAAGGTGCCATCGCGGGTAAGCCCCGTTAGCGAGGTATCCACTGGATTTATGAAGTTCATATAGTGCAGGCTGGAAATGTAAAGACCTTTCTTTACGCCTCCGATCAGTTCTTCCAGCGTTTTGTCGCCAGTATCGATTTTTAGGCAGGAAGCGGTATTACCATTTTTAGGCAAACCCGTTTTATGCGCATAGTAGTTATCGCAGGTAAAGGCACGAAAAACTCCCTTCTCGATTAGCTTCAGCGGTTTATAAATGTGCCCTCCAGAGCCGTAATCCTGCCTTATCATTTCTGGATCGCCAGGATCGTCGGTAATGCTTACGGACTCTGGAAATAGCTTTTGATCCACTTTGCCTTCAAAAAAGCTGCTATGCTGATCAAGAGCTCTTGCGCTCATTCCATAGCTAAGATATTGCACGAATTCTGCCAAACAGCGAGGTGCCAGAATCACATCGTAATGCCCTGGCTCGATATCGATTGTTTCAGCGCTGCAATATCCGATCTTGGTTAGCAGCCGGGCTTTGAATTCAGCAAGGTTAAACAAGCTGAAATCATCACCGCCAAAGGTTTCCATCACGGTTATCTGGCTTTGATTGTGCACAGCTTTCACTTCCAGATAGATGGGACTTACTGCTGTGCTCTTATTCAGTCCGTTGCTATTCAACAGATGGTAATCGTAGTGATTGCAGATAAAGGTTCCGTATATCTCAAAGTTGAACGGCTTGGCAGCATCGGCCAATTCGGTCAGAATTCCGGTTTTGGTTTCCAAGGGGATCGCTTCGATGTTATTTACAATATCCCGCTTGGGAGCCAGGCTGCTTTCCGTTTCCAGATCCACGAAATCGGGGTCCTCAGGCAAGTTGTCGATGATCGACAAAGCCAGGTCAAGAGCTTTATCCAGCTTGTCTGGCTGGGGATCGTCCACCGAAAACCGATAGCTTTTCTTGCCCTTGTAGAGGGTTACATTCAAACTCGCAGAATTCTTGCTGATGTTGTAATTGGTTTGGCTATGATAGAAGCGCAGAAAATCCGTTTGCCAGTTTGAGGCAACAAGCACGAATTTCAGTTCTGGCTCGTTTTGCAACTTGCGTTGCAGATACTCAAGGTGGTTTTGCACTTTATCTCCTATGTTTGTTTATATCCAGGTTGTGTTGTTATGGCGTCGTTTAGGGCTGTTTGTCCGGGCCAAAAATCCGCCATTTCGGACGCTTTCAAAGCCTTTACCGGCTACCTGCAATCCTCTTATAAAGATCTTTTCAAAAGTTCCGGTCAGTTCGGCATTATTCTTTAGTTTAGTGACGGCCTCTGGATTATACAGCAGAAAATCTGCATCCGAACCGGCTTCCAGACATCCTTTCTGAGGATACAGGCCCAGGCGTTTGGAGGCATTTTCACTGGTCATCTTGATACAGGTGGCCAGCGGAACCTTACGTTTCTTCCAAAGCTCAGAGAGCACCCAAAGGTAGGAATGGCCTAGCAACTGAGGATCATCACCGATAAAGAGCTCGCAATAATCAGTTTTCTTTGCCTTGGGAGCTATCGAATTTGAAATCAGATACAGCTTGTTGGTGCGCAGCAATTCAAAGAGCTGGTTCCGGTATTCTTCTGTATCGGCAAAATCGCAGCTATGCTGAAGACTGAAGCTCTCACTGGCAAATAGAGCCATCAGATCGCTGCAGGCCAGGGCAAACGAGATGTCGCTGCGTTTGGAGATGCTATTGATGAATTCGATGGTGGCAAAGCTGGAAACCCGAGGAATATGGATGGGGTTTTCCTGCATTCTGCGCAGGATTTTCTTGATCGCTTCCATCTGAGCCAGATGGCTGAACTCAGCATGGCTTTCGTGGTCAAAACCCTGAAAAGCAAAGGCTGTATCACTTTCGTAGATATCCAGAAACAAGTCCATTATCTCTGTGAAGCTGATCTCGGGGATCGCCCGGTTCGGAGCAGGAGCAGTTAGGGCAATGCCAACCACGCCCTTGGTCCAAAGTTCCTGAGCTGATTCGGCATGATAGGGATACTCATCGATATTCACATGCCCCCATAGCGCGATAGAAGTCCAGGCATGCTCATTAACCAGGGCAACTGCCTTTTTCAGGTCGGCAGGGCTGAAGATCGGATTCTCCGTGTGATAAGACAACTCAGCCAGGCTTGTCCAGCCTCCTTCCAAAGCGGTTTTGCTTATCGACTCCAGATCGGCTGCGGCAGCGGAGGCAGACCCCAAAATATGCACATGCGGATCCACACCACCTGGAAGTATAATCCAGCCATTGGCATCGATGATCTCAACTTCGTCATCCACTTTCAGTTCGTCCGTGGAAAACTTCACAAATTTCTCATTAAACAGCACGTTCACTCGCTTGAAGGCGGTAGACGCGGTTGGCAACAGGGCATTGATCAAAAGTTTCATACTAATACGCCATAATGTTCATTCCGGCGTCCACATAAAGCGTTTCGCCGGTTACTCCGCTGGCCAGATCGGACAGCAGATAGAGAGCTGATCTTGCCACATCATCAGCTTCGATGTTGCGTGCCAGGGGTGCCATTTTCTCGATCCTCTTTTGCAGTTGAGAGATACCTCCTATGGCTGAGGAGGATAAAGTTCTCAGGGGACCCGCAGAAATGGCATTTACACGGATGTTTTTGTCGCCCAGGCTATGCGCCAGATAGCGGACACTGGCTTCCAAAGCTGCTTTGGCTATGCCCATCACGCCATAATTGGGCACTACTTTTTCTGCTCCATAGTAGCTGAGAGTGATCGCGCTACCACCTTTTGTGAATAGCGGTTCTGCTTCCCGCAAAGTAGCAATCAGGGAATATACGCTGATATCCATGGCTGTTAAAAAACCATGCCGGCTGGTTTGATGAAAGGGAATATTCAGTTCGCTGGTAGGGGCATAGGCTACAGAATGCACCAGATAGTCAAGGCTGTCCCATTTGCTTTTAATCAGCCGAAACAGGTTTTGCAGGTCATAGTCCTTGCTCAGGTCGCATTGGATGCAATCGCTGATCCCCAGTTCGTCGGCAATTGGCAAAACCCTTTTGGCCAAGGCCGGAGAGGCATAGGACAAGATAACTTCCACTTTGTTCATCCGCAGTGCTTTGGCAATTGCGTAGGCAATGCTGTGCTGATTAGCCAGTCCCAAAATGAGGGCACGTTTATTTGTTAAATCTATCATTCTGTCTCCTTTTCAATTCTGCGTTCCGACCTGATCTCCGTTTGGGATGCTGTATCGCCCAAACCTTCAAAAACGCCGTAAGCTCGGTCATAGTATGACTGGGCCAGGCGATCCTGATTTTTTGCTGTGGCGATCTGAGCCAGCAACCATAAGCCATGTGCATAAGCGCTCAGGTCTCCAGTCCGGTAGTCCCAGTCAACGCTCTTTTCCGTCCAGTTCGCAGCTTCCAGATAGGCACCGTTTCTGAAGTAGTAATAACCCAAGGCATACCAGGCTGTGGAAAGCAGATCCGCATCTCCGCTTTCACCTTTTCCATATCTCTTTTGTTGGGCTTTTACAAGCTTGATCAAATCTTTGGCCTGAGCTTCGTTAGCTTGCTTCAGATAGCTGTCCGCCTGCAGTTTGATCGCCTTGAGCCGCAAAATCTCCCCAACGGGATAATCAGCTCTTGAGACTGCCAGTTGTGAGACTGCCTCATGGTTTTTCTCGCTTTGCAGTTTATGTATCTTCAGCAGCATAGGTATATAGTCCAGAGCCGAGCCATGCAACGCAGAGAAAGCTTCTACTTCGGTCAGCGCATTCTGGTAGCCAGCCTGATCACCTTTGGCCAGGGCAAGCCGGGCTAATCCGCTTTTGGCGGCAAGCTGACCGGCAGGATCCCCCAAGCTCCGGTATTGGGAGTATGCATATTGGTAGTTCTCCGCTGCTCCGCTGAGGTCATTTGCATCCTCCAAGCTTAGCGCAAAACGCAAAAAGCTGTCCGCATCCAGCTTGGCTTGGGGCAAAGCAGGAGGCTTGAAGGAAGAACAAGCAGCCAGAACAAGCAGGACAAGCAGCCAACTATGGCGCATCGTTCACCTCGTGCAAGCGCTTGGTTCTTGGAGCCAAGCCATTGGCATCAGGCACTATTCCTTTACGAAGCAGAGGGTTGTTATTCAGAGCTTCCAAGGTTTTACGCGCTTTGGCCAGGCTGTCGTTCAGGTTGTTCAGCAGCATTCTGAGCTCTGGATTATTCACCGTTGCCAGGATTTTTTCCATTTCTCCGGCGGCCCCGGAAAGGTTGGTAAGCGTATTGGACAATGGTTTGAGGATCAAATCCTGTTGAGGGTCCAGCAGTTTTATCAGCAGTGAATCCGGCTTTTTATAATTGTCGATGCCTTGTTGCACGCCTTGCATAATCTTGTCCAGCTCGTCCAAACGTCTGTTCAGGCCATCGCTCAGATCTGCCAGATTATTAACAGTGCGCAGTAAAACCCCGCTGTCGGGATTATTGTCTTTATTCAGGTTGGAAGCCAGTTTTGCCAGTTCCGAGAGAGCCAGATTTGCTTCATTCATTCCCGTGTTGGCTTTTTCCGCGGCATCGGCCAGATTCACCAGCAGACGCGGAATCGAGCCATCGTCGGCATTATTGTCTTCGGTGAGTGAGGTGGAAAGCTCAGCCAGATTGGAGATTATCACCGAGATGGGATCGCTGAGCTGAGGAGCGATAAGCTTCAACTGCTGCTTGCCTTCGAGAAAGTCTGAGGACAACACTCTTTGCCCATCCGGAAGTATTTTCCCGGAGTGTGGATTCCGGATGTATTCCAAAGAGGATTTTCCGGTTACGGGATTGGTGTTGCGAACCAATACCGAACCCTCCACCATGATGTTCTTGTAACGCTTTAGAATATGAAAAACCAGCCCGATGTTTCCATCATCCTCCAAAGCAAAACTGCGAACCCGTCCCACCTCAAAACCGCGGTAAAGGATGGGGGTCTGCGTGGAAATCCCCATGGCGTTGGATAGCACACTGTGGTATAGATATTTTTTCTCCAACAGGTTCTGCCGGAGGGCAATGAACACCAGGGTGGCCAAAAGCAGCAGCACCGGAATGCTGACAAAGGCAATCACTATCTTACGGGCATGCTTTATCTTGTAGCTCATATTTTAACTCTATTATGGGGTAGAAGTATAATTTTGGAATTCCTTTTTTTGTCAAGCTTTTGCTGCGATTTACGGAAAATTACTTGCCATAATCTGCAAGAACCTAATCCTCAAAACGGGGTCATACCGGAGTCATACCGGATGAGCATCCGGTATGACTCCGGTATGATCAGGTGAAGATCCCCAACATCAATCTCAGCTCCACCGTATTTTTTATTTGCCATACCTGCCAGTAATATTATCTTTAATAGTAAACCTTATAATAATGAAAGCAACAATAGAGAGGTGGAGAATGTCCAAGGCACACATGGTGGTGCTAAGCTTTTTGAAAGACAAGCCGTTGCATGGCTACCAGATGGGACAGATCGTGGAGCAGTTGAAGCTGCCCGGCTGGGTTGGCATAACTATGCCAGCCATCTACAAGGCTATGCAGGCTTTGGAAAAGAGCAAGCACATTCGAGGCGAAGAGATGCGGGAAGGCAATAATCCCCCCCGCACCGTGTATCATCTTAATCCCAAGGGACGTGAATACTTAAAACAGATCGTCACTAAATACCTGGCTGGCAATGAAATGCTGGACAGGGACTGGTGGCTGGCCCTGCATTTCGCTTCCGGCTGCTTATCTCGCCAGGAACTGCTGGCAGCCATTGGAAAACGCATTGCTCGACTGAAAGAAGTGGAAAAGCTGAAAAAAGCCTGCATTCAGAATCTGGAACCGGAAGTGAGGGAAAACATCCCCTTTGTTCATTCCCATTTGCTGGCTTTGGGAGTTCGTTATCTGAGAGCTGAGCAGCGAACTCTGGATGAGCTGATTCGCGACATCGAAAGCGGTGCGCATTCCGAATTCTTTCTATCCTCTGGAGACCAACGATGAAAAAACTAAGCGTTTTAACACTGCTCATCATACTGATAGTGGCTATGCTGAGAGCTGATCTTGCGGAGTTTGATCAACTAGGCAAACTAAGCCTGGAAGAGGCAAAGGAACTGGCCTTGCGTCAAAACAGCGCATTTGAGGCCAAGCAGGCGGCTCAGGAGGCGGCAAAATGGAACAAGCAGGCTGTTCTGGCCTCGATGCTTCCCAGCGCTTCCTTTGGGGCAACCCTGCTCTATACAGATCCCGCCACCCGCGTTACGACTGGCAATCAGAGCCTTACCCTGAACAAAGACATGCGTACTCTGTCGTTAAATCTGTCTCAACCCCTGTTTATGGGAGGAAAGCTCTATCAGGCTTACAAAATAGCCGGAACCAGCGAAGAAATTGCCAAGCTTGGTTATCTGGCACAGCGGAATACACTGCTGGCCGAAGTTGAAACCAAATACCTTAGTGTTCTGCAGTTAAAAGAAGTTTACCGGCTCAGTCAAGCCGAACTTGAATCAGCCCGCACGAATCTGGAAATTGCCCAATTGAAGCTGGACAGCGGCTTGTTGTCCCAGGCAGATTACCTGAGATTCCAAAGCACTCTGGCCGCCAAGGAGGTCAGCGATCTGCAGGCCTACACGGCGTTGCAACTGGCGGTGCGCGACTTTAACAATTATCTGGGAAACAGCGAATTGAGGATGCCCCAGGAACTAAACGCGGCCGACTATGCTTTGCAGATCGAAAGCCTGACACAGCTTGGTTTATCCGCCAGTAAAGAACTGAGCGAAAGAGCTTTGCAACTCGCCTTACAGCGTAACCTGAACCTGAAAACCCTGGATAAAACCCAGGAACTGAGCGAGAGAGCTTATAAAATTGCCAAAGCAGGCTGGCTGCCTTCTCTGATGCTAACCGGTAGCCGTCAATACAAGGAAAACGGCATTGATCGTTATGAATTCACTCCGGCCAATCAGCTACTGCTTTCCTTCAGTCTGCCTCTCCTGCCTGGATTGGGAAACTACGCTGGGGTTCGTAAAGCCAAAGAAGACTTGCGCAAGGCAGCTCTGGAAAACAAAACCGCCACCGATGGGATCAAACTTGGCCTGGAGGCCGCCACTCTCAGCCTGATCAGCGCAGCCAGGCAAACCCGCAGCGCTCTTTTGGCCAGGCAATACAATGAGCAGCTGTATGCGCAACTGCAGGAACGCTTCAAATTGAATATGCTTTCCGCTAAAGAGCTCTTGGACGCCGAATTGATGCTTTCCGCAGCCACTTTAAGCTATAACACGGCACTGTTTGGCTTCCTGAAGGCACGCAGCACCCTGATGCAAAACCTGAACCTGGAATCCAGCCAGGAATTAAGCCAATTACTGAATTTATAAGAGGAGCAAAAATGCGAAAAATACACCTGTTATTATTGCTTTTGCCGCTGATCATAACTGCCTGCGGCAAAAAGGAAACCGGCCCCAAAAAACCAGCCAAGGACGACAGACAAGCCGTAATGGTGGAAGAGCTAACCCTGAGACCGCTGGATGACTTCATAAGCGTTTCAGGCAAATTGGAAGGCATAACCGACCTAACCATGAGCAGCGAAACCTCAGGACGCATCCTGCAGCTTTACAAACGTCTGGGTGACAGAATTAGTAAAGGAGAGCGACTGGGCAAGGTGGAGAACGATATCCTGCAGATCAGACTAGATCAAGCCGAAGCAGCTCTGCTTTCTGCCGAAACTTCTTTGGATAACGCTCGCCGTAATCTAAGCTATGCTGAGGCATCCAAGGCCAAAAACCTGATCTCGGAAGCTGAATATAATACCGCTCTTACCGCATTTAAAGGTGCCAAGGCAGGTTTTGACGGTGCCAAAGCAGCCAGAGAAGCAGCCCGGCTGGCCTACGACAACTCCTATCTGCTGGCTCCCGAAACTGGGGTTATCAGTAATCTGATGGTTTCCGCAGGCCAATATATAAATCCTGGCACTCCGATCGCCAAGATAACCGATTCCAGCTCGCTGATCCTGAAGACCGGAGTTGGAGAAACCCTGATCGGAAAGCTCGCCAAAGGCCAGGCGGCTGAGATTAAATACATTGGCAGCGAAAGGAAATTCACGGGTCGGATTCGTGGTTTTGGCATCAGCCCAATCACCAATACCGCCACATACGCAGTGGAAATCGAAGTAGCCCCTCAGGGAGTTTTGATGCCCGGCATGGTGGTCAGTGCCAAAATTCTCACTCAACGCTATAAAGACCTGCTCTACACTGCCATTCCGAATATCTCCAAAGAGTTTGGAAGGAACTATCTCTATGTGGTGGAAGGTGATAAGGCCGTGAAAAAAGAAGTGCAACTTGGCAGGATAATCGGTGAAAATGTGGAAATCAGCTCCGGTGTGGAAGCTGGTGAAGTAATCGTAACCACAGGCGCAGAAAATCTTGAGGATGGCAGCCCCGTCCAGATCCGCAAGTAAGGAGAATAAAGTGTTTTCGGTAGCAGAAACCTCCCTGAAATACTCGATTCTGATCAATATGCTCACCTTGGCCATCCTGATCTTTGGCCTGGTTTCGATGATAAACATGCCTCGGGAAGAATTCCCGGCAGTAGATTTTGGCAGCACAATCGTGGTGGTTCCATATCCGGGTGTATCTCCCGAAGAGATTGAAAAGCTTCTGGTAAGGCCGTTGGAAACCGAACTGGCAGATTTGGAAGACCTGGACTATATTACCGCTACCGCTGAAGAAGGCAGAGCTTCGGTGCGAATCGTATTTACCTCGGAAGTAAGCTCGGAAGAGGCCTTCGACCGCGTTAGCCGTGAAGTGAACAAGATTAGCACTTTCCCCTCCGATGCGCTTGATCCTATCGTGATCAGACTGAATATGCGCGAAGTGAATCCCATTGCCCAAATCGTGCTTACCGGTGAAAACTTCGACAGCATGGCCTTGCAGGAAGTGGCCGACAACCTTTCCGACGGTATCTTGAATATCGACAACATCTCCAAAGTTGAGCTGATCGGTGAGCGTGAAAGGCAGATTCAAATCACAGCCGACCAAGCCAGGCTGGATGCCTACGGATTGGCCCTCAGCGATATCTCTGCCGCCTTGAGCGGTCGCAACCTTAATATCCCGGCTGGTTCGGCAAGATTTGGCAAGGTGGAATTCCTGGTTCGCACTTTGGGAGAATTTAACTCACTGGATGAGATCAGCTCTCTGATCGTGCAAACCGATGCCACAGGCAGGGCGATTCGCATTGGAGACGTCGCTGCAGTAAAAGACACCCTGGAAAAGCGCGTTACCATGGCCCGGCTGAACGGTGTGGAATCTGTATCGATATTCCTCTACAAAAAGGGTGATGGTAACATCATAAAAGTGATGAAGGAAGTACGCGACTACGTGACCCAGTATCAAAAGAACATCCCTGGCATCAAGATAAGCGTGCGCAATGATGGCAGCATAGATGTGAAAAACGGTATCAATGCCCTGGGTCAGAATGCCCTGATTGGAATCATCCTGGTCTTCTTGGCCCTGCTGATCTTTCTGGGCTTGCGTAATGCCATTCTGGCTTCCTTTGGCATCCCGCTTTCCATCCTGATCGCTTTTTGGATAATCCCCAGTTTCGACATTACCCTGAATAACCTTACTATTTTTGGTTTTATCATTGTGGTTGGCATGGTGGTGGATAACTCCATCGTGGTGCTCGAAAACATCCACCGTTTGCGCGAAGAAGGCTACTGCCACAGAGACGCAATTGTAATGGGAGTAGATCAGGTGATCTCACCGGTCTTTGCATCTACGCTTACCACCGTGGCTGCCTTTCTGCCTTTGCTATTACTCGAAGGTGTGATGGGCAGCTTCCTGGGCGTTTTTCCGATCGTGGTATCCATCGCCTTGCTTGGTTCCTGGTTTCAAAGCATGGTGGTGCTGCCAAACAACGTTTATCAATTCGGACACAGCGAACCGAGCAAGCAGGACCGTAGCAGCAGGATAATCAATCCATTGATCAAGTTTTACCAGAAAGCTGTCACACGAGCCCTGAAGCACCGTCAGATAACCGTTTGGTCAACCGTTGTGCTATTGATCCTGTCCTTCGCCGTGCTAGGAACGGGGGCGATAAAGTTCGAGTTCTTCCCCAGTACCCCTTCGCAAACAATCTCTCTCAGGTTGCAAACCCCCATTGGAACGGCTCTGGAAGAAACTGAAAAGATCGTTAGCCAAGTGGAAGACTTCGTTCTGAACATGAAGTATAAGGACGATGTGCAGTTCGTGGTTGGCAACGTAGGAGCAACCGGTGGCGAAGTTCAGCGTAATTTTGCCACATCCAATGCCCAATTGAACATAGATCTGGTAGACTTGAAGGAAATGAAACACACCCATGAAGAGATTCGCAACGAAATCCGCCAGTTTTTGGACAAGCTTCCAGGATTGTATTCCTATCGCTTTACACAGGGCCGTTCAGGTCCGCCCGTTGGGGACGACGTTGACCTCAGAATCAAAGGCGAGAGCCTGGAACGGCTGGCCTTCATTGCCGAGATGGTAAAAAGCACCCTGAAGCAGATTCCTGGTGTTACGGACATCGACGACAGCTTCGACAAAGGCAACAAGGAAGTGCGCATTATCCCACGTCATGACATGCTTACCATGAACGGCCTCAGCGTAGCGCAGATAGCTTCCGCGATCCGTCTGGCTTCATCAGGCAATGAGGTTTCCAAATATCGCGGTGAAGGTGTGGACGAATACCCCATTCTGGTGAAATTGGAAGATAGCTACACTCAGGAGATAGAAAGCCTGAAAAACCTCAAGATAAGGACTCGAACCGGTGATCTGATTGCCATTCGCGATCTGGCTGAGTTTGAGATAACCTCTTCGCTTACCAAGATCGAGCATCGTGATCAAGACAGAGTGGTATCTGTTACGGCTTCAGTGAGTACCTACGATAAAAATGGCAAGCAAGCAAAACGCAGTCCCAGTGAAGTTAACACGATTCTCATGGGCAACAAGTTGCGAGGCGAAGAAGGCTTGCTGTCCAATTTCGAACAGCGCTTTCCAGGCTACACCATCGAAAGCGGCGGAGTTCAGGAAGAGCAGCGCAAGAGCTATGCTTCGTTGGGCAAGCTGTTTATCCTGGCATTACTGGTAATTTTCACGATTCTGGCTTCACAGTTCAAGAGCTATGTGCAACCCCTCATCGTGATGCTTACCATCCCCTTTGCCTTTATCGGAGTTATTCTGGGCTTATTGGTAACCGGCCTGCCATTTTCTCTGAACACCCTGATTTCAGTAGTAGCCTTGGCAGGAGTGGTGGTAAACAATGCCATTATTCTCATCGACTTCATAAACAGCGAAAGGGAAAAAGGCATCGACCGCTGGCATGCCATCATCAATGCAGGTTCAGCCCGTTTGCGACCGATAATTCTAACTACTGCCACAACTGTGGCCGGAATGCTGCCATTGGTGTTTTCTACAGATCCTTCGGCTCAGGCCTGGAGGCCATTGGCGGTTAGCTTTACCTTTGGTTTGCTCTTCGCCAGTTTCCTTACCCTGTTCATTATTCCCGTGATCTATTCGATGGTGGATTCTTTCTTTGGCAAGCTGAGGATGACCCGATTCAAGGAACACAGCAAATTCTCCGAGATCGTGGAAGAATGCAAAACGATTAAATAGAAGCTTCGTCTCGAAGCTTATCAGACTCCTTCGAGACTAATGGAGCAACCAATGTAAATGAATAAAGGGCGTGTTCACCACGCCCTTTGTTTTAAAGCTTCAGAAGTTGCCGGATGGGATAATACTCATGCCGGTTATCGATGATTTCTGTTTTCTTGCGCTGTTCCATATACCATTGATTCAGGTGTTCTTGCTGCATTTCTTTCTTTGCTGCTTCGATCAGTTTGCTCTTGTCCCTTTCCCAAATACTGAGGTCGGGAACGTAGCGTTTATTTACTTTGGCCAGATACCATTTTTTATCTTTTTCGATCACTTCAGTCCAATTACCTTCAGGGGTGTCGAGTATGGCTTTGTTCAAAGCGGGAATTTTACCCAAGGGTTTGATCTCGTTATCGGCAATCACTTCTGTAGCTTCAACAATCGTCAGGCTATCCTTGCGAGCAGCTTCCAGATAGTCTTCCGGTTTAGTGTTTTTTACGAAGTTTTGCATAAACATATCCATCGTCCACATGCGTTTGGCGCGGTTTGCCCTGATCAATACCTCTTGTTCTTTGATTTTATAATCTATGTAGTATTCCGCAGCTTCGCGGTTCAGTTCCAGCACCATGATATCACCTGTAGGAGCATAGAATATTTCCGGGATCGCTCCGATTGGGTTTTCAAAAGCGAAGACGATAAGTGAGGGAGCTCTGCCGATCAGAGGGATCAATTCATCCTTGGCGCTGAACAGAGGGCTTTCTTCCAAAGTTATCTGCATTTCCTCAGCGGCTTTCACAAGTCCGATCTCCTTGGCACGGTTATAGAGAGCCAAGCTTTTGTTTTTATTATCCTTAGCTATGCTTTCTGTGTCGTCGGCCTTGCTGAGTGCACCTTTGAAGCGAGCCAGCAGATAACCTTTGCCGTTTTCGCGCTTGTATTCCTCTTTATGCTCGTTGTAAAAGGTTTGGGCTTCCTCGTCACTTACGTTCAGGCTGGTCAGCTTGCCATAATCAAAGCAAATGATCGAAGCTTCGGCGCGATTTTGCTGTTTTAGCCAGTTTGCCTTAACGCTGTCCGGATTGGGACTCACCTCATTCTTGATTGAGTTTATCAGCTTGTTATAGGAGAAGAGATCGCGAGTATAGCCTATCACTTCCTTTTTGAAGTCGGGATGATCTTTCAAGCCTTTTTCATACTTCTTTTGGTCGAACTTGCCATTGGTTTGGAAGTCCTTTATTTGCTTCACACCTTCAGGAGGGTTCTTTTTGATTTCGGCTTCCAGTTCTGCATTGCTAACCTTTATTTTTCCTGCTTTAATCGCTTGATCGTAAATATAGATGCCAACCAGCTCTTCCCAGTATTGATTATTGTAACGCACGCTGTCCTGCTGCGAAAGCGCAGTACCTTTGGTGTGATATTGCAGATAGGCCTTGAAGCCGTCATCAAAGGATTTGTAATCATAACTGCGATCGCCTACCTTGGCCACCAAAGCCTTGGGGTCGGGCTTGGCCGCGCTAAGGGCAATTACCGCAATAAGCAGTATCAGTGCTGGAACGGTTTTTTTGATAAACATCAATTTCTCCTGATCTGGAAAATCTTTTCCTTTACAGACCATACATCTGAACCCGTCTATTCCTGCAAGCAAATTCTTTGGCGGGGGATGTTTGAACTCCGCAGCTTATCCATAACTATCCTATATCCAACCGATATAACTGGTAAGATATTGATGGGTATAGCATAGTTCCGCCAAACAGACCAGATTCTGGAAGATCTGCTCAAGAACGTTGGATAAAGGGTAGCGAGGCTTCAACCGGTCGTTTCTGTGGATTCGTCCTGTTGTCTTTAGTAGCTGCAAATGTTCCTGGTCTGTTTTTTTAGTGATTCAAGAAGCTATTGTCCATCGCTGAACCAACAAGGAGTTTGCCTAACCATACTTAGACCTAATTATGTTAACTCCGGAGTATCTTTCCCCTATCATACCGGAGTCATACCGCATGATCATCCGGTATGACTCCGGTATGAT
>CAZGWB010000017.1:0-38446 GCA_964529335.1 uncultured Candidatus Cloacimonas sp.
TGAACGTTGTTTGCTCGGCTGATCTCGAGGGGGTAGCGACAGGAGCTGAAGCTATTTCCCTCCAGGCGGATGGCGTTGTACAGGTCGGATGTATAGCCGCTGCCCTGCAAACCAATAGCCAAGTTTCCCCCGGAAAACTGGCAGTTCTGAATCCACAGTCCATCGTTGATGCTGTTTGTGGCGTAAATGCCAAAGTTATAGCTGTCTCCAAGATTAAAGCTGCTATTCAGAACCTTGATGTCATCGCATTTACCGTTCAGCAGGATGAAATAGCTTTGGTTTTGGGAAACTGTGCTGGAAAGGCTAAGGCCATCGAAGATAAGCCTATCCACTCCGATCAGCTTAAAGATATAATTCTCCTGGCTGTTGAATTGGGGGTCTATCTGCAAGCTGGCTCCAGGCTGGGCAGTGATCGTGAGATAATGATTGTTGCTGATGCGGGGAAAATCGTTGATTTCTACATAACCGGAATGAATTCCAGGGAGCAAACGCGCTGTTACCGAGCTGCTGGCTCCCAGGATGTTCAGCTCGCTGAGGAAATCTTGCAAGGTAGGGTATTGGCCGCCCAGACCGATATTGTAGGTTCCGCTTAAAGGAGTAAAGCCATATTCTCCGGTCTGTTGATCGGCTCCAATGTCAAAGTATTCACCCCGGGGTTCATTGTCCATGTCCGTGCTGATTTCGCTGCGGAAAATGCCGGCTCTGCGCAGCCAGGGGCTTTGGGTGTGCAGGTCTGCGCTTAACAGAGGATTATAGCTGATGCTGTGCTGATTGTGCTCCGGAAGGGCTGCTTGCAGCTCTGCCAGGGACATATAGTAGCTGCCGAAACGAGCCAGGTAGTTAGCGGGACTTGAGTAGCAATTATAATCGATCACCCGGTCGGCCGCATAGCTGAAATATGTGAATTCCACGGCATGGGCCTGCTCGGAAACAAAGATGTTGTTCACGATGTCCAGATTCGAACCCGGCTGATAGCAATACAGGCCAAAGCTGTGAGTGCCGGTTACCCAAAAGCTGTTGTTAATCAGGTTGATGCCGCTGCCGCCCAGGGAAATCCCATATCGCATGTTTCCGCCACTAACCTTTACGGCGTTATTGGCGATCAGATTTCGTTGGTTGCCGTTCAGTTCGAGGTTGGATACATAAATGCCGGTTGAACTGCCCTGGCTGGAGTTTCTGAGGATGCTGAGGTTTTTGCCTCCGTTTATCTGAATGGAATAAGCGCTGCAATCCAGAAAGCCGTTTCCGGCAATGCTGCAGGAATCGCTTTGATAAAGGGAAAGGCCGGTTCCCTGGCCGTGGAAGGAATTGCTGCCAAAAGTGCTGTTAGCTCCATAATGGTAAACCCCGGTATTATTGCCATTGAATACGCTGGCCAGGACGTCCAGATACGGAGTTTGCGAACCATAGGGGGTTACGATGCTGTATCCTGAAGCATTGGCAGGAGCGTTGAATTCGCAGAAGAGAAAGCGGGGATAATAGTTATATCCCTCAAAGGCGATAAGATTGCTGTATGTGGAAGATAGGGTTTCAAACCTGATATGCTGAAAGCTAAGCTTGCTGGAGCGCTTCAGCTTGATCAGGTAGTTGGCGGTGGCGGTTTGTTCTGAATACCTAAGAGTAACCTGGGTTCTGTTATAGGGCATAAAGGTAATGCTATAGGTATTACTGCCAGGAATTGAGCCAAGGTCATACTGCCCCACATAGAGGCTGTCGGTAAGCCAAACTTCGAGATTTCCGTCTATTCCCCTCAGGTTCAGAACGTCAATCAGCTCGCCCAAACAGAGATAATCCTGGTTTTGTCCTACGATTACCGCTCCGCTGAGAGGAGTGCAGTTGGGATCGTGGCTGTATTCGTGAGCTCCGATATCGGGATTTGACAAATCCCGGGGAAAATTGTTGTAGTCATTTGCTATCCCGCAAGGCAGCCCAAGGTTATCCAGCCAGGGACTGGCAGTTTTCAGCTCGCTGTCGAAAACCGGGTCGATGCTGTAGTTCAAGCCGGGGATGGCAGCAGACAGATCTGCCAGGGTATTATAGTATGTGTTGTTGATTTTGGCCAGATACAGGTGCTGGCTGAATAGATTGTTGTGATCCAGGGAGGCCGAAGCAGCACTAAAGAGGTAAAGGGCTATCCCCTGGCCGCTGGCCACCAGATTGTTATTTTGGGCTGTCAGGTTGGTTCCGGACAGGCTAAGCGCTGTGGAAGCGACGGTGCGGGACTTGTTGTCCACAGAATTGTGCGCCAGAAACAGGTTCCCGCCACCATTGATGCTAATGCCGTAGGCATCGCTGTCATAATTTGGATTATAGGTATTGTAACCGGTCATCGTGATCAGGTTATTAAATATCTGGGGAGTAGAGGATGCACTGAAGTTGCTATTGCCGATGCTGATGCCACTGGTTCTGGCCAGCACTTGGCTACGCTGGATTTCCAGTTCGCCGCTGCATTGATCCAGCCATATTCCATATCCACAATCGTTTATGAGAGCACCTTGGATATCGATGTCATTCACCTGCTTCAGATAGATTGCTCCGTATGACCCAGTATGGGCATTGGCCCAGAAAGACCAGTTTGATTGCTGAGTAAGAGAGCTATTGGGATAAGCGTAGATGTGCACGCCTCCCTGGAAAAAGGTGTTTAGCTCAAATCTGATATTATCGGCATCGTTGCTGCCATCGGATTGGAAATATATCGCTTCGCTATTCCAACTGCTATTTGGGACTGTGGAATAGAAGGCATTGCTTTGGAAGCGGAGGTCATCGCTATTGCCCTGAACGGCTATGCTGCGGGCATAGGTTCCGGTTGGTAAAAATCGCAGTTTGTGGATCATGATATTCGAGCTGTTATCTATCTTCAATATATAATTGGCTTCTGCGCTGGAGTTTGGATTGCTCAGATTCACTTCTGCATCGCCATTTGCGGTCAGCACCAGGTTATGGGTGCTGCCAGGGCGGTTTATCACGAAGGGACCCTCGTAGTTTCCGGCGTTCAAGATAAAATTCACGCTGGCGCTTTGGCCTTCGCTACTGAGCAGAGTCAAGGCATCCTGCAAGGTGCTGAAATCTGCTTCAGCTCCTCCAATGCTGTAAGATCCAGCCAGAGGCAAGGCAAAAAGGCCAGAGGCCATACCCAAAAGAATGATTAACATCAGAAATGTGATGCCATGAAAATGTTTTAAGGTCATAAGTTATCTCCATACACTCATTGTATTTATATTGGCATCTCCGCACTATTTTACTGCAGATAGCATTGTCCGATGCATAACTATACAGCATTGCCTTTGTGTCAAGCAAGAACCGCAGAGGGCAGGAAAAATAGAGTTGTCAATGAGGGGATGCATCAATGGGAAGCAGATACTGCTTGACTTATTTCAGGAGCCGACAATCTATGAGTAGAACGCCAAACAAGAGGATAATGATATGCAGATAAAAGACATAATGAAAGCTGTAGAGGCTTTTGCCCCCTGCGGCTTAGCCTTGAACTGGGACAACGTTGGTTTGTTGGTAGGGCAGCGGGACTGGGAAGTGAGCAAAGTATTTATCACTTTGGATGTTACGCCGTCGGCGGTGGACATGGCAATTGATTCCGGCTGCCAGCTTATCCTTAGCCATCATCCCCTTATTTTTCGGGCTCTGAAGGGGATCACCGATCCTCTGATCATCAGGCTGATCCAGGCAAAAGTGGCGGTGATCAGCTTGCATACGAATCTGGATGTGGCCGAAGATGGGGTAAACCACGCTCTGGCCAGGCAACTTGGCCTGGAGGTGGAAGGCATATTGAGCGAAGAAACCGGAGCAAGTTATCATCATCTGTCGGTTTTGTGTCCAGCCGGCTATGAGGAAAAGATCAGCCAGGCAGCCTGGGAAGCGGGAGCAGGTAAGATTGGGTCTTATCACAACTGTGGAACCAGGCATCCGGTACAAGGCTACTTTTGTGCGGGAAAGGACTCAAAACCGTTTATTACCCAGACGGAGGAAGGCTGTGTGGAAGAGACGGAACTTGAATTCCGCTGCGATTCATTTTGCTTAAATTCCGTTATTCAAGCCATAAAAACGGCGCATCCTTATCAAACTCCGGCGTTGCACCATTTTCCCATCGGCAATTCCAATCCCGCTTATGGTTTAGGGCTGATCTGCAAGCCGGATCAGGAGATTAGCTTGCAGCAGCTTGCCAGGCTGGTGAAAGAGCGGTTGGGCTGTCCGCATACCAAGCTTTGGACGGCTGGGAAGGCTTTGGACACCCCAGTGCAGCGGATCGCCATCTGTGGCGGATCGGGAGGCAGTTTACTGGCTTTGGCAAGCTCCAAAGCCGATGTATTTATAAGCGGAGATATCACTTACCATACTTTCTTGGACAGCCGTATCCCGATCATCGACGCAGGGCACTTTTATACCGAATATCCAGCTTTGCAGCTTCTGGGAAGCTTTGTGAGGGCCTTGGGTTTGGAAGAACTGCAGATGCCGATGTCCGAACACGAGTATGGCAGATTCATAAGGACAGTATAATTTGCCCTTTTCAGGTTGAGTTTTGGCATAATAGAGAGAATTCCGGGGGTTTTTACCACCATCATACCGGAGTCATACCGGATGAGCATGCGGTATGACTCCGGTATGATAGGGTGATCAGGGGTAGCACCGTCGTCTCGACGGAGACCTGAAACGGTGATACTGCTACAGGTTTCGTGTTCTGGTGACAAGGGACAGAATGGCCTCAGGTTTCGACCAGGTGAAGCAAACCCTGTGCAACAGCCTTTCTACGGGTATAAGGATAAGGATGTTAACCTTCCCAGAGGGATTATGGCCTTTGTAGATGCCTTGTTTGTCTATGTGTGCCAATTGATTATATTGTTTTGTATCGATAGTCTGGGGAGGACGAGATGAAAGATGCCTTTAAGGACAAGATCTCCCGCACAGAGATCCGCGACAGTGCGGACGACATTGTTACCCGCTTTATTTACCATCTGAAATACTCTCAGGGCAAAGACCAGTTTTCCGCTTCGCCAATGGATTGCTATCTGAGCTATGCGGCAGCAATAAAGGACATTTTGCTGGATAAATGGCTGAAAACCCAGCCCAAAGAATATGCTGCAAAACGAAAACGGGTATATTATCTTTCTTTGGAATACCTTATCGGACGCAGCCTTGGCAACGCCATTCTGAATCTGGATCTGGGCAAACAGAGCGCCAAAGCCTTGGAAGAGATGGGCTACGACCTTAGCCTGCTGAGCGAACTGGAATGGGACGCCGGACTGGGAAATGGCGGCTTGGGACGTTTGGCGGCTTGTTTTCTGGATTCTTTGGCCACGCTGCAGATTCCTGCCTTTGGCTATGGCATCCGCTATGAATATGGCATCTTCTTTCAACACATCAAAAACGGTGAACAGGTCGAAACCCCTGATAACTGGCTGCGTTATGGCTCCATCTGGGAAACTGCGCATCCGGAAAGGCTTTTTCCCGTTCAGTTTGGCGGATATGCCAAGGAAGTGATGGAAGAAAATGGGCAGAAACACAGCCAGTGGATTCCTGCCGAAACGGTGATGGCCATGGCCTATGATTATCTGGTTCCCGGCTATCAAAACAGCTATGTGAATACCCTTAGACTATGGAGTGCAAAAAGTAGCCGCGATTTTGACCTTAGCTACTTTAACGAAGGCGATTACGTGCAGGCCGTGGCGGACAAAAATCATGGCGAGATGATCTCCAAGGTGCTGTATCCCAAGGATAACAAGATGCAAGGCAAGGAATTGCGCCTTAAGCAAGAATACTTCTTCGTTTGTGCCACTTTGCAGGATATCCTGCGCCGCTTCCATAAGAAGGACGACGATCTGCGCAATCTACCCCAGAAAGCTGCGATTCAAATGAACGATACCCATCCCGCCATCGCTGTGGCTGAACTGATGCGCTTGATGGTGGATGAGAAAAGCCTGCCTTGGGATAAGGCTTGGGAGATTACTCAAGCCTGTCTGGCCTATACGAATCATACGATCATGCCCGAAGCGCTGGAAAAATGGCAACTAAGTCTGTTTGAACAGGTTTTGCCCCGCCATTTGCAAATCATTTATGAGATTAACCATCGCTTTCTGAGTTCTATCCGTTTGGAATCGAATCAAAACGAAGAATTCATTTGTAAAGTTTCCATCATTGAAGAAGAACCGGTGAAAAGCGTCAGGATGGCAAATCTGGCAATTTTGGGTTCGCACAGCGTGAACGGAGTGTCCATGCTGCATTCCGAATTGCTCAAATCGCATGTGTTTAAGGAGTTCTACAGCCTTTATCCTGAGAGATTTAATAACAAAACAAACGGGATCACCCCCCGGCGCTGGCTGATGCTATGCAATCCGAGATTGACTGAATTGATCACCAAAGCCATCGGCCCTGCCTGGCAAAACGATTTGTTGCTTCTGGAAAAACTGCTGCCCTATCAGCATGATGCCACTTTTCTGGAAGACCTCGCTGAAGTGAAACAGCTAAACAAACAGGAGTTCTGCACTTACGTGGCAGCAGTGCATAAACGCAAGGTAAATCCGGACAGCATATTCGATTTTCAGGCCAAACGCATCCACGAATACAAACGGCAATTGCTGAACGCCCTGGGGGTAATCCATCTGATTCTGAAGCTCAGAAGAGGAGAAGAGGTGTATCCCCAAAGTTTCTTCTTTGCAGGCAAGGCAGCACCCGGATACTATACGGCCAAACTGATAATTCGTTTCATAAACGCTTTGGGAGCGTATATCGAGCACGACAAGCAGCTTAGTGAAAAGCTGGCAGTGGTCTTTTTGCCAAACTACCGGGTTACCCTGGCCGAACGCATCATGCCAGCGGCTGAGATATCCAAGCAGATTTCCACAGCCGGAACCGAAGCTTCGGGAACCGGAAACATGAAGTTTGCCCTTAATGGAGCCCTAACCATCGGAACCCTG
This sequence comes from uncultured Candidatus Cloacimonas sp., assembly GCA_964529335.1. Classification (GTDB taxonomy): domain Bacteria; phylum Cloacimonadota; class Cloacimonadia; order Cloacimonadales; family Cloacimonadaceae; genus Cloacimonas. The sequence continues at coordinate 6,924 of CAZGWB010000017.1, forward strand.
GACGGGGCAAACATCGAAATGCGCGAAGCTTGCGGATCTGATAACTTCTTCCTCTTTGGCATGACCGCCGCAGAAGTGGAACACCTGAAGGCAAACGGCTACCATCCATACGAGATGATGCGCAGCAACCCAGCACTGAAAGAAATCTTCGATTTCATCGAGTCCGATGAGCTTTGCCCCTTAAGTCCGGGTCTGTTTAATCCGTTGCTTGATTTGCTGTTGCACCAAGGTGATTTCTATTGCCTGATTGCCGATCTGCCTGATTATCTAAGGGTTTGCTCCGAAGCCGCCAAAACCTACCAGGACAAGGCAGTATGGAACGCCATGTCTGTGGCCAATATCGCTGCCATGGGACGTTTTTCCTCCGATGAAACGATCAAAGGCTATGCCAAAGAGATCTGGAAGGTGATGTAAAAATCTATAAGCAGGTCTCTAAAATAAACTCATGTTCTGCGAGACGCAGAACAGCCATGCCTGCGAGACGCAGGCTCTCCTAACCCCTCGGCCTCAATGCGCTTCAAACCAATTATGGCCTACTCCGAGATCGGTTTTCAATTCAACCACGCTTCTCCAGGCTTCTGGCAATGCGTTTTCCATGCAGCTTTGCACCAGGCTTCGAGCTTCATCCAAAGCGGATTTGTGCACCTCGAAGACCAGTTCGTCATGCACTTGCAGGATCATTCTGATATCACTTCGCTGCTCGATCCGTTTGTGGATATCAAGCATGGCGATCTTGATGAGGTCTGCGGCGCTGCCCTGGATCGGCATATTAACAGATACCCGTTCCGCTTCGCTTTTCAGTCCCTGATTTTTGCTTGTTATGTTTGGGAGGTAAAGCCTGCGGCCAAACAGCGTTTCGCAGTAGTGCTCCTGATGAGCTTTCTGGATGCATGCATTGATGTAGGAGCGGATTGAGGGAAACTGAGCAAAATAGCTCTCGATAATGGCCTTGGCTTCGCTAAGACTGATGCCCAGTTCACGGGAAAGCTTGCGCTGTCCCATCCCATAGAGGATGCCGAAGTTGATGGTTTTGGCAGCACGGCGTTGATCGGAGCTAACTTCTTCCAGGGGAACGGCATAGATTCTGGCTGCAGTCCGTTTGTGAATGTCCAGATTATTACGGAAAGCCTCGATCAGCAATTCGTCTTTGCTCATCAGAGCCAACAGTCTCAGCTCAATCTGCGAATAGTCCGCAGCCATAATCAGATGTTCATCATCCTGCGCACAAAAGGCTTTCCGGATTTCACGTCCCAGCTCGGTACGAACTGGGATATTCTGCAGATTGGGATTGGTGGAGGATAGCCTACCGGTGGAAGCCACAGTTTGGTTGAAAGAAGAATGGATGCGTTTGGTGGCAGGATTTATCATCTTTGGCAGGGCGCTAACGTAGGTGGATTGCAGCTTGCTCAGTTGCCGGTATTGGATTATCAGAGCTGCGATCTCATAATCTTCGGATAGCTCTTCCAAAACGCTGTTATCGGTGGAAAAACCGGTCTTGGTCTTCTTGCGGTTGGGCAGCCCTTTTTCTTCAAAGAGCAGTTTGGCAAGCTGTTGGGTTGAATTCAGGTTAAATTCATATCCGGCATAAGCATAGATGCTTTCTACCAGCTTTTTTAGTTCCAGATTGATCAGATGCGAGATATCGCTCAAGATACCGGTTTCGATGGCAACGCCATTCTCCTCCATCTTTTGCAGCACCCTGATCAGCGGTAACTCAATCTGGTCGTATAGATTGGCCATGGGGCTGAAGTCGATCTTACGACGGTAGATTGGGTAAAGCTGCCATACCGCCCAAGCATCTTCGGCAGCGTAAACGCAGGCCTTTTGGGTATCCACCAGATCGAAGCTGATCTGGCCTTTCCCTTTGCCGATCAGATCGCTGATGGGGATCATGGTGTGGTTCAGTTCCCGTAAGGCACAGGCGTCCAAAGAATAAGCATTGATGCCTGGATCCAGCACATAGGCTGCCAGCATGGTATCGAAGATGGGATTATCCAGCTTTAGTCCATGCCTGGCCAGCACGATCAAGTCATACTTCAGGTTATGCCCCAAAAGCAGTTTCCCTGTGAGAGCGCTTTCGAGATGCCTCAGCACTTCCTTTAGGGGAAGATTGTCGCTAAGGCTATGCCCCAAAGGCAGATAATAGGCTTTGTCGCTGTTCATGCATATTGAGATACCTACCAGGTTTGCCTGCATAGGATCCAGGGAATCCGTTTCGGTGTCGATGCTAATCAGTTCGGCTTTTTTAATCTCATTCAGCAAGGGAACGAAACTCAGGCTGTTGACCAATACGGCTTGAAAATCCGGCTGGGTTTCTTCGACAACAGTTTCAGGCTCGGCTTGGGAAGGCTCAGCAAAGATATCGTCCTGATATTCAGGCTTGGCAGAGCGGCTTTGTTGTGGGGGATATTTTTGCTCTATCTTGCGCCGTAGCGAGCTGATCTCATATTCGATCAGCAAAGGCAGGGCCGCTCTCAGGTTTTCGGGGTCAAACTGCAGGGAACTGAGTGAGGAAACATTGAGGGGTGAATTTATATCGATGGTTGCCAGTCGCTGGGAAAGATATGCGTTTTCAGATTCCTCTTTCAGTTTTTCGGCAAAGCGGGGTTTTATCTTATCCAGATTGGCGTAGATGCCATCCAGACTTTTATATTCCTGCAGCAAGGCTTCGGCTGTTTTGGCTCCGATGCTTTTTACTCCGGGGATGTTGTCGGAAGCATCCCCCACCAGAGCCAGGTAATCCACAAATTGCTGTGGCCAAACGCCATACTTGTTATAAACTGCCTGTGAATCCAGCTTGATGTCCTTCATGGGATCCAGCAGGATGGTTCGTTCGTTTACCAACTGGCAATAGTCCTTGTCGCTGGTTACCAAAACAATCTCCGCTTCTTGTTGAAAGCGGTGTGCCAGAGAACCCAGGATGTCATCGGCTTCGTAGCCGTCTTTGCCAAGCTCCGGCAATCCGATCAGGCGGAAAAACTCGTGAACCGGTTCGATCTGAGCGATCAGATCGTCCGGCATGGGAGGCCGGTTTGCCTTGTAGGCTTGATACATGTCGTGCCGGAAAGTGGGGGCTTTGCGATCGAAAGCGATGGCGATATGCCTGGCATCGGTACTTTCCAACAGGTGCAAAAAAGAATTAATCACACCATAAATGGCGCTGGTATTCATCTTTTTGCTGTTTATCAAAGGATTTTTGATGAAGGCAAAATGCGCTCTGTATAGCAAGGCAGAGCCGTCGATCAGATACAATTTGTGTCCCATCACACTTCCTCTTTCAGGGCTTCCCAATATTCTACAGCTCTGCGGTGATGGGGGATCACGATCGAGCCACCCACCAAAAGAGCGATGGTAAAAGTTTCCTGCAGCTCCGCATCGCTTACCTGCAAGGCTTTGCATTGTCCCAAGTGATAGCGGATGCAATCATCGCAACGCAGCACCAGCGATGCCACCAAGCCCAGCAGCTCTTTTGTCTTGGCGCTCAGCGCAGCTTCGGTATAGGCGGCATGGTCGAAGGAATAAAAGCGTTTTACATTCAGATTTGCCTTATCCAGAGCAAGCTGGGTGAGGCGGGAACGCTCTGCATTAAAGTCTTTGGGTTTCATTTGTTTGTCCTCACCTTTTCCAGCAGCAGACGAACCTGGTATTCGCTTACTGGGATTGGGTTCAAAGCCATATTGCGGCTGGCCATGATCTGGGGAATGGCATCCACGATAAACTTATCGGAGAGCTCCAAAGTTTTTGTAAATGGCAGGCTGTTCAGCCAGGCCAAAAAATCTTTGCGGGTGGTGTTCAGTGCGCCGAAAAGGCTTTCCAGTTCGCTGCTTATGGCAGGATAATACAGCTCCATAACGGGTTCCATGGCGATTGCATTGGCCAGGCCATGAGGAACGCCGTATTCGGTGGTTAGCGGATATCCAATCGAGTGCTGCAAAGTCGTGCTACCCTGTGCGATCACCATTCCTCCATACAGCGAGGCTTGCATCAGCTTTTCTCTGGCCAGAAGGTTATCCGGTTCGTTTAGAATAACAGGCAGGAACTCCATCAGGTTGGCAATGCCTTTGTAGATCAGGGGTAGCACCAGGGGAGTCCGTTGATTGCTGTAAATGCCTTCCAAAAGGTGGCTAAGAGCATCAAGGGCAGTGTTCAGAGTAACGCTGAACGGACTGCTGAGGGTGTAGGCTGGATCCAGAATCGCCAGCTTCGGGAAGGCCAGAGGATGCCCGAAACCGGCTTTCTTGCGGTTTTGGTAATCGGTTAAAACGCTGTATTGGGTAGCTTCGCTTCCGGTTCCGGATGTGGTGGGAACCGCAACCAGGGGAAAAGACTTTTTAAAGCGCTGCGTGTCGTAAAGTTCGTTCTTTTGCAAGTCGTTTGCTGCAGCCAGAGAGATTGCCTTTGCCGCATCAATGGGGCTTCCACCTCCAATGGCGATTATAAAATCGCAGGAGTTGTGCAAAAGGAGTTCTTTGCCCTTAATTACGCCTTCCAAGCTGGGATTTTCGCTTATTCCGTCAAAGATGACGTAGGCTATGTCGAGCTCTGCCAAGAGCTTTTGAAAATCCTGAAGGGCACCACTGGCTTTGGCACTGGTTTTTCCGGTAACTATCAGGGCTTTCTTACCCAGGTGTTGCAGTTCGCTTTTTGCCTTTTGCAAGGCCTGGTGAGCGAATATGATCTTCACAGGACAATAAAACATGTTTCCTCTTATGATAATGTTTTATATACATACTAATCCGATTGGGTGGATTTGGCAGTTCCGAACCCTTTAAACTGCTAATTCATTATTCATTTTTTGTAGATATCTGGAATAAGCTGCTGTATGACAGCAACTTAAATATACCTCCCAGGATGGTATATTACCATAGAAGTATGTTGTAGATGGTTTGCTTCATCGTTTCTGTCCCCCAACCACTAATGCCTCTCTGGCTCCTAAACCAGTATCATACCGGAGTCATACCGCATGAGCATGCGGTATGACTCCGGTATGATAGAGTGGAGAGTGGTTGGGGGACAGGGGACAGAAAAGTTTCCAGGATTGCCCATAACCTTGAACCTGGCTACATTAAGGGCGGCTTGCCCAAGTTCATCAGTGTAAATCCCTGTTCTAGGACTACTCGTCACCCTGAACCTGACTACATTATGAGCTGACTGCCAAAGTTCATCAGTGTTAATCCCTGTTCCAGGACTACTCGTCACCCTGAACCCCGAAAGGGGTTTCTCACCATAGGCGGTGGTTTTAACCACCGTTCCAGGATTGCCCGTCACACCAAACCCCAATAAGGGTTATTCACCATCTCCGGTGGTTTTAACCACCGGTCAGGATAAGGGTTTGTCCCATTTTGAGGGATCATATGATTCTCTCAGTTTTTCTTCAAAAAGCAGCATTTCTTGGTTGTAGTCTATCTTTTGATGATGTTCTTCCTGATTAAAGATATACAGTCTTACCTTGTTTAGCTCCGAACCGCTGACGGTAAAAACGTTATAGCCTTCCTGCCAGTATAATTTGTGAAGCGATTTGCCATATTCCTGATTGAACCAGTGTGAGGTGGCACCCTTGATTTTTTGGATGCTGTCCATAACCGCAATGTGTTTGGGAAGAATGGCCAAAATATGCACATGATCTTCCATTCCATTGATCAACACAGGTTTTCCGCCTATGTCTTTGATTAAAGCAGCCATATAGGCAAATACATTGCCGCGTATATGTTTGGTCAGGAGGGGATCCCGATTCTTGGTAGAAAACACTACGTGATATAATAGATAGGTATTTGATGAGGTTCCCATATTTTATTCCTTCACTTCTATGCTTGAATGCATTCCGAATATAAATGATTATTTTGTAAAGGTATTTTGTGATGAAATCCGGTGATTAAAACCACCGGAGATGGTGATAAACCCCTGAAGGGGATAAGGTTGAGCCGCTTCTCCAAAACGGTGGTTGAAACCACCGCCTATGGTGAGAAACCCCTGTCGGGGTTTTTCAACAGCCTGAATCCCGAGGGGATGGCATTTTTAGCCTGTGGTGAAGCTAATGCGGAACCCCAGGTAGGCATCCTCCACCAGAGTAAACGCTGGAAGGGGGACACAATATTGGTGAATATCGAATATTGTGTCACCCCTGTTGGGGTTTGGTTTGGGTTGGAGCAGAGCTAAGGCTTTGCCGGGCAGCCTGTTCACTTTAACAGGCTGAGTTTCTTTTTCAATTCACCATTGGGATACCGGTAATGCAAAAGATAGATGCCGGAGGCCAGGCGATTGCCCTTGGAGTCAAGGCCGTTGAAGCTAAGCTTACATTCTCCCTGCTGCAGGTCGGTATCGAGTAAGTTTCGCACTTTTTGGCCTTTCAGGTTATAGATGTCCACCCTGGCCGGCCCGGAAACAGGCTGATAGAGATTGATAGTTGTGCTGGGATTAAAGGGATTGGGATAGGCAGACAGCCTGGCTGGAAGGACTGGAACGGTTTCATCCTCGGTTGGTAGGTCGGGATTCAGCCAGATCAATGCCCACAAAAGCACGTTCACTACCTCGTTGTATTGCATATAATACAACGGCATTCCAAAGAGGATTAGGCTGCCTGGGCCATCATGGCGGATAGCGATGCTTTGGCCGTTGCCCGCAGCTCCGGTAGCCATATTTGCAGTGTAGAGGCTGTTTTCTGCTCCGGAGAAAGTGTATATATAAGGAAGCATCCCATTCCAGGTGGGCAGGGTTTTGTCAGGATCAACGGAAAGGATTGGCAAATTAACATAAGTTTGTGGTTGTGCGCTGATCAAACTGGCGCTGTTGTCGTAAATCAGTTCAATTCCCCCGGCAAAACGCTCCAGAAAAGTCGGAGTGAGAATGGAAGCAGTTTTCCAGCCGGAAAGCAGCAGTTTACCCCCACCCTGGAGATAACCGCTGAGGTTAGTCAGATTGTCCTGCAACAGGTTTTGAGAAAAATCGTCGGCATGCCAAAATACTGCACGATAATTGCCTAGTTCGGCCAGCGAGGGTAAACCCTGGGTAGCGCAGTCCCAGAAATGAAAGGGGCCCTCCAGGTGAACAAAAATAGAGGCATAAAAGCCGTCCACCATTGCATCGTCCGGATTAATGTTTGCTCCCGTTCCATCCCTGGTTTCGTCCACCACCAGCTGTGTATACATGAAACTGAAGGCGACCGGCGTAGCGGAAAGAACCGGAGAAAATGCTGAGAGATAACCATTGTTTGAAAGCACCTGCAGACGGTAATCATAGCTGATCCCATTAGTTACCGTGCTATCCAGATAATTCAGATTTGGAATGGGATTGGGGGTCAGAAGTGTCCAGTTTTGTTCCGAGCTTGGTTTGCGGTAAAGCAAATAAGCTCCATCCGCGCTCAAATCAAATACCTCCCAAGAAAGCTGCACACTGTGATTGGAGGGCAAACATTCTGCCAGTTGGGGTTTTTTTTCGGTCAGGTTTCGCACTAAGGTCCAATGGTTGTGGTTGGCCGATATCGTATAGTTTTCCCCTGCCTGTCCATAGAGGAATTGATTGGTGTTTCCCGTGGGAGTTGCCACTACTAACAAGGAATCGCTGATTCCATTAAAGGTAAAACGGAAGGGAATCTCCAGTTCGAAATTAGTGGCGGTGGGGGAGATCGTTTTGGCGATCAGCATGGTTCTATCCAGGTCTGGGGCATTCCAAACGCTGTATTCCACATCTGGAATCCCTGAGCCATAAATCCACTGATTGAAGAATTGATCGAGGTCTTGGCCGCTGATTTGCTCGGCCAGAGCTTGAAACTCGCTGGTTATGGCATTGCCATGACAATAGGTGCTGAAGTATTGCTGCAGAAGCTGGAAGAAATTGGCATTGCCGATTTTAAGGCGTAGCATGTGCAATACCGAGGCGGCCTTTTCATAGGAAGGGGGAGCGAAGTAATTTGTAAAGCTTGGATTGTATATGGTTTGAGGTCCCTGGCCGTTTTCGTAACCGATGTAGTATTGGTGATAGCTACCGGCAACATAATCTACGGCAGATTGCCAGCCAAACCGGTAATCTGTCCACAGGTGCTCGCTGTAGGTGGCAAAGCCTTCGCTAAGCCATACATCCTTGAAGGTGAGAAAACTAACCGCATCTCCATACCATTGATGAGCAAGCTCATGCGCAATGGTTGGTTCGTAGGTGCCCTGCCCGTTGATGATGTAGTTTCCCAGGGTAGTCATGGTTTGGTGTTCCATGGCTCCGTAGGTACTCATGTTCACTGTGGCGTTGCCGTATTTCTCGAAGGGATAAGCTCCGAAAAGCTGAGAAAAATAGGCTATCATTTCCGGAACCCGTTGAAGGTCGGAAAGGGCATTTGTGTATTGGCTCTGCATCACGAAATTCTGCACAGGCAGGTTATTCTGCTGGGGCACGGTCTGGTTTATTTCCACATACGGTCCTGCCGTAATGCAAACCAGGTAGGTTGTCATGGGATGCTGACCAATCCAATCGGTGGTGGAAGTGCCATTGTTGTTATTCGTGATAGCGGTTCTCAGGCCATTGGCGGCTACTTTCCAATCGCTGCGCATGGTTATATGCAAATCCACTATGGCTTTGTCCCAGGGATGATCATAACAAGGCCACCAGTTTCGTCCCGCATCGGGATCGGAAATCGTGAAAACCGTATTGGTTCCAAAGATCATGCCGATGTGATAGGCATCGCTGGTAAGCTGGGGGACGCCGCTATAAAACACCTGGGTGCTAAACTGCTGGCCGGAAGGGATATTGCAGGTGATGGTGAGATTTTCTCCGGTGTGGGTAAAACTGGCAGGAGCATTATTCACCAGGACGCTGCTCACGGTCAGGTGCCTTAGTTCGTAGGTGATGGAGCTAAGGTTGGCTGTGGCGTTAACGGTGGCCAGCACATTGCCGTTAATCTGATGCGAAGCGTCGTTCACACTGAGCGTAATGACGTATTTTTGCACATCAAAACCATGTGCGGAATCGGCTCGTACCGGTTCATAAGCTTTGTAAGCGGACTGAGGCTGATTGTATTTGCGGGAAGGCGAGGCATCCCAGTTTGGCAAAGCATAGAGCAGCCCGCCCAAAAAAAGCAGACAAATCAGCATCCAGATATTGTTTCGGTTGTGCAGCATATTAACCTCGAAAACGTTCATTTAGCTACTTACGTGATATGCAAGTTTGCTTCCAGGCCACAGATTATTTTATTCGCAGCAGAGATTTTCCGGTAAACTTCTACCAGAATCTTGTTATGGGAGAGTTCTGTTGAGGCGTTCATACTCCATCTGATGATAAATAGCTCTATCGCTCTCATTCACAATTGCTTAGCCCCCTAAGAAGCATCATGCCCTTGCCGGCTCGTTCCAAATCATTCAATCGGGCCATTAAGCCTCTTGCGAAATCACAATTTCTTGCGATCTTGTTTGCGCAAATGCAATGCCCTATTATTTAGAATCTAGTTTTCGGAGGAAACAGACTGCCCTTGCGATTTTAAAGTATGTTATTTTGCAAAGTCTTAGCTTGGGGAGCAGATAACTTGAGCATATGGCTCTCACTATGCTTAAGTAATACAAAAGGAGAATAAGATGCCTGAAAAGACACCTGTCTACGTTAGTGAGATCGTAACTGCAGAACTTCCGAACAAGGTATATAGCTACGGTTTTACGGTTCAGTATGAAAACGGTGAGATCCGCAACATCATGCTTCTTTCTCCACATGAAAACGATGCAGAAATCATACGGACGCTAAATGAGCAACGCAAGATATTCCAAACTGAACTACAACAAAGGAGCAAACAGTGAACAAAAAAGTCCAACTTTCTATCGTCCTGGTATTAGCATTGGGACTATTCTCCACATTGAAGGCTACAGTAAGTATGTCTGTCCCCAGCGACATCCCTACTCTGGCCGAAGCAGTAAACTGGCTGAATAGCCAGACCATCAATGAAAACTATGTGATCAATGTAAGCGCCGGACACACAGAATCCACTTCAAACAACATCATCCTGAATGCAACCGGTTCTGAGGGCTGCTCCATTACCATCCAGAAGTATGGCGCAGGTGCAAATCCAGTAATAACCAGAACTGATACTGGAAGCTATTCCACCAGCACTCTGGGAGGAAATGGTGATGCAATCATCGCCATGAATGGGTCTGATTATGTAAGCTGGGACGGCATAGACGTGGTGGCCAGCGAACCTACCATCGAATATGGCTATCTGACCTATAAGGCCAGCGGGACAAATGGCTGCCAGCATATAAACATCAAGAACTGCTCTGTTACCATGAAAAAAGGCACATTAGGTAGAGTGGTGGGGATTTATCTCAGCAATGGACCTACAACTACCAACTCACCTAATGGCGTAACGGTTACTGCCGACAGTGGCAGAAATATGGATATCAAGGTGAGTGGGGTTACAGTCCAAAATGTGCACATGGGTATCTATTCCCGCGGCTCAAATGCCGCAGGATTTGCGGACAGCGATATCACCATTGGCGAAGCGGGAGCTCCCAACCTCATATGCAACTTCGGAGGGACCAGTTCCAGCACTACCTATGGTATATACTTTGTGTACTGCACCAATCCCAGCGCTTCCTACAATACAATAGACAATGCCGGAGGCGGAGGAACAGCACATGGCTCAATGCTATACGGGATTTACTTTTACTCTGGCTCCAGCGGGGTTCTGAATGCAAATCACAATACCATCACGATGAGTAATACATCATCAGGTTCGTGGATATACTACATCTACAATCCAAATACCTGCACCAGCGAAAGCTATGTGGGAAACAGCTTTGTCGCAGGGACCATATCTACTACAGGATATGTGTATCTCATTCACTCCGGTAATGCCACTCCGGATAAAACAGTTAGCGATAACCAAATAGTGGGGACGATCACCCGCACCGGAGGTTCTGGTTCATTTTATTGCTATTACAATTATGGCAGCCCCACCAGCGGAGTGGAGACCATCTCCGATAACGTTTTCTCTAATGTGGCGCAGTCAGGTTCCACTGCTTTTTATGGCATCTACACCAATGCTACCGCCGGCCATGCAAAGATATGCACAAACAACACGGTTTCCAATGTAACCAGTGGTTCCGGTTTGTGTAAGCTGATCTCTGTCCCAAGTGATGCGCAGGCCTATAATAACTGCATTCATGACATCGCCGCAGGAGGAGAAATAAATGGCCTTACCTATGGCGGAGTGTCGGAGGTGCACGATAACCAGATTTATAACCTAACCTCCAGTAACTCGGTTGCCGGCATGCTTCAGTTCAATGGCACGATAAACAACTACCGGAATACAATTTACAACCTTACCAGTAACGGAACTTCCTGCGTGGTGTTTGGCATCTATATTGCCGGCGGCACCTTGGCCAATATATACAATAACATGATCTACCGGCTGCAAGCCCCGGGCTACGATACCACGTCCATACCCGCTATCAGAGGTATCGATATATACGGAGGAACGGCCAATAATATCCATTACAACACCATTTTGCTAAACCATAATGGCCCCAATGCATATTTTACCTCGGCTGGGATCACTCTGGGCGGTGGTTCGGCAAATGATATCCGCAATAATATCATCGTGAACAGGTGCACACCTGGCCCAAACGGTTATGCTGCTGCTTTGGAATCCAACTCATTTTCTTTTCCTTTCTACATTGGTCCGAATTCAGGCAACAACATCTATTATGCAAATACGATGTTATATCTCAATGGCAGTGTATTTAGTGACCTCCCTCGATACAAGACTCTGCTGGGTGACCGTGATCAAAGCTCCGTTTGGGAAGACGTGCCCTTCATTAGCAGCACCGGGGCAGTCGATTTGCATATCCAGCCGGGAGTGCCCACGCTGGTGGAGGGAAACGCCATCCCCCTGCCAGGATTTGATATAGATTATGACAATCAGGATCGTAACAACCACCGTCCGGATATCGGTGCGGACGAAGGTTTGTTTACTCCAGTTACAGCCAATCCGGAAGGGATAGTGATCGATGAAGACGATCTAACTGTCCTTCCCGATGGAGTAACCGTGAGCCCTGGAGGAACCGTGCCCTCTGAACTGCTGTCGGCGGATTCTGGCTTTCCGGCACAGATTTATACGATCACGGCCACGGGACTAAGGAACGTAACAATATATAAACCGACTGGCTGGGCTACGGATTGGTATTGCTGGATCATAGCGGGAAGCGAGGTGTTTGATGGCCCCAATCCCATTCCTTCCCTTACTCCCAGCCATACATTTGAATATGTGGATTTCGACGCCAAAGGCACTGCTACCGTGCTTATCAATGACAATCAAACTCTGCCTGTGGAACTTAGCAGCTTTACCGCTACGGTATCTTCGGAGCTGTTTGTTACTTTAAAATGGGTGGCGGAATCAGAGACCAACCATGCAGGATATAACGTTTACCGAGCTGAAACGGAAGAACTGGGCACTGCTCTGCAGCTTAATGCTCAGATCATCGACCACGGGATTGCCAATGGTTCTCAGATTAGCTATGCGTATTCTGATTTCGAAACTTCCAACAACATGCAATACTATTACTGGCTGGAAAGCTTGTCTCTGGATGGAGTATCCCAGTTCTTTGGCCCCGTGGCTGTAACCCTTGGCGATCACTCTCAGGAGCCGCAAGTCCCCAATATTCCGATCGTCACGTCTTTGCAAAACGCCTTCCCCAATCCTTTCAATCCCCATACCAATTTACGCTACTCACTGAAGGAAGCTGGAACGGTGAAAATAGACATCTTTAACGTGAAGGGCCAGTTGTTAAAGAGTTTCAACGCCAAACATGCCAATCCCGGTTACTACCAGGTTTCCTGGGATGGCAGGGATCAACATGGCCTGCCTGTTGCCAGCGGCATCTATATGTATCGCATGACCAGTGGCAAATACTGCAATACCAAGAAGATGATATTGGCAAAGTAGTTTAACAAGTGAACGGGTTAATGGTTAATGTCGTAATGAATTAGCCTGATGGCAGATAATAATTAATCCCCGGACTTCGGTTCGGGGTTTTGGATATTTGCCCAGAGTGTTTGTTTATAGCCGCTGGACAGAAAGAATCCAGATGCCTCAAAAGCGGAAGCCACTTATCCCTGAAGCTTCTGGTCAATATCTTTACCAGCAGTGTCCTGATCGGTTTTGTAATCGGCATCAGCGCTTGGAAAATGCCCTGGGGAATTCATGGCCCGCTTATGGGTTTGATTGTTGGCGTTCCCGCTGCCCTGGGAGCAATGATGGGCTCCAGTCCCCAGTTCGGAAAATATGAGATGTTCATCTGGACCATTGTGATGGGCATGATCTATTGGGTGGATACGCTGAGTGGTACGCTGAGTGGTACACTATCCTGGCGTATTTTTCCCGCCTTTCCTCCATGCATAAAAGCGTTAATCACATTATAATCTACCCTTAATCAAGTCTTAATTATTAACGCTTGATTAAGGGGGGATGATGATGTGATTCACGGCTTCAAGGAAGGGAGAAAAGTGTTTTTTTTGAGCCCCAAAAGGGGGTTACCACTCAGCTACCACTCAGGTTTCCAATCAGTTACCACTCTGAGGGTTACCACTTAGAAAAGTGCCACCAAAGCAGGTAAACCAGTTCAATCAGACCATACCTTCTTATACTACGCAGTGAGGATAATCGATTACACAGAGAAATGGACAAAATGCTCCGCCAATTAGTTTCTTGCAGCTCTGCAGTGCAATGAAAGGAATGTCTGCGAGATGCAGGCACTCCATACTAAAGAATTCACAAAAAACCATTTGACAGATTCACGGAGCTAAAATCTTATGTTCAAACTAAGTAAAAAGTGCGCATAGCGCATAGCACAAGTCCCAGATTTTGCAGGGGCTTATAGTTCTTTAGGAGGAACAATGTTATCCTTTAACCGGGATACTCTTCTTGAGTATCAGAGCGGTTTGGGCTTAGCCCAAGTCCGCCCCATTAACCCAACTAACCGCAGATTAAAATCCTGTCCTGCTGGCGGAGCCCTGCGCTCCATTTGCCACCTGGTGCAGGAGAATTCTGCAAAGCATCCGTGGAGGTAAAAAGTGAGTAAACACGACAATCGTATCCGGATCAAACTGAAAGCCTACGACCATCGCCTTTTGGATCAATCAGTCGCTGAGATCGTGAAATCTACTCGCAACACCGGCGCCAAAGTCGTTGGTCCGATCCCGTTGCCGACCGACCGCTCAGTTTATACGATTTTGCGCAGCCCCCATGCCGACAAGAAAAGTCAGGATCAATTCCAGATGCTGGTTCACAAACGTTTAATTGATATCGTGAATCCCACACAGCAGACCACCAACGCGCTCAAGAAGCTGGCTCTGCCTGCCGGAGTTCATGTGGAAATCAAGGCCAACACCAGGAGCTGAACATGATCGGATTAATTGGAAAGAAAATTGGCATGACGCAGATCTTCGACGCAAGCGGCAAGGTTATCCCCGTTACGGTAATCAAGGCCGGACCCTGCAAGGTGATCTGCAAAAGAACCGAGGCAGAAAATGGCTACATAGCCCTGCAGCTTGGTTATGAGGAAATTCCAGAACGCAAAGTAAGCAAACCCTTACAAGGACATTTTAAAAAGAACAATAGCGGCTATTTCCGCTATATCCGCGAATTCCGTCCTTCCTACGGCCAGGAAATCGAAGAGATCAAGATCGGCGACGAACTGAAAGCCGATTTCTTTGGCGAAGCTGACACGGTAAGCATTACTTCCAAATCCAAGGGACGCGGCTACACTGGTGTGATGAAGCGTCATGGTTTTGGCGGTTTTATCTCCAGCCATGGCAGCCACGAATCTTTCCGCGGACCTGGCTCCATTGGTCAATGCGCTCAGCCTTCACGCGTTTTCAAAGGCGTAAAAATGGCCGGTCAACATGGCAATGCCCAGGTGACGGTGCGCCACCTCACAGTAGTGAAAGTGGATGCCGAGAATGGCTTGATAATGGTGAAAGGTGCGGTTCCCGGACACCGTAACTCTCTGGTTACGATTCATAAGGAACAATAGGTGGTGAACTGATGGTAAAAGCAAAAAAATATAATGCCAATGGCGAACTGCTGGGCGAAATTGAATTGCCGTCCGCTGTTTTCGACGTTGACGTAAACAGCCCCCAAGTGCTTTTGCACGAAGTGGTAACCATGTATTTGGGCAACCAGCGTCAGGGCACTGTGCAAAAGAAAAACCGCAGCATGACCAGCGGTAGCACCAAGAAACTATTCAAACAGAAAGGCACCGGAAACGCCCGTCAGGGCACTCGCAGAACCCCGGTTCGCGTACATGGCGGAAAAGCCTTTGCGATCTATCCAAAGGATTGGTATCGTCCCATTCCGCGCACCAAGAAACGTATGGCTCTGAAAGTAGCCCTTACCGATCGTGCCCGCGAAGGCAGAATAATGATCGTGGAAGGTCTCAGCTTCGAGCAGGCCAGCACCAAGCAAGCCCTTAATCTGCTTGGCAAGATCATTCCTGAGAAGGGACGCAAGCTGGTAGTGACCGATGGTCATCATCTGCCCACCGTGAAAAGCTTCACCAACCTCCCAGATGTGCTAACCGATCGTGCCGATGGCCTTTTTGCCTATGAAGTTCTGAAAAGCAGCTACATCGTTATGAGCGGCGAAGCTCTGAGAAAAGTGGAGGAGGTATTCAGCTCATGATACACCCGCGTAATATCCTGATCAGTCCGATCATTACAGAGAAAAGTGGCAACCAGTTGCAAGCCCAGAATTCATACAGCTTCAAGGTTAGCATCAATGCCAATAAAATCGAGATAAAGCACGCCATCGAACGCATCTTTGCCGTAAAGGTAGTGGCTGTGAATACCATCCGCTATATGGGCAAACCCAAACGTTTGGGCAAATACAGCGGCAAACGTCCCGATTGGAAGAAAGCCATAGTAACGCTTCGCGAAGGCGACAAGATCGCCGATTTTGAAGCATAAAGAGGTGAAGAATGGGTATTAAGAAATACAAACCGACCACTCCGACCCTCCGCTTCCGCACGGGTTACACCTTCGACGAGATCACTGCCACAGCGCCGGAAAAATCTCTGCTGAAGCCGGTGCGCAAAAGCGGTGGACGTAACAACACAGGCAGAATCACCTGCCGTCATCGTGGTGGTGGCCATCGCCGTCATTACCGCATCATAGATTTCAAGCGCGACAAAGCTGGCATTCCAGCCAAGGTCGCTTCGATCGAATACGATCCCAATCGCACTGCCCGCATCGCCCTACTGCATTATGTGGATGGCGAAAAGCGCTATATCATCGCTCCAGACGGCCTGGAAGTGGGCGCCAAAGTGATGAGCGGACCAACCGCAGAAATCGCTGTGGGAAATGCCATTCCGCTGGAAAAGATTCCCTTGGGAAGCGTGGTTCACAACATCGAACTGAAGAAAGGCAAGGGTGGCCAGATCGCCCGTAGCGCCGGAACCTTTGGTCAGATCGTGGCCAAGGACGGCGACTATGTCCATGTGAAAATGCCCTCCAACGACGTTCACCTGATCCGTAAGGAATGCCTGGCCACAATGGGACAGGTTAGCAATCTGGATCATAGCCTGATTCAGATCGGCAAGGCAGGACGCAAGCGTTGGAAAGGTATTCGTCCCACAGTGCGCGGTGTTGCTATGAATCCAGTTGATCACCCGATGGGTGGTGGAGAAGGTAAAACCTCCGGAGGCGGACATCCTGTGTCTCCCTGGGGAAAACCAGCCAAGGGCGGAAAAACCCGCAAAACCCGCAAATACAGCGATAAATATATCGTGAAAGCGGTAAAAAAGAGATAGTGTGAGGATATAGAAAATGGCACGTTCGATTAAAAAAGGCCCCTTTGTAGACGCCCATCTGCTGAAGAAAGTGGAAGTGCTGGATACTGACGGCAAAAAAAGCGTGATCAAAACCTGGTCCCGCCGTTCCGTGATCATCCCCACCTTTATCGGCCATACCTTCAGCGTTCACAACGGGCACAAATTCGTCCCCGTATATGTAACCGAGAATATGGTTGGCCACAAGCTGGGTGAGTTTTCTCCCACCAGGACCTACCGCGGACACAAAGAGAAGAAGAAAAAGGGCAAATAGGAGATAGCAAATGGAAGCAACAGCAAAATTACGTTTTACCCGCGGTTCAGCCCGCAAGGCTCGCTTGGTGCTGGATACTATTCGCTACAAGCGCGTAAGCGAAGCCCAGAATCTTCTGAAGTTTTCACGTCGCAGAGCCGCCACTGCCATAGGCAAGCTGCTTGATTCGGCCATTGCCAATGCCCAGGTGAAGGACCCCAAGGTTGATCTCAGCCAGATGTTCGTAACCGTGGCTACCGCAGACGAAGGCCCTCAGATGAAGAGATTTATGCCCAGAGCTCAGGGAAGAGCCTTTATGATAAGGAAACAAACTTGTCATATCTCCCTGGAGATTCAAACCATAGAATAGGAGGAAAACCTTGGGACAAAAGATACATCCTGTCCTTTACCGTATCGGTGTGAATAAAGACACCGAATCCATCTGGTTTGCTCAAGGAACATCTTATGTGGATTTTCTCCAGGAAGACATCAAGATCCGGAGCTACATCCACAAGCGCTTGAGCGGAAAATCTGTCTCGAAAGTGAAGATTTCCCGTAAAACCAGTTCTATAACCATTGATATCCACACCGCCCGTCCGGGTCAGGTGATTGGAAAGAAAGGCGAAGATATCGACAAGCTTCGCAACGAGCTGAACGTTCTGATCAACAAGAATCGCAAGAACCCGCTTACCGTGGCCATCAATATCGAACCCATCGACAAGCTGTGGCTGGATGCCAGACTTGTGGGACAAGAGATATCCCGCCAGTTGGAAGAGCGCGTATCTTTCCGCCGCGCCATGAAAATGGCCATCCGCAACGTGATGAAAGAAGGCGGACAAGGCGTGAAGGTTCAGGTTTCCGGTCGTTTGGGCGGAGCTGAAATAGCCCGTACAGAACGTTATAAACAAGGTCGCACCCCACTTCACACCCTGCGTGCCGATATAGATTATGCCCATGTGGAAGCAAATACCACCTATGGCGTGATCGGCATCAAGGTGTGGGTTTACAAGGGCGATATTTTAGGCTAAAGGAGAGAAGGAATGTTAGCCCCCAAAAAAGTAAGACATCGCAAGATGATGAAAGGCAAAAGAAGTGGCCTTTCCTGGACTGGATGCAACGTTTCCTTTGGCGATTATGGATTGATCGCCCTCGAGGATGCCTTCATTTCCAGCCGCCAGATTGAAGCCGCCCGTATTGCCATTACCCGTCACATGAAACGTTTGGGAAAAGTATGGATCAGGATCTTCCCGGATAAGCCCATCACTCAGAAGCCGGCCGAAACCCGTATGGGAAAAGGCAAAGGCGCACCTGAATACTGGGTAGCCGTGGTTCGTCCCGGTCGTGTGCTTTTCGAGATCGAAGGCGTGGACATCAAGATCGCCAAAGAAGCCATGCGTTTGGCTGCTCACAAACTGCCGATCAAGACCCGTGTAATCGCTCGGGAAGGAGTGGAACTATGAAGACCGAAGAAATCCGTGACCTTAGCGTTACCGAGCTGGAAACCAAGCTGGAAGAACTGCGCATTGAGCTTTTCAACCTGCGTTTTCAGAAAGCCAAAAACCTGCTCGATCGTCCTGACCGGATTCGCATCGTCCGGCGCGATATTGCCCGGATCATTACCATCATCAAAGAAAAAGAGCAAAAGGCTTGAGGTGACAAGTGGCTGATAATAGAAAAATGATCAAACAGGGAATTGTCGTCAGCGACAAAAACGATAAGACTATCGTGGTTCGCGTGCAACGCCAATTCATCCATCCGTTGTATAAAAAGACCGTGCGTCGCCATAAGCAATTCATGGCGCATGATGAGGCCAACGATGCCCACGAAGGCGATGTGGTTCAGATTATGGAATCGCGTCCCATGAGTGCCCGCAAACGCTGGACTCTGCATAAAATAGTAGAAAGAAGCAAGTAAAGGGGTTTTGGAATGATTCAAGTTCAAACCATGTTGAATATCGCCGATAACTCCGGCGCAAAAAAAGCTATGTGCATCAAAGTTTTGGGTGGCACAAAGCGGAAATATGCGTCGATTGGTGACGTTATTGTAGTCGCGATCAAATCTGCCACTCCCGGTGGCAAAGTTAAAAAAGGAACCGTCGAAAAAGCCGTGATCGTCCGCACGCACAAAGAAGTGCGCCGTCCGGATGGCTCATATATCCGTTTTTCGGATAATGCAGCCGTGATCATCGACGAAAAGCACGAACCCAAAGGCACCCGCATTTTCGGGCCGGTAGCCCGTGAGCTGCGCGAACATCATTATATGAAGATCGTGTCGCTGGCGCCGGAAGTGCTGTAGGAGGAGAACAAGTGGCAACGAATAAACTGAACCTCAAGAAAGGTGACCTGGTTGTGGTGATCTCCGGTGAAGACAAAGGCAAGAAAGGACATGTCCTGAAAGCCTTTCCCAAAACCGGACGCGTCATCGTGGAAAAAGTGCACATGATCAAAAAGCATGCCAAGCCGACCCAGCGCAATCCGCAGGGTGGGATCATCACCATGGAAGCTCCCATCCAGGCTTCAAACGTGATGCTGTTCAACGAGAAGCTGAATGCCGTGTCCAAACCGGTATTCGTAGTGCGTGAAGGCCATCGCGTCCGCGTTTGTAAAAAGAGCGGCGACGAGCTGTAGAGGAGAGAATAGTAAATGAACCGTTTGAAAGAACAATATAAAACCCAGGTGGTGGGAGCCCTTACCAAGCGTTTTGGCTACAAGAATCCTCATCAGGTTCCCAAGCTGGACAAGATCGTTGTGAGCATGGGCGTGGGTCATGCCACCCAGAACAAAGCCCTGTTGGATAATGCTGTGAAAGATATGGAACAGATCTGCGGACGCAAGGTGATCGTCACCAAAGCCCGTAAATCCATCTCCAATTTCAAGCTGCGCCAGGGCATGCCCATAGGCTGCAAGGTAACCCTGCGGGACGAAGTGATGTATGAATTCTACGATCGCCTCATCTCCATAGTAATTCCCCGTATTCGCGATTTTCGCGGCATCCCGTCCGACTCCTTCGACGGCAGAGGAAATTTCTCCTTTGGCCTGAAGGAACAAACCGTGTTTCCGGAAATCGAATACGACAAGGTAGATGCCATTCGCGGGCTAAACATTACCATAGTAACCACAGCGCACACCGATGAGGAGTGCCGTGAACTGCTCAGCGAACTGGGAATGCCCTTCCAGAAGAATCAATAAGGAGAGATAAGTGGCCAAGAAATCACTCATCATCAAACAGCAACGCACCCCCAAGTTCCAGGTAAGAAAATACAACCGCTGCCTGATCTGCGGCCGGCCCCGCGCCTTTATGCGCGATTTTGGCATGTGCCGTCTGTGCTTCCGTAAGTATGCTTCCATGGGACAGATTCCCGGGATTACCCGCAGTAGCTGGTAAATAATGATGCCGGTTAGCCCCTGCTTGATTTGCGATAGCAATACGAATGAAATACGGATGAGATTCGTATTTCATGGGCAATGCTACCGTTGTTGCAGCGGGAAAGGCCAAGCCGGCAAAGAAAACACACAGATAAATGAGGAAAACAAATGAGTGTTAGTGATCCGATAGCTGATGCATTGACCAAGATCCGCAATGCATATCGTGCCGGACATGCGCAAGTGATCGTAAACCACAACCGGCTTGTAGAAGCCTTGGTAAACATCCTTGCCGCCGAGAATTTCGTGAACAGCGTGCAAATTCTCGAAAAAGATCCGGAGCACAAAATCAACTACAAGCGTATAATGGTAATCCTTCGCTACACCAATGCTGGTGACCCTGTGATGCAAGGATTAGTAAGAATTTCAAAGCCCGGCCGCCGCGTTTATGTGAAAGCCGACAACCTGCCCAGCGTTTACAACAACACCGGTTGTGCCATCATCTCCACCAGCAACGGTGTGATGGTTGACCGCGATGCCCGCCTGAAACGTGTGGGTGGCGAATACATCTGTAAAGTTTGGTAGGGAGGATAGCATGTCACGCATAGGCAAAGCCCCCATCAAACTAAGCTCCGGAACAGAATTGAAACTAAACGGCGAAGTAGTGAACGTAAAAGGGAAACTGGGCGAACTGAGCTATATCCTGATGCCTGGAATCACTTTGGAAATGGAAGATAATATCGTGCATGTAAAACGCAGCGACGACACCAAAAGCCAGCGCGCTTTGCACGGCCTTACCCGCGCCTTGTTGCAAAACATGGTAACCGGCGTAAGCGAAGGCTTCCAGAAAACCCTGCACATCTTCGGAACCGGTTATAGCTCCGAAGTAATAGGCCCCTGGCTGAAACTGGCCCTGGGATATTCACATGATATCCTGCTTCAGGTGCCGGCGGGACTGCAGGTAAGCTCCGAAGCCGTTCCCCGTTCCAAGGGAACCCGCTCGGACTTTACCAGCATCATTACGATCAAAGGGATCGACAAGCAATTGGTCGGTCAATTTGCCGCTCAGGTTCGTGGTTGCCGTCCCCCTGAAAACTACAAGGGAAAAGGCGTCCGCTACCATGATGAATATGTAACTATCAAAGCCGGAAAAGCCGGGTCAAAATAAGGGAAGGTGAAATAATGATAAAACCTCAAACCATGATTAAAGCCGCCCTCCGTGCCCGTCGCCGTGCTGCCATCCGCAAACGTCTTAGCGGAACTGCAGAGCGTCCCCGCTTGGTGGTATTTCGTTCGTTGAACCATATCTATGCGCAGATCATCGATGATGTGCGCGGGATTACCCTGGTGTCGATGTCCACCCTCGCCAAAGATATGCCCGCTACCGACGGTAAGAAGAAAACCGAAAAAAGCTTTGAAGTTGGCGTAAAGCTGGGTGAAAAAGCCCTCGCCGCCGGAATCACCAAAATAGCTTTCGACCGCGCCGGATACAAATATCACGGCAGAGTGAAAGCCCTGGCCGATGGTGCCCGCAAAGCCGGGCTGTTATTCTAAGGGAGGATACTTTGAATTACGAACAGCACCAGACTGAAGAAGAAAGATTAGTAGAAAAAATAGTGGAAACCCGGCGTGTGGCCAAAGTAGTGAAAGGCGGCCGCAATTTCAGTTTCTCGGCCATCGTAGTGGTGGGCGACAAACAAGGCAACGTTGGCGTAGGCAGTGGCAAAGCCAATGAAATAGTTGATGCCATTCGCAAAGCCAAAGAAAAGGCCACCAAGAGTATGTTCCGGGTTCCAATCGTGAAAGGAACCGTTCCGCATGAGATAGTGGCTCGTTATGGCGCATCCCGCGTGATGATCAAACCGGCCTCTCCGGGAACCGGAGTTATCGCCGGTGGAACCACCCGCGCCATCTTTGAAGCTGCCGGGATCGAAAACATCCTGTGCAAATCTCTGGGCTCCAATACCCCCACTAATGTGGTGAAAGCCACTGTGAACGGACTGAAAGCCATGCGTACCATGGCCGACATATCCCGCCTGCGCAACAAAACCATGGCGCAGCTCACTGGCCGGGAGGAGAAATGAAGCTAAAAGTGACCCAAATCCGCAGCACGATAAATAGAATTGAAGACCACAAGCGGGTAGTCGAATCCCTAGGTCTTGGGAAGATCGGCAAAAGCCGTATTCATAACGACACCCCCAGTATCAGAGGTATGATCAAAAAGGTCGGATACCTCCTCAAAGTCGAAGAATTGCAGGGAGAATAACGATGTTAACCTTAAGCAATATTGGCAGACCTGCCGGAAGAAAAAACAAGAAACGTCTGGGTAAAGGCCAGGGCTCCGGATGGGGACACCAGGCTGGCCGCGGACACAAGGGTAAAAAAGCCCGTGCCGGTGGAAACGTTTCTCCCGCCTTTGAAGGTGGCCAGATGCCCATGCATCGCCGCTTGCCCAAACGCGGTTTCAAAAATATCTTCCGCATCGGCTACCGTGCCCTGAATCTGGAACGCCTGCAAGGCCTGGAAGAAACCGAATTCGACGTAAGCACCCTCGAAAAGATGGGCCTGATCCCTTGCAAGGGTAAAAAGGCACAGGCTCCGGTGAAAATACTGGCCGGAACCAAAGAAGAATTCACTAAAACCGTGAACATCAAAGCTCATGCCTTTTCCGAAAGAGCCAAAGAGCTGATCGAAAAGAACGGTGGCAAGGCGGAGGTAGTGTAACTTGTTAAAAACCATAGGTAACATGTTCCGGATTCCGGACCTTAAGAAGAAGATACTTTTTACCGCGCTGTTTCTGGTACTCTACCGCTTGGGAAGTTTCATTCCGGTTCCCGGCGTAGATGCCAGCGCTTTGCGGGCTTTCTTCGAAGGTGCCAGGGAAGGCGGAAACACCCTTTTTGGTCTGCTTGACCTCTTTGTGGGTGGAAACTTCGAGCGTGCCTCAGTTTTTGCGCTGGGAATCATGCCCTATATTACCGCCTCCATCGTCATCCAGCTTTTAGGCAGCATAATACCCTATTTCGAAAAGCTGCGCAAAGAAGGTGCCGATGGCCAGAAAAAGCTGAATCAGATCACCCGTTATGGAACGGTTGGCCTGGGAGCTTTCAACGCCATCACTATCACCATGTGGCTAACCAATCTTTCCGGCGGGGTCGTTCCTGCTCCTGGAGTGCTGTTTCATCTTACCGGGATCATTACCCTGATCACAGGGACCATGATCGTGATGTGGTTGGGTGAGCAGATTACTGAACACGGAATTGGCAATGGTATATCCCTGATTATCTTTGCCGGGATCATCGCCCGTTATCCGGAAGGCTTCATCAGAATGTTCCAGAAGATCGGAGCTGATCCCAGCTACACCTGGAAAGCAGTTGTGGCTATCGTTCTGATGGTATTGGTAACCGCCGCCGTGATCTTTGTAACCGAAGCCATCCGCAAAATCCCGGTGCAATATGCCAAACGCATCGTAGGCCGCAGAGTTTATGGCGGTCAAAGCACCTATATTCCCTTGCGTGTAAATACAGCCGGCGTGATTCCAATCATTTTTGCCCAAAGTATCCTGATGTTTCCTGCCACCATCGCTGCTCTTTTTGGCAGAGGGGGCGGATTCTGGGCTACGCTGCAAAGATGGCTGTCTCCCGGGGCTGCGTTATACACACTGCTTTATGTGGCACTGATCGTTTTCTTTGCCTATTTCTACACATCGATGGTGCTAAATCCCACCGAAATGGCAGAGAACATGGTAAAATACGGTGGTCATATTCCTGGCAAGAAACCCGGAAAGAAAACTGCCGAATACATCAATAACGTGCTGGTGCGCATCACTCTGCCCGGCGCAATCTTTTTTGCCTTTGTCGCTTTGCTGCCCGAAATCATGAGCAATCAGTTCGACTTGCCTTTCTATTTTGGCGGAACCGGGCTCATCATCGTGGTCGGTGTGGCCTTGGATACCTTGCAGCAGATCGAATCACATCTTGTGATGCGGCACTACGACGGTTTCATGAAGAAAGGCAAGCTGCGCGGACGTTCCAGCTAAGCTATGATTTACCTCAAAACGCCTTCTGAAATAGATAAAATGCGGGAAAGCTGCCGGATAATAGCCGGGCTGCTGGATAGCTTGCATGAGCTGATTAAGCCAGGAGTAAACACTCTGGAGCTGGATGCTTATGCCGAAGAATACATCCGCAGCCGGGGAGGAATACCCTCCTTCAAGGGTTATCAGATTCCCGGCCTCAATCCTTTTCCCGGCTCCATCTGCGCTTCGGTGAATTCAGCCATTGTGCATGGTATTCCCAGCCGCAAGGTGGTTCTGCAGGAAGGCGACATCATCGGTATAGACGTTGGTGTTGTAAAAGATGGTTATCATGGTGATGCAGCACGCAGCTACCGGGTGGGCGAGATCAGCTCTGCGGCAGAGAACCTGATGCAGATCACTGAAACCAGCCTCTACCTGGGGATCGCAGCCGCAATACCTGGGAACCGGGTCGGCGATATCAGCCATGCCATAGGATCCTTTATCGGGAAAAACGGCTATTACGTAGCAGACAACCTTACCGGACACGGGATAGGACGCAGTTTGCACGAAGAGCCACAAATTCCGAATTCTGGGAAGCCTGGGCGCGGACCTCGCCTTGCCGCAGGAATGACCCTGGCTATTGAGCCCATGGTAAACATAGGCACCAACCGTGTAACCGAGAAGGGCTGGGAGTTTTGCGTAGCGGATAAATCGCTTTCCGCACACTTCGAGCACACAATACTGGTAACCGACACCAAACCCGAGATTTTGACAGCCCTGTGAGGATAGCAAAATTATGAGTAAATCTGGCGTTATCGAAGTGGAAGGCGTAGTAACAGAAGCCCTTCCGAATACAACTTTTCGCGTTCAGTTGGAAAATGGCCACGAGATACTGGCTCATTCTTCCGGCAAAATGCGGATGAATTATATTAGAATCCTGCCTGGCGACAAGGTGAAAGTGGAGCTCTCTCCCTATGACCTTTCCCGTGGCAGAATTACCTACCGTTATAAATAAAAATGATTGCATACAGCCCTGTGGCTAGCAAGGAGAAACCATGAAAGTGAAAGCTTCCGTGAAATTGATCTGCAAAGATTGCAGAATCATCAAACGCTTCGGCGTTATCCGTGTAATCTGCAGCTCCAACCCTAAACATAAACAGAGACAAGGTTAAGGAGGAAACACTTGGCACACATCGCAGGTATTGAACTTCCCAGAACCAAGCGTCTGTTCATTGGGTTAACCTATATCTACGGCATCGGTCGCACCCTTGCCAAAGAGATCTGCAAAAAAGCAAACATCGATGAAATGAAGAAAGTGGCTGATCTAAGTCTTGATGAAGAAAAGATCCTTCGCGACATCATTCAGAACGAATATGTGGTGGAAGGCAGCCTCAGAACCCAGGTAGCCATGAATATCAAGCGCCTCATGGAAATCGGGTGCTATCGCGGCATGCGCCATAAACGCGGTCTTCCGGTTCGTGGACAAAGGACTCATACCAATGCCCGCACTCGCAAAGGTCCCCGTGGCAGCGCTATTAAGAAGAAGAAATAGGAGTAATCATGGCTAAGAAAACCCGAGTAAAGAAAAAACGCGTGCGTCTGGCTTTTGATGAAGGCCTGGTCTTTGTCCATTCCAGCTTTAATAACACCATCATTTCGCTTACCGACCGGGCTGGAAACGTTCTGGCCTGGAGCAGCGGCGGAAAGATCGGTTATAAAGGATCCCGTAAAAGCACTCCCTTTGCCGCCCAGATGGCTGCTTCCGAAGTAGCCAAAGCCGGTGCGGAAATGGGTATCCAAAAGGTTGGCGTGATCGTGAAAGGCCCCGGTGGGGGACGTGAATCCGCTATCCGTGCGGTAAATGCCGCCGGCTTGAGAGTCACCATGATCAAGGACGAAACCCCCATTCCCCATAATGGATGCCGTCCGCCCAAAACCAGAAGGATCTAAGGAGAGGAAGAATGGCCAGATATACAGGACCTAAAGCAAAGCTCTGCCGCAAATTCGGTGAAAACATCTTTGGCACAGCCAAATACGACAGAATTATCGGCAAACGTAAATACCCTTCAGGACAGCATGGTAAAAACATGCGCCGCAAGCTTTCCGACTATGGCGTCCATCTGAAAGAGAAGCAGAAACTGCGCAGCACCTATTGTTTGATGGAAAAGCAGTTCCGGAATTACTTCTTCAAAGCTGCCAAGGCCAGCGGGGTAACCGGCGACAACCTGATGCAAACCCTGGAGCGTCGTTTCGACAACGTGGTTTACCGCATGGGTTTTGCCGTTACCAGAATGCAGGCACGCCAGTTTATAAACCATGGTCACTTTCAGATCAATGGCAAGAAGGTGGATATCCCTTCGCAGCTTTTGAAGGAAGGCGACATCGTAGAAGTGAAACCCCAAAGCCGTGGCATTAAGCCCCTGGTGGAAGCCATGGACAGAACTGAAGTTAGCTCACCCTTTGCCTGGCTGAGCATAGATAAAGAAAATTTCCGCGGTCAATTCAATGCAATTCCCGCAGCCAGCGAGATTCCGGTCTCCGTTGATCTGCGTCTTATTGTTGAGTTCTATTCCAAGTAATGCCGCTATCAGCTTTAAGGAGCAGCCATGATGTATCTTGAACCACTGCAAATGCCCGAAACCGTGGAACACGACAAATCGTCGTATTCCCGTAATTACGGCAAATTTGAAATCGGCCCTTTGGAACCGGGTTTTGGAACTACGCTGGGAAACACCCTGCGCCGAATTCTGCTGTCCAGTATCCAGGGAGCTGCGGTTCGTTTTGTACGGATTGAAGGCTTGCACCACGAGTTTTGCCCAATTCCGGGAACCAATTCCGATTATATCGATTTGATCCTGCGAATCAAACAACTCGTGATCCAGTCCAATTCCGTGGAAGAAATCCCCATTGTTTTGGAACATAAGGGCAAAGGGGTGATCACCGCTTCGCTGATCCAGGAAAACTCCCACATAAAGATAATCAACAAAGACCTCTATCTGCTGGAAGTGGTGGAAGATATAGACTTCAAGCTGGAAATGATCGTGGGTATCGGACGCGGCTATGTATCCGCCGACCGCCAGAATCCCGAAGGCAAAGCCATTGGCTTTATCCCGATCGATTCCATCTATTCGCCAATCCTGAAGGTGAATTTCAGCGTTACCCATCAGCGGGTGAAAGAAAGAATGAACTTCGACCGGTTGATTCTGGAGATTCATTCCAACGGCGCAGTGGAACCGATGATCGCGCTATTCCTGTCCGCCAAAATCCTGAAGGATATGGCAGCCAAGATAGCCCTCTTCGAAACTGAACCGGAATACATCCGCGATATCGAGCTCGATCCTGACCTCGAAGAAAAAGAACGCATCCTGCGTATGAGCGTTAGGGAAATAGAACTGACCGTCCGCGCTGCCAATTGCCTGGCTGGTGCGAAAATAGAAACCATCGGCGAACTCGTTTCCAAAAGCGAAGCTGAAATGCTCAAATTCCGTAATTTCGGCAAGAAATCCCTGGAAGAGATCGTGCAAAAACTTAAAAAATACGATCTGGAACTCGGTATGGACGTAGAAGGCATCTATCGCAAGATAAAAGAAGCCCGCAGCCGCGGTATCCTGCCTCCTGAAGAAACTCCGGCTCCGGCTGCTCCTGCTCCCAAAAAGGAGAAGAAAGTGACCGAAGATACCCCGGAACCTGAAGCTGAGGTTACCGCCACACCTCGTAAACCAGTTCCAGCCCCCAAAAAGAAGGTGAAAAATGCGACACAGAGTTGAAGGTAGAAAATTCGGACGAGAAACTGATGCCAGACGCCTGATGATGAGAAACCTGGTAAAATCCATGGTGGAACACGGTCAACTGAATACCACCCTGGCCAAAGCCAAAGAAATGCGCCGCTACGTAGAACGTGTGATCACCTACGGCAAAGCCAATACCGTGCATGCCAGAAGACTGGCCTACAGCGTCCTCGGCGATAGAACCCTGGTGAAAAAGCTGTTCGACGAAATCGCCCCAGCTTTCGAAGGCCGCAACGGCGGCTATACCAGAGTGCTCAAGGCCGGTTTCCGCAAAGGCGACAGTGCTCCCATGGCCATCATCCAGTTCGTGGAAGAATCTACTATAAAACCCAAAAAAGATGCTATCAAGGCAAAAGACCTTAACAAATAAAGAATTCGCATCTAAAGTAAAGAGCGGCTGGCTTAGGCTGGCCGCTCTTCTGTTATATAGATGCGGGAAAAAAACTACCGCAAACGGTAAAAAATATGATTGCTTAGCGCTTTACTGATTTATTGAAAAGCTTAGCACTTCACAAATTTTACTCTCTTAACCGCCTTGCTGTCCAAGCTTAACTGCAGAATATAGATACCTGAAGCCACATGCCTGCCGCTATCGTCACAGCCTTCCCAGGCAAGGGTTTGAGTGCCCTTGCTTTGGCTTCCCTTGTGCAAGGTTCGCACCAGCTGTCCTTTCAGATTGTATAGCTTCATCTCCACTTCGCTCTGCTTGGCAAGCTCATAACTGATTACCGCGATGTCGCTGAAAGGATTGGGAGAGATGGAAACCTGGGGCACAGCCGAAACTGCCGTTTCATCTTGATTCGCCACTCCGCTCACTATTACCGTTACGCTGTTGCTGGGCTCGGATTCCACACTTCCAAACAAAGCCACAACGTGGTAGCTGAGGGTGTCATTCACCGGACTGTAATCCCTGAAGACCCTCAGTCCGGGATCCAGGATCTCTGCGTAGGCTTGGTTATTGCGGTAGATGCGAAATCCGGAAAGGCTGCGAGCACCATCCGGCATCTGCCAGCCAAGCAGGATCTGTTGATTCCACAGCTCTGCACTCAGGGCATAGGGACTGGAGATCGGCTGGTATTCATAAGCTCCCAGGTCGATAACCGCACTGCCATCCCCATCGCCATCCCAAATCCGCTCATTTCCTCCTGCGTCATAGGAGAGTTCCCAAACAGCGGGCTGTAAACCTATGTCAATCAATGGTGAAGCTGCAGACAAGCGGTAAGGGTGGGTGCCAAAGCCCACAAATTGCGGATCGATAGCCAAATTATTGTCGTGCCACACTATCTCATTCAAGGGACTCATGTTATATATGCCGTTCAATCCATTGCGAATGCAGTTGTTGTCAAATTCCAGCCTGCCACTGATCCCTTCCGTGGAGGAGTAATATGCCGTTACTTCCTTTGGTAACTGCGGATTCCAGAAGATGTTGTTTTCAAACACCGCATTACCTTTTACCGTAAGGGCAGAGCTGCCTCCACTGTTTCCCGCAAAAGTGCAGTTGCGAACAAAGGTAGTGTCGTTCAGGGCGTGAACAAGTCCCATATAATTGAACAATAACTGCTGATTATTGCTAAAAGAAGAATTATAAATATCAATTCTCAAGCGTTGACAATAACTGTCAAACGGGGATATGTATAGAATGCCGTATTGTGGATCAACACTGCTGTTAGTATTATCATGGAAATTGCATTCAGATATTGATACTTCTGATGACCCCATCGCAGTTATCATGCAGGGTGTGGTTTTTTCCAAAGCCCTTATATGGGATATGTCGACATTAGTTATACTTGCAATACCGTTTTTTTGATGCAGGGTGATTCCATTGGTTAGCCATTGGGAGTAAACGTTACTAATTTTAACGTTACTTAGCTCTTGGTTTATGTTCTCATACCCATAATATCCTACGGCAAACTGAATGTTGTTTACATTGCTGATCGAGATATCTGCTATATGAATGTTACTCGATTGAGAACACATTATGCCATAACGACAGTTAACAATTGTAAGTCCCTGAATATGAAAATCGTGACTAAAGGGGTTGATACTTATTCCATAACTTTCGAACTCAAAATCCAGAACTACTTCATCTTGCTTCTTGCCAACCAGATTAGTCCAGTTTTTGATTGGAACGGGGAAAAGCTGCTGATTCTGGCTCTTTGAATAATACCCTTCAACCAGATGAACGGTTTTGGGATTTACCGGATCAGTAGCTATATTATAAACAGCCTGAAAAACTGTTTTCAGGGGGCTTGCTTCAGACAAACCATCATTTGTATCATCACCCCAGGGAGCCACGTAGAGATCGTGATTAACTTCAGTGTGAACGCTGTGCAGAATATCGAAGGTATAGGGGTTCTCTATATTGGAGTTTGCAGGCAATGCTGCTGCATAGAAGTTACTTGGATTCGCCACCGTAAAGGTATCAACGACAACTGAAACTGAGTTCTGTTGAATAATATACAAATCACAACCTACAGCAGCTTTGTTGCTGTAGATGCTGCTTCTATTAACGGGATCAAAACTGGTGATAGCTTGAGTCCCTTGATTAGAAGAGGCGTTTATCCCTCCCCCAGTTTGGGCAGTATTGTTTTTTATCGTTGTTCCGCTTAAAAAAAGGCTACATCGATTGGATTGTATTCCACCACCAGTTCCGGATGTATTATTGTGAATAACACAGTTTATTACTTTCACAATATAGGGAGCGTTCAATACACCAATTAGTATTCCTCCCCCAAATGATTCATCGTGTTGCTCATAATAGGTCCCATTACCATTAGTAATGGTAAACCCTCTGATAATTACATTGGACTCGCTATTGCGAATTTGGATCACACTGCCGTTTTGATTTCCATCAATGATCGTGCAATATTTGTAATCCAAGTTTCCGGTCGTCAGTTCCAGGCTGGCAAGGGTTATGTTTTTGCCATAGAAGCGGATATTCTCATAATATCTGCCGGGGTAAACCAACACCGTATCTCCGTTGGCTGAGGCATTGATCGCTTCCTGGATAACGGTGTAGGGCTGGCTGCCATCCAGGGCAACTCGCAGGGTGTTTGCTGAAAGCCATGACAGGGCACTCATCAGGATAATTGAAATCAGAAGGAAGCGCTTGGTTTCCGATAAACTCCCGGAGTTCCCGACTATGGCAGGAAAGGAAATCCCGTCTCTGACGGGAGCAGGGCAAACAACAGCTTGCCGCTGTTTTGTGCAACCTGTCTGAGACCGGTTAGCCTTGCCTGTGAGGACACAGGCATTCGTGCGCCTGTGCGTGTTGCATATCAGATCGGTGCAAGTCCGATTCAGAGTAAC
>CAZGWB010000018.1:0-30702 GCA_964529335.1 uncultured Candidatus Cloacimonas sp.
TGAACAAAACACTACCCTTATCTCCTAGCCGAATATACCTATGTGCAAAGGTCTTTTTGGGAGATAAAGCTGTTTTTAGTTGTTCGAGACTAAGCATCTTCAAGATGCTATACCAGTTTGGGGTGGAGAGCAGGATACGGTTATAAAGGGAAATCGTCAGAGGGTCGTTTGGATCGTTTCTATCCAAACAAGCTTGCAGCTCTTGCTCAGACAACCGGTATTCCCAAAAAAGCTGAGTCAATTTCTTCCCGTTCATTTCGAGTTTCTCCTCTGCTAATCGCTCTGTGCAGTTTATATTTATATGCCAATTCCTGTCAAGATCAATGTCTTACTGCAGCTTGGTCACTTTCTTAACCAGTTTCTCATTTCCGGCTTTAACACATACGAAATACAATCCGGCAGCCTGATTGGTAAAGACCTGGCTGAGGTCGAGCTGGGTTTCCACTCCGGCTTTTAGAGTGTGTTCACTCTTAGTAACCAATCTCCCCTTCAGGTCATAGATGCTAACGCTGACGGGATGGGAGCTTTTTGATTCCAGGCTAAGAGAAAGATCACTGGCAAAGGGATTCGGGCCCAAGGTAGCTTTCAGGGAAGGGATTTGTGCCACCTGATCTTCATTGGCTACGTTGGGGTCAGCCTGGTTCAAAACGTAGAGCATGCCATCATTCAAAGTGTTGGTATAGGCGATGATCCCGTATTCCTTGGTTTCCCATTGATAATAGTAGTAGCTGATCACGTTCGTTTGGTAATAGTAGCGAACCAGAAGAGCTTCGTAGCTTCCCATGGGAGTGCTTACCTGGCCTTCGGAAAGGACTTTTCCGCTTACTGTATAGGTTCCATAAGCCCAATCGTGCGTTCCCGACCAGGTCTTGCCCAGATAATGCGGCAAGCCCATGGGAACGGGTGGATTCCACACGAGATTCGGTGAGCCGGTATAGCCGATATTGAGGATGTCGCTGCCGGTATTCTGGTAATACAGTGTGCCGTTGGTATGATAGTTTAGCGTGTATTGATCGTAAACGGCAGACATATTCGCACCGGGAAAGCCGCTTACATTCTGCACACTGTGAAAAGTGTTATTCACGTATCCCGCGCTGGGCATGCTGAAGCTCCAAACCTTTTTCGTGCCTTCGCTTAGATCGGTTCCAGAAGAATTCCAGGGACCTTCGCTGTAGTTCCTTATCTTGCCGTCCGTATAGCCATAGTCACCAACTTCGAGCGTTAATCCAGATCCCATGATCCAGACCAGGGAAATGGCCAGTATCAGTATTATCCTGCGCATGATCAGCTTCCTTATTCCTGTTTTTTTAGTCAATTGTGGAGGCTTGTGCCTCTCTGCAGGCTCAATAATCCTGTCTGGGGAGTTGTGTCAACTTCTCTTTCGGACAATAAAAAGTAAGTTGAAGGGATTATTTCCCTATCATACCGGAGTCATACCGGATGAGCATGCGGTATGACTCCGGTATGATAGGATGATCAGTGTTTAGGGGACAGAACAGCATCAGGTTTAACCACGATGATGCAACCTATATGCATTAGTAATTATGTCGATAACCATGATTGGACTGCTAAAAACGATTGGTAAAGGGTGGTTTCAAGTTCTCCAAGCCGGAAAAACAAATTTGCGCTTGACAGGATTTGGGCTATAATAACATTAGCACTCAAAAGCAATGACTGCTAAAAACCATGAGTTTGAAAATTGAAAAATATGGAGGAAAACAAGATGGCAAAACAAATGCAGTATGCACACGATGCCCGCACCAGCCTGAAGCGCGGGGTGGACAAACTGGCTGATGCCGTTAAAGTAACCCTTGGACCCAGGGGCAGAAACGTAGTACTGGACAAGAAATTTGGCTCTCCCACCATTACCAACGACGGTGTAACCATCGCCAAGGAAATCGAACTGGAAGACGAATTTGAAAATATGGGCGCTCAGCTCTGTAAAGAAGTGGCAGAAAAGACCCACGATATCGCCGGAGACGGCACCACCACCGCTACCTTGCTGGCTCAGGCCATCATCGAAGAAGGCCTGAAACACGTTACCGCTGGTGTGAACCCCATGTATCTGAAGCGCGGATTGGAAAAGGCCACCAAGGTTGTGGTGGATAAGATCCACGAATTCAGCAAAGAGATCAAGAGCAACGACGAGATAGCTCAGATCGCCACAATCAGTGCCAATAACGATTACGAAATCGGACATTTGATCGCCGAAGCCATGGACAGTGTTGGTAAAGAAGGCATCATCAATATCGAAGAAGCCAAATCCATCGATACCGGCCTGGAAAAAGTGGAAGGTATGCAATTTGACCGTGGCTACATCAGTCCCTATTTCGTAACTAATCCGGACAAGATGATCGCCGAACTCGAAGACCCCTTTATTCTGCTTTATGACAAGAAGATCAGCGTACTTAAAGACCTGCTGCCGATTTTGCAGGAAGTAAGCCAGACCGGCCGTCCGATGCTGATCATCAGCGAAGATATCGAAGGCGAAGCCCTTGCCACCTTGGTAGTAAACAAACTTCGCGGTGTACTGAACGTAGTTGCCGTGAAAGCTCCCGGCTTCGGCGACCGCCGTAAAGCCATGCTGGAAGACATCGCCATCCTTACCGGCGCAACCCTGATCTCAGAGGAAATGGGACGCAAACTGGATAGCGCAACCATGAGCGATCTTGGCCGCGCCAAGAAGGTTCTGGTGGAAAAAGAAAACACCACCATCCGCGAAGGCGCTGGACAACAGGAAGCAATCGACGGACGCATCAAACAGATCAAGGCCCAGGTGGAAGAAACCACTTCCGACTACGACAAGGAAAAGCTGCAGGAACGCCTGGCCAAGCTTTCCAGCGGAGTGGCCGTGATTCGCATCGGTGCTGCCACCGAAACCGAAATGAAGGAAAAGAAAGCCCGCGTGGACGATGCTCTGCATGCCACCCGTGCAGCCGTGGAAGAAGGAATCGTTCCCGGCGGCGGAGTAACTCTCATCCAGGCTGCCAAAGCTCTTAAAACTATGAAGAGCCTCTCTCACGAAGAGAAGATGGCTGTGGAAATCATGGCCAAAGCCCTGGAAAAACCCGCCTATCAGATCGCTACCAACGCCGGAGAAGAAGGCGCCGTAGTAGTGGAAAAACTGAAAGGCTATCGCGACATCCACATGGGTTATAACGCTGCCAATGGCCAGTTTGAAGACCTTTTCAAGTCCGGAATCATCGATCCCGCCAAGGTTGTCCGCAGCGCAGTGCAAAACGCTGCCTCAATCGCAGCTCTGTTGCTGACCACCGAATGCATCGTTACCGATATCAAAGAACCGGAACCACCTGCTCCAATGCCAAACCCCGGCATGGGCGGAATGTATTAAGAAATAATCCAACCTGATATGCTACATAAAGCCTCCCTGGAAACGGGGAGGTTTTTTTGTGCGAGAGGAAGGGGGTCTTGGGGTCTTGGGGTCGAGGAGTCTTGGGGTCTTGGGGTCTAGGAGTCGAGGGGTCTTGGAGTCTTGGGGTCTTGGGGTCGAGGAGTCTTGGGGTCTTGGGGTCGAGGAGTCTTGGGGTGTGGGAGTATCTCACTCCCATACCTGTGTATATCTGATCATAGGTTTATTGGATGGAGAAAAGGATGGCTAACCCTGATCAAGACATTAGCCACTACATACCAGTCTGCGAAAAATAGTGATTGACAAAACCCTGCCTTTGGGCAAACTGCTCAAGACAAAATTTAAGCATGGTTTACCTGGCTCAAACGCAAACGGTGGTGAACCTCTGGAAAGCATTATGACAAATAAAGAGATGGGGATTTTAGACCTGGTTCTGGTATTGGCAAAACACCGGATAGTTATAATTGTGCTCTGCCTTTTGGCCGTGATCGGATCTGTGGTGTATGCACTGCTTACTCCCCAGTATTGGGAATCCGTAGCCACGCTGAAACCTGTTTCCGAAAATGATGCTTTGGGCGGTTTCGGCTCAAACCTGCTGGAAATGGTGGGAGGAGGTTTGATTAGCACTCCAGCTTCCGAGTTGAGCAAGGACTTCATAAACATCATGAAGCGCCGCGAATTCCGCGAGGAAGTGGTGCGCAAATTCAACCTGATCCCCTATTACAAAATAAGTGAAGCAGATAGCAGCAAGGCCATGGCGCTGGCGATCCGGGCTTTGATGGCCGAATCGGTTAACCTCGCTTTGGATGAAGAAAACGGCCTGGTAATTCTGCGTGTGGAAACCAAAAGCAAGGTTCTTTCCCGCGATATTGCCCGCTATTATCTGGATTATCTGGAGAAATTCAACCTGCAAAACCGCATGAGCAAGGGACGGCAAAAACGGGAATTTCTGCAAAAACAGGTGAATAAAACCTTGCTTGAAGTGGATTCACTGGCTTTGGCCATGCGCGATTTTCAGGCCAGCAACCAGTCCATCGCCATCGACGAGCAAACTCAATCACTGGTAAGTCTTTACAGCAATAGCGCTTCGGAGCTTATCAAAGCCCAGATGGAATATGAGCTGGAAAAAACTCAGTATGGCCCGGACTCTCCCGTCCTGAAAAAATCTGCCTATAAGATTGAGCTTCTGCAGCAGCAGATAAAGTCACTGGAAGGCGGTGCACAGGGTCTTAACCCGAAATACATCATTCAAATAGACAAGATCCCCGACCTCAGTATGCGCTATGCCCAGCTAATGATCAACGCCGAGATCAAGAAAAAAGTGCTGGAATATCTGTATCCGCAGTTCGAACTGGCCAAGTTGGAGGAACTGAAAGACCTGCCCACCTTCGAGGTTTATGATCAACCTCAGTTGGCAGGGATGCGATCCCGTCCCAAACGGGCTTTGATAGTGGTATTTACCACTGTGGCTGCCTTTTTGTTCAGCAGTGTGCTGGTTCTGGTTTGGGAAGGGCTGTTCCGGCAAAATAGAGCCAAGCTGAATGAAATAGTGGCTGCACTCAAGGGCAGGGGATGAGCAGCGGTGAGCTTGGTTTAAAACTCTTTTCCGGCAGGTTAAGCGTAAAAAACCTGCTGATCTTTTGTTTGCTGCTGTATGCTCTTTTGGAGTTCTATACCATCAGCTACAGCCTGAATACCTATGCCTTTGGCCTGGCTGCGGCTATGTGTCTGGTTTTTGTGCTGGCTTTCCCGCGGCAAAGCGTTCTGGATGAGGTAAACAGCCCCACTGTTCTCTATTTGTTCGGTTTGGCGGCTTATGCGGTCTTTAGCTATTTCTGGGCGGTAAACAAACCTGAAACGCAATACTATTCCACCCTGTTGTTGCGTAACGCCCTGATGTTCGTAATGTTCAGCGCTCTCTTCCGAAATCAGGTTATTCGTCAAAAAATACATTACTTCTTCGTGCTGGTGCTAAGCGCATATCTGATAACGGCTTTGTGGGAGGTGGTTACTCAGCAGCATCTACCGGTGTCCAAGCTCTATGGCAAGGATTCCTTTGTTCCCACCGGACCCTTTTATGGTGAAAACCTTCTGGCAGCCTTCATCTTGCCGCTATTGCCGTATCTGGTTTTTTTGCCAAAATTTAAATCAGGGAATTTGCCGCGGGTGTTTTCGCTGCTGCTGTCGCTTTTATGCTTGTTAATCGTTACTCTGCAGGGTGCCAGGATAGCGCTGCTGGCTGTGGCAGTCCTCTTCGTGTGGCTGACGCTATGGCATGCCAGTTGGAAAAGCCGCTTCATTTCGTTATCACTGGTTGTTTTGCTTACCATGGCTTTGTTTTATTTTGCGGGGCCCTTTATGCGTTTGGGTGTGGCCATAGCCAAAAGAGAAATTGCCAGCCTGTCTTCCGAGCAGGATTCAAACCGGCTCAGTAGTATGCAGATCAGACGCCAACTGATCAGTGAAAGCCTGGAAATCGTGGAAAGCAGCCACTTTTTCGGAGTTGGCGCAGGGAATTTCGAACGGCATATGGATACCGACCGACTGTATAGAACCGCTGGAATCATCAATCCTCATAACTACTTTCTGGAACTGATGGGAAATTTTGGGCTTGCCTTTCTGTTTGGTTTCCTTTTTTTATACTTGCGCTGGCTATTCTGGCTATATGGCGCATACCGTCAGGCAACCGATAAGCAAACCAAATACTATTATCTGATGCATCTGGTCAGCCTCTTGATGTTTATTCCGGCTGCCAGCATGCCCAGCTCAATAAAATGGAATCATCACATCTGGATTATGTTTGCGCTCTATGAACGCATCGCATATCCTGGTAACTGGAGAAAAGAACTTGCATAGTTTCGAACAACTTGTGAAGGTGGTGGCCGCCCTGCGCAATAAAGAGAACGGCTGTCCCTGGGATATAAAGCAAACCCGTGAGTCGCTGGTGCCAAACTTTATCGAAGAGCTCTTCGAGGCAGTGGAGGCAATAGAAGACAATGATCCGGATTCCCTGCAGGAAGAATTGGGGGATTTGCTGCTACACATCGTTTTTCAAGCTCAGATATCCTCCGAGGAAGGCCTTTGGGATATACAGAGCGTGCTGGAGAAGATAAACGGAAAGCTGATCCGTAGGCATCCGCATGTATTTGGCGATCTTACGCTGGATGATGCCGATGCGGTAAAGATGAATTGGGAACGGATCAAAAAGAAAGAGAAAACCGAGCGAAAATCCGTGCTGGATGGCATTCCAAGAGCTCTGCCGGCTTTGATTCAAGCTCAGCGCACTCAGGAAAAAGCTGCCTCAGTCGGCTTCGATTGGCCCGACCTTGTGCCGATCATGGATAAGCTGGACGAAGAACGCGCCGAACTGGATGAAGCCTTGGCCAGCAACGAACTGGAACAGATTAAAGAAGAACTGGGGGATCTGATCTTTACCCTGGTGAATTTATCCCGCAAACTTGGCATAGATGCCGAAGCTGCTCTGAAGGAATGCACCCGCAAATTTACCCGGCGTTTTCACAGCATCGAAGAACACTACCAAAAATCCGGAGAGGACATAAATGAAGCAAGCCTTGCCGAACTCGATTCCCACTGGGAAAAAGCAAAAAAGCACTAACGTTTTTAACCGGATCAGGCTGTTTTTTATTTCCAGCAGCCTTATCATCTTCATTTTTTTTGCCTTCTATATTCAGGTTCTGATCAAAAAGGCCAGAACTGAACAGGAGTTCGTGCCCCGCATCTTTGCTCAATACATTGCCTATACAGATAGCTATTTGAGAGCTGCCGAGCGCAATGCCCAACTCCTGACCGAAATCAGCTCAAAGTATCTGCAGTTCACCGCTTCCCGCGATTTTAAACAAAATCTTTGGGACTATATCAGCACGGAATTCATGCCTCAAAATCCCATTTCCGTGATCATCACCGATGCCAATTACCAGCCTCAGATGTGGAAAAATGTGGGCGTTCCCACCGATACCCTGTTCAGCGAACTCTCGATTCGCAGCCGCAACAAATTGGACATTCTGATGAAGCAGATGGTGCAAACTCCCCTGATGGACGACGGTCAGTTAACGGGTTATGCTTTCTACGGTAAACCAGTCTCTTTCGAACAATTCATCAAAAACGTGGATAGCTCCATAATCGTAACCGACCGTTATAAGCAGCCGCTGTTCTGGAGAAATGCCGGAGTTCCGGAAAACACCACCTACTATCAGATATCCACCGAAGAGCAACAGGAACTGGCCAGGCTGATCAGCGTTATGGACGAAATCCCGCTTTCAAACCAAGCCGACAGTCTTGGTTATATCTACTTTTCCACTCCCAAATCCCTAACTCATATTCGAGATATCGTTCTGCTGGAGATATTTTTGGCCATGATGGTCATCCTGTTCGGAGCTTACGGTCTGTTTCTTCTACGCCGCACTGAAAAGGACACTCTCTGGATCGGTCTGGCCAAGGAAACCGCCCATCAATTCGGTACACCCATCACATCTCTGATGGGCTGGCTGGACTATCTGAAGGAAGCTCCTCCCAATGGCCAGCAGCGTGATGTGGAACAGATTGTGCAGCACATGACGGCCGACCTGAATCACCTGAAAAATATTGCTTCCCGCTTTGGCAAGGTGGGCAGTATGACAAAGCTGGAACCGCAAGACCTGCATCAGATCCTTAGCGGGATAGTGGACTATTTCTCGCATCGCATGCCTCACTTGGGAAACCGGATAGACATTCATCTGATCAGCAAAGTGGAAGGAATAAAGGTGCTGCTGGATATGGAACTCTTCAAATGGACTCTGGAGAACCTGATCAAAAACTGCGTGGATGCCATGAGTAAAAAAGGCGGCAGCATCATCGTTACGGCCACCTTGAAACAACCCTGGATTTACATCCATATCCGCGATGAGGGCAAAGGCATTCCCCGAGGCCAGTGGAAACGCATTTTCGAGCCCGGAGTTACCACCAAAACCAGGGGCTGGGGATTGGGGCTCAGCCTGGCCAAACGCATCATCGAAGAATATCACAATGGGCATATCAAGGTGCTGCAATCCACGCTCGGAGAAGGCACGACCTTCGAAATCAAACTGCCCACTCAAAAGCATGGCAGGGAGGTAAAATGAGCTACATTCTTAGCCCAGAACAGATGAAATTGGTGGACGACAGAGCGATAAAGGAACTGGGAATACCTTCCCGGGTTCTGATGGAAATCGCTGGAAAGGGCTGTGCAGATTATATAATAGACCACTTTCCGGATAGTTTGAAAACCACCGTGGCCATTTTACATGGAAGTGGCAACAACAGCGGGGATGGCTTTGTAATCGCCCGCTGGTTGCGGCATCATGGTGTCAGCGTTGTCCTGGTTTGCGTGCACAAAGGGCAGTTTACTCCGGAGACGGCAGAAAACTATAACATCTGCAGTAAGCTGGATATACCCATGTTTGCGAGCGATAGCCCAGATAACCTGGTTTGGCTGGAGCACAATCTTTCAGGATGCGGAATGGTGATCGATGCCGTTTTTGGAATTGGTTTCAAGGGCAAACTAAGCATGTTTCACAAGAAGCTGTTTGACGTGGTAAACAGGCTTGAAACCATTCGGATAGCCATCGATATCCCATCGGGATTGAATGCCGAAAACGGAAGCGGTCAGGATGCCTTCAAAGCCGATTGCACTCTGGCGATTCATGCCCTCAAGACCGGAATGCTGATTGGGCCCGGCAGGCTTTACTGCGGAAAAACCGTTACCATTCCTCTGGGAATACCGGATAGCTACAATAATGATGTGCAGGCAGCCCTGCTGCTGGATGAGAGCAACCATCGCCTTCCCATACGCTATTACAACGCCCACAAAGGTGATTATGGGCATGTGGCGGTGATCGGCGGCTCCCTGGGCTACACAGGTTCGGTGATCATGAGCGCAAAAGCCGCTCTGAGAGCCGGAGCCGGGTTGGTAAGACTGCATAGCCGGTTAAACGCTCAGGAATACTATCAGCACCTTAATCCTGAGATCATGTTTATCCCCCTGGCAGAGGATGAGGATGGCGAAGAGCTCAGAGAAGACATCCTTACTTTGATGCTGGATTGGGCAGATAGCATCGTGGTGGGTCCCGGCCTGGGTCTGGATGCCTATGCTCATAAAGTTCTAAAAACTGTTCTTACACATGGGAAAGTTCCCACAGTGGTAGATGCAGACGCGATCCGGCTGATCGCTGCAGACAAGAGCCTGAGTAAAGAACTGAAACGTAAGAATATCATCCTTACCCCACACTGGGGAGAGTTTTGTGCTCTGGCCAAACTCAGCCTGGATGCTTTGGAAGAGGATGTTTTTGGGGCTTTACATAGCCATACCAAAAAAACCAAAACCCAAATCCTGCTGAAAAGCGATGTAAGCATCTTCAGCGACGGAAAACGCATCCTGATCAACAATGCCGGTAACGACGGACTGGCAACAGGTGGCAGCGGTGATGTGCTTTCCGGGATTATCGCTTCCTTTGCCGCACAGGGAATGGAGCTGGGAGAAGCGGCCATCAATGCCAGCTATCTGATGGGAAAAACCGCGGAGTATCTGGCCAGTAAACGCTATAAGGCCTCCATTCTGCCGTCGGACATCATAGATAACCTTTTTATGAGTGAGGATTTATAGCCAAGATGAGAATTGTCTGGATTGCGTTGCTAATAGCATTTTGCCTGCTTATACTGCTGATTCCCCGCAATTGCAGAGCGGCTCAAACTTCTCAGGGCGGAACAAACGAAGATTCACTGAAAACCAAGGGGACCAAAATGCATAAACTTGCCGAAATGAAAACCCCCATCTTTTGGGCGGAAGGCCATCCGGGCTCGCTGAACCGTGAAAACTGGACGATTCAGGTGAGCGGAAGCTGCACCAAACCTCGCAGCTTCAGTTGGAAAGAATTGAATGAACTAAGCCAGAGCGAAGTGCAAGGACGCTTGACCAGCGTTACTCGCTGGTCTGTTGGCGGCATCTGGAAAGGTGTGCCGCTATCAAAAATACTGGAAGAAGTAAGCATGAAACCCTCCTGCAAGTTCATCCGCTTCTGGAGCGTGGGCGAGGTTTACGACACTTCCATTCCGGTGGAGATCGCGCTGAAGGAAAAATCCCTGCTGGCACACAGCTTCGACGGGGAATATTTAACCGAGGATTATGGCGGCCCCGTTCGAGCATTCATTCCCTATCTCTGGGGTTATAAATCCGCCAAAAGCGTTGTTAAGATAGAACTGATGGATTATTACGTTCCCGGTTTTTGGGAACAGCGCGGCTATACGGACAGCGCTGAGATCGAGCCGGGTATGTGCCGCGACATCAATGATGGCGGCAAGATAAAGGAAATCCCGGGCGGTGAGGTTACCGGATTTAACGAATGAAACTCTGGTTCACCTATCTGAAGGCGACTTTGGCAATGCTATTCTGGTCGCTTACCTTCGTGTGGTTCAAGATCGCTTTTCGCAGCTACCGGCCTTACGAGATCACCTTTCTAAGGTTGGCTCTGGCAGCAGGACTGCTGTTTGCCGTTATATGGCTGGGAAAGAAGCGGGAAAGCATCCGTGGCCGGGATTACCTGCATCTGATGCTGGTGGCCTTTTGCGAGCCATTCATGTATTTTATCGGCGAAGCCAATGGCATGCAGTATGTTTCATCCACGCTTGGCAGTCTGATTATCTCCACGATTCCGATTTTTTCGGCTCTGGCGGCCTGGCTGATCCTAAAAGAAAAGATCAGCGTGTCTCTGATTTTGGGGCTGATTATTTCCACGGGGGGAGTGGCCGTGATGAGCCTGGGCAG
The DNA here is from genome assembly GCA_964529335.1 of uncultured Candidatus Cloacimonas sp. Taxonomy (GTDB): domain Bacteria; phylum Cloacimonadota; class Cloacimonadia; order Cloacimonadales; family Cloacimonadaceae; genus Cloacimonas. The sequence continues at coordinate 11,166 of CAZGWB010000018.1, forward strand.
CGACGATCTTTCCGCTACCTTGAAAGGCGTGCTGTTTTTGCTGGTAGCCGTCTTTGCGGGAATGTTTTATGGCATCACGGTGCGGAATCTTACTCTGCGCTACACTGCCCTTACCATCGTAGCCTGGCAAAGCCTGTTTGGTCTGCTCTATTTTACGCCGCTCTTTTTGTATTATGACGGCAGCCATTTCTTCAGCATGCAGCAGGACAGCCTGGGGCTGATAACCATTGCGGCAATGTCCATCTTCGCTTCAGTAGGGGCTTTTATGCTATATACCGGCGTAATTCGCGACCTTGGCGTGATCAAAAGCAATGTGTTTACAAATCTTATCCCCGTGTTTACGGTTATCCTGGCCTACTTTGTACTGGGCGATACTTTGTCGCTTTTAGGTGCGGGTGGACTGACACTTACCATTATTGGCTTGATGCTATCACAATACAAAGACCTGAGGAGGATAGTCCGCCGGGCAAATATTGCGCCCTACATTCCCTGATTAGCGATACTTGTTTGTCAAAGCTAAGAATCAGCTTATCTTAACTATTATGAATAAATAAACCTCAAATTTTGAACGGCATAAGGCCATTTGGGTTGGCTGTTCAGATCTGCGAGGACAAAAAGGAGAGACAAATGCCTGATTCTACTATGGTTAATCCTGGGGCATGGGCATCGCTCATCGAAAAAGCACCCCATTTCTTTACCACCATCGGTTTAAAACTTCTGGCTGCCATTCTGATCTATCTGATCGGAAAATGGGTGGCGCGCATGATCAGCAATCTGATAAAGAAACTGATGGGCAAGAGCAAGGTGGACCCATCCCTTACTTCCTTCATCGGCAATCTGGTTTATGCGATTCTGCTAATCTTCGTTATCATTGCCGCAGTCGGCAAGCTCGGAGTGCAAACAACCTCTTTTGTGGCGATCATCGGTGCTGCCGGTCTGGCGGTTGGCATGGCCTTGCAAGGCTCACTGGCCAATTTCGCAGCAGGCGTGATGATCATTCTTTTCAAACCCTTCAAGGTCGGCGATAGCATCACCGGAGCGGGGATCACAGGGAAAGTGCATGACATCGGCATATTCTCCACCATCATCCTCAGCAGTGACAACCGTAAGATTATCGTTCCCAATGCCAAACTTTCGGGAGACAGCATCACCAATTTCAGCGCCATGCCTACCCGCAGGATAGAGCTCAGCATAGGCGTTCCGGGGTCGGTGGAGATAAATTCCGCGCGTGAATTACTGCTTGCTGTGCTGAATTCCGAAGAAAAGGTGCTAAAAGATCCGGCTCCTGTTGTCACTATCACCGCTGCCGATGCCGCAGCCATCACCTTTGGCCTGTTTGCCCATGTGAATAATGCCGATCTGGGTGCCGTGCAAACCGCCCTTACCGAAAAGATCAAACTAGCCCTTACCGCCAAAGGGATCTGGGCATAAGGAACTCAATATGAAGAGGATATATGGTATTCTGGCGATCGTGCTGCTTTTACCTTTGGCTCTGAATGCCCAGAACTGGAAGCTGGATTCGGACATCAATCTGTCGCTTACCCAAAGCTCCTACAGTGATTCCTGGCAGGGAACCGAACTAAGCAACATCACCTGGGTGGCCTCTTCCAATACCAGCGCTGAAAAACAACTGAAACCCTGGCTGAACAGCAAAACAACCCTGAAGCTGGCCTTTGGGCAAACTCATCTGCAAAAAGAAGATGTACTGGGAGAAGTGTATTGGGAACATCCCAGCAAATCTACGGACAAGATAGACCTGGAATCGATCTTGCGCTTCACTACGCAGGGCTGGGTTGATCCTTTCATCGCAGCCAGGATGGAATCGCAATTCCTGGATCTATCTGATTCTACCTTAACCAGGATCGTTAATCCCATGCTCTTTACGGAAACCGCCGGTATCATTCGAACCTTTGTGGATAACGATATCAATCACCTCAGTTCGCGCTTGGGTGCAGCCTTTCGTGAAAGAGTGAACCGCGATGTGCTGCAGGCAGACAATATCACCCGCGAATTGGAAACTACCGTGGACGGCGGTTTGGAATCGGTAACCGAGTATAAGCACAACTTCACACCCCTGGAAGCCAACTTCAAGTCCCGCTTGCAGGTGTATCAGGCTCTATTCAATTCCAAAGATGATGAGCTGCCTACCGATGATTGGAAATCTCCCGATCTGGTTTGGGAAAACGTATTTACCACCAAACTCTGGGGTTTGCTTTCCGCAAACCTAACCTTTGAAATGCGCTACGAAAAAGAACAAATCCACGAAGTGCAGTGGAAGGAGATTTTGGGGCTGGGATTCAGCTATACGCTGTTCTAACTAAATAGTAACCGCAACTTGTATATTGGCCGGACGCAAAATTGCTCCGGCCTTTTTTACTAATTGACAAAAGTAAGCGTGATATCAAGATAGTTCAAAAATCAATGGAGATATTATGTACAACATTCGTTTATCAAGAGATGCGGATAGCGAACAGGTAATGGCCATTTTCAACCACTATATAGATCATTCCATGGCCGCCTACCCACAATCACCTCTTCCCGTGCAAGCTTTTGGCTTTATCAAAAGCAAATGCATCAATGGCACAATCCTGGTGGCGGAAGACGCAAATGGCAAGGTAGTCGGTTTTGCTCTCCTGAAGAGCTTCATGGATATGAATACCTTTGCTCACACTGCCGATATCGGCTATTTCATCGATCCTCAGCACACAGGGAAAGGCTTGGGCAGGCAATTTCTGGCCGAACTTGAGAATCACGCTAAGACCCTGGGCATCAAAGTGCTCATTGCCAATGTATCCTCTGCGAACCCCGAAAGCATAGCCTTCCACGAGAGAAGTGGATTCACCAAATGTGGCGAATTGCCCAATGTTGGCAAGAAGAAAGGCGAGTACTTCAGTATGTTGTGGTATTATAAGAGCATTGCCTGAGATTGCCTCCATTTTAGCTGGCAGACCCCAAGCCGATTAGGGTATTCTCATCTTACTCATAATCGCTCTGCTTAATCTGCTGCAGTGATCTCCACTTTCATCCGGTCCGGGTCTTCGAAGAATACGGCATAGTAATCCTCACCTCCGGCAAAAGGATGTCTGTCCTGATAGAGGATGTGAACTCCCCTGCTACGCAGTTCATCGGTGATCTGATCCACATATTCCCTAGTTCCCGCATGAAACGCCAGATGGTTCAAGCCGGCCCGGCAACGGTGATAGGGAATATCCAAAAAGCGATCCTCAACCTGCACAAAGACAATGTAGGTGTCCCCCAAAACATAGCTGAAGCCTGCATCCCACTCCTGGTAAAGCTGGTAGCCCAGGCGAACCAATAGCCACGACCAAAACTGCCGGCTGGTTTCCAGATCCCGCACATAGAGCTCCACATGGTGCAGTGTTCCTTTCATAATAGTCTCCATATTGCATTTGTGCTTTTGGGGTCAATCCTGTCAAGCCTCAAATCACCCTTCGGTCTATTGCCCGGAATTCATGCATATCTGGACCCTCCCAGAAAACCCCAGCTTGAACGGAGACCATTTCCTTGGCTCATCAGTTCGATCGGTCCCTTGGAAGTGAAGGATAATCTCATGGCTCTGGATATCAAGCCTAACAGCCTGGCCGATACCATCTTTAAATCAGTACTCCCACTCCTCATGGCTTAGTGGAAGTTTGTTTAATCTATCCTTTCTAACTCTCCAGTCAGGGAGGTATTTATCCATCAGGGATTTGAAATTGTCATTGTGGAGCTTTTCCAAGAGATGCAGCAGTTCGTGGACGATGATGTATTCCAGGCTGTCTTCAGGTTTCTTGGCCAGTTCCAGATTTATCCAGATGCGCTTAGCGATGATGTTGCAGGTGCCCCATTTGGTCTTCATCTGCTTGATCGCCCACTCATTGATTTGCACTCCAATTATATCCTGCCATTTGTTGATCAGAGGTTCCACCCTGGCTTTCAATCTTGCCCGGTACCACTCCTGCAGCATCAAAGGACGGTGCCAGATGGGAATGCCGGGCTTTTCATATAGGTCGATGTATGCTCCGCCTCTTAGTTTTATCATGTTGATGCTTGAGTCTGGAATCACATTCAAGAGATAGCGTTTACCTTCCAGATAATGGCTTTCCCCAGTGATGTATTCACGATGGGAAAGGCGCTGCACCTGCTCAAATCTGGCGATGTGTTTCTTGATCCAGCCAAGCTTGGACACTACGTGCAAGCGGATGCTCTCATCATCCATCTGCTTGGGCACTGCTATCCTGATCCTGCCAGTGGGTGGATATACCGATAGATGTAGGTTTTTGATGCTCTTGCGGACCACATCAACCTTGTAGTCGGCGACTGTGATCTGACTGACGCTTTCTTTCGCTGCTTTGGTCTTGGAAAAACCGGGGTTGGGCATCAATACTCCGGCTGGTTCTTAGCCAGTTCAAAGACCTTTTCCACCTGTTCCGGATCGGTTACCAGACCTCGGATAGCCCGTTTCACTTCCCGTTCCTTGAGCAGATCACCCTTCCAATCGGCTTTCTTGATTCTTCTGATGATCTCATCCAGCGCTATGGCAAGTGCTTCATCATTGCCAAGATTGTCATAAAACGCTCGTTTGGCAGGCGTATCCAGCTTGGGGCTGTATCTCTGGGAACTCTCTGGCTTACGCACCTGCCTGGCTAGCTCGATGATCCTGTGTAGATATTCCCGATAGCTCAAGGCTTGATTACGGCGCTGTTTGATGATCTCCGCCAGCAGCTTGGACATCAGCTCAAAGTAGATGGGATTGCCCGGCATGCCGTCAATAATGGTCTTGCGGACGTTATTCTCGATGGTCTCGGCAGTGGCTTCCTGATTATCTTTGATCGTATCAGGCAGTTCATCGATGGCAGCCGGACCCCGCTGGATGATCAGGTCGATCAAGCCCAGATCGTCAAAGGCAGTGATCTTTACGCTATCCTCAGCCTGGATATAGGCGTCGATCAAATGCCGCATGGCTGGCTCATACATCTTGAGGTCTATATAGTCACCGCTTGCCAGTTTGATCACCATCCTCAGATTCTCAAAGAAGCTAATTTCTTTGACTATTCCGGCGGCTTCCTCATCTGTAAAGCCAGCCTCAGCCATTTCGGAAGCTATTTCGGCATACGCCCTCACCAATGAGGCAGTCGTCTTGTAAAGCAACAGCCGCTTGGCCTCGTTCTTTTCGAGGTCTTCCGCGTTATCTGGATTGCCGCAGAAATAGCGGATATAGTCCTTTTCGGCTTTGGGGGGCTCCACAGGTTCGCAGAGGGCTTTCTCGCTCTCCAGCACCTCCAGGAGATGCTCTTTGGCTTTGCTCAGCCGGTCGGTCAATAAACCTGAAACATCCTCCGGATCATAGTTGTCGAAGGCTCCGGAGGTATAATCCATCACGGCTTTGTCCAGTTTGAAGAAGAGGTCTTTATAGTCGATAACGAAGCCATATTCCTTGTCCTCATCATCCACCCGGTTCACTCTGCAGATCGCCTGGAAGAGTCCATGATCCTGCATATGCTTGTCGATATAGAGATAGGTGGCGGAGGGCGCGTCGAAGCCAGTAAGCAGTTTATCCACCACGATCAGCAGCTTCATCTGTCCCGGCTCTTCCACAAAGCGTTTCTTGGCCTCATCTTCAAATGCTTCCACCGGCTTGCCGTTCAGCATCTGCTGATAGATCTGATACTGCAATAGCTCATCCGGAATGTCGTCATCACCGGAATACTGCTTTTTGATGTCATTTATATTGGGCACATAGGAAGTAACGATGGCGCACTTTGTGAAGCCATGCTCCAGAAAGAGCTGGTAGTACTTGCAGGCCTGGAAGATGGAGCCGGAGACCAAGAGGGCGTTGCCCCTGCCGCTGGCGAGGCGGTCTTTGGTTTCCATATCCAGCAGGATATCCGCTACAATCTTTTCAAGCCGGCTCTTGGAACTGAGGACCCGCTGCATGCGTGCCCACTTGCGCTTCAGTTCTGCCTTGGCCAGTGGCTTGAGACCTTGGGTTTTGGCTTCGAACCAAGCATCGATCTTGTCCTCAGAGGTGAGCCTCTGGTCGATATCCCTGGCTTCATAGCGCAGGTCAACGATGGTCTTGTCCCGCACAGCTTCATCAAACTTGTAGGTATCGATGTATCTGCCAAAGATCTCCAGAGTGGTGCGCTTGTCTTTTCTTAAAAGCGGTGTTCCGGTGAAGCCGATGAACAAGGCCTTGGGCAGGATGGAACGCATGGACTTGTGAAAATCCCCGGACTGGCTGCGATGGCATTCATCCACAAAGACATAGATATCTCCCTTGGCTTCAAAACCTTCCGGGAGATGCCTGAATAGCTCATCGAGGTAGCCTTGATAATCGCCCTCGTCCCGGTTACGGAACTTGTGAATCAAGGAGCAGAGCAACCACTCCTCATTGGTATTGAGTTTAGCGATCAGATCAGAACAGCTCTTGGTGCGGTAGATATCTTCATTTACGCCCTTGAAGACCTTCTCGATCTGTTTGTCCAGTTCATCCCGGTCAGTGATGATCAGCACCCGGGAGCCGGTTACGTTTTCCCTGATCCACTTGGCCAGCCAAACCATAATCAGGCTTTTTCCGCTGCCCTGAGTATGCCAGATGATGCCGCCTTCACGCCTTTGGATATAGCCCCGGGCGGCAGTCACGGCATTGAACTGATTGTGCCGGCAGAGCTTCTTGGTGCCGCAATCAAAGATCACAAAGTCGTGGATCAGCTCCAGTAAGCGTTCTTTGTTGCATAAAGCCGCCACATGGCTATCCAGGGAGGATTCCGTCTCGCCCCGTTCTTTCCACTTGAGGTAATATTTTTCCTTGGTTTCAATGGTGCCATAGCGCAGGCCCTCACTATCGTTACCAGCCATCACAAGCTGCATGGTGGAGAAGAAGTGCTTGATAAACTCCGGCTTCTGGCTGTCGATATTCTGCCTGATCCCTTCCGCCACCGAAACGGTGCTGCGCTTGAGCTCCAGCACTCCCAAAGCGATGCCATTGATGTAGAGTACCAGATCGGGACGCTTGTTGTGGATACCGCTCACCGTCACCTCTTCAGCGATGCCAAAGTAGTTGACCTGGGGGTTTTGCCAGTCGATCAGCTCAATGGTGACGCTGTTTTCGCTGTGCTCCGGCTTGAGCTTGATCCCATAGCGCAATAGGTTATAAACCTCTTTATTCACATCGTAGAGGCTCTTATTATCGGCATAAGCCAGCTTCTTGAGCTCAAAGATGGCACGGTCGATCAGTAGCTCCTGATAGCCCCGCTGCAGCAGCCAGGCTTTCAGATACTGCTCTTCGATAGGTTGGTTGTCTTCCCTGTCCTGCCAGTTACCCAGATATTCATAGCCAAGCTGTTCGGTAAAGAGCCTGATAATGCGGGTTTGGACTTTTCTTTCGATGGCAGCGGGCTCAGTCATGATCTGCCTCATAATCCAGCCGCTTGCGAGCCAGTTCGATGGAGGAGTGCAACTTCGCCATCAGTTCATCCTTGGGAATGGTCTCGGTGATGTATTCCGCCACTCGGATATTGCCCTGATTGAGCTGCAGAAGCTCGATATGCTCGTCGTTCTTGCCACTGCAAAGCAACAGGCCCACCGGCAGGTTTTCACCTTCCCGCATCTCATACTTTTCCAGATAACGCAGATACAGCTCCATCTGGCCTTTGTAAGCTGCTTTGAAATCTCCCAGCTTGAGCTCGATCACCACCAGACAACGCAGCGAACGGTGATAGAAGAGCAGATCGATATAATAGTCCTCATGATCGATCGTGACGCGCTTTTGCCGCTCCATAAAGGCAAAGTCGTGCCCAAACTCCAGGATGAAATGCTGCAACTCCGCCAGAATGGCGGATTCCAGATCATGCTCCGAGTATTTGTCGCCCAAGCCCAGGAAATCCAGAAGATAGGGGTCTCTGAAGCTCAGATCGGGACTGAGCGTCTTGCTTTGGCGCAAAGCCTGCAGATCGGAGGCAATGGTCTCTTCCGGCTTACGGGAGATGGCAGTGCGTTCAAATAGCTGGGAATCTATTCTTTCGTTTAGTTGCTTTACAGACCAACCTTCATGCATACAAACTTGCGTGTAGAAATCCCGCTTGAGCGGATCGTTCATGTAGCTGAGGATCTTGATATGAGACCAGCTCAATTGTCTACACAGTGCGAAGAAAATCTCCTCATCCCCAAAAGTCTCCACGACGTGGAGACAATGTCTCAGTTGTTTGGCACTCCAACCTTTGCCGTAAACAGCGCTAAGCTGTGCCGATAAAAGCTGGATTGTTTTTTCACCGTAATCTGCCCGTTCATACTGCAACACTTCTGATCTGATCCTTTTACCAATCAGCCAATACAATCTGCTCATCTCATTATTGAGTGACGCCAGAGTTCGCTTTCTGGCAGATATGATCAGTTCAGAAACATCACTGAACAAAGCCTTGGTGTTTATATCAGTTGAGTTCATTCCCTCTCCCGAATTGTCTCCACGCGTGGAGACAATTATAATCTCTTGCCATGCTTCGCTTTAAGCTCATATCAACCTGATCCTTCCGGTCAGCAGTTCCTGCATCATGGCTTGTTTAAGATATTTATACTTATCCAGATTTCTTGTAAGCGAAGCAAGTTCGGTGTCTAAGGTAACAAGAAATTCAGCAATTTGATATCGTTCTTCTTGAGGCGGTACTGATATCTTTACAGCATATGCATCAGCCCTGTTTATGCCTGGAACAGCACTATCGGATTTAATCTTATGCAGTCCCACAAGTTGTAACAAGTAATAATAAAACAAAGAGTCTGTGCGGTCTGTAAACTCAATGTAGAAAGTCGTATCTATTGGCCAACATTCCGTTACGGAATGATGAACAAGACCAGCGGCTCCTTTGCGTCCAATAATGATAGTTGGACCGGAGGTCAGAGCCTGGGAAGTGTAGCCCACAACTCCGTTTGAACCATATACTGGTATCCTGGAGGAATTGCTCCTGTCACTTTCTTTCATTGGCTTCCCATAGTACATCAAAAAACACTCACCAAACTTCTTTGTCTCCCACTCACCATTGAAACCGGGGAGGCGTCTTTTCCCGGTCAGGAGTTCCTGCATCACCCCTTGCTTGATGAGCTTCTTCTTCTCGATCAGCTTTTCAAGGGATGTGATGAGGGAGTCGATGTCAATCAGAGATTCACTGATCCGGGTCTGTTCCTCCATGTTTGGTATTGGAAACAGTGTCTCTTTGAACTCGGTCATGCCAATCAGATTCTTCATGGCTCCACCCTGTGTAGAGTTTACTATACGACGTTGAGTATTTTCCCAAACGAAACAGTAGTAGAAGTATGGGTGTGCACATACGCTATTATTAATTCTAATAAGCAGCAACGCTTGATTTATGATTGATTTGGAAAACAGTTCTGGTAATTGATATATACACCCTATTGTACCTGAGCAGCTAACAATAAAATCGCCTGGTTTTGCTTCAAATCTCTTTAACAGATCAAATCTTCTTTCGTCTATGTAGTAGCATCCAATATCTATGCGTTTATTGATAGCGTTTTTTTGCTCAAGTACTTTTATCCCGCTCCGTTTGAAAAACTCTTTACGTAACGATCCTCCAAATGGACCCCTAATGATTCCATTATCTGCCGTAATATCTCGAAGAGGGCAAACCTTCCAATCCTCAGGTACAACACCAACCTCAGTCTGCTTGTATCCCGGTTTCACACCATCTCCGTAGGGGCGAACTGCGGTTCGCCCGAAAAAGCCATGACTCCCAATTTACATATAAGCACCCGGATGAACCATGATTCGCCCAAAAAACTGATACCCATGTTCCACAAAACCATCCGGGCGAACCGCAGTTCGCATGGGGTTTGGGCGAACCACCGTTCGCCCCTACTGATCATTTCCATGTGAATCCCATCTTTCTTAGGTGTTCTTCCACCTTCCGGCTGAGTTCTGCCACTTCCTTTTCGATCTGGGGCAGGGGCTCAGAATAGCGCTCTGCCAGTTCCTGCAGCCTTGAACTGAAGCGGTGGGAGATCTGGTCGATGCTGTCCAGCAGCTCAGTTTGCAGGCGAGCCAGCCATTTATCATCAACCAGCAGGGACTTGATATCATCAACACTCAGTAGGGTGAGCTTACGGTTGACTTGCTGCTCAAGCTCTTTCTCAAGCGCTTTCTGGCTGGCCTTGAGACCGGATTCCTGCTCAAAGAGACGGTTCAGCTCTGCCAAAAGCTTCATCTCATCAGTGCTTTCCGGATCGCGTCTGATTTCTTTAATCCTTGCCGTCACCAGCGCTTTGGTGATCTTGCCTTTATCGTTCTTCACCGCTTCCAGAATGTCATCTTCCGGGTTTTGCTCTTCGGCGATCTCATCGATGCGTTGGCTGAGCTCTTCTCTCTGTTCTGCCAGGCGGTCAATTTCATTCTGGGTGTGCTGGAACCATCTTTGCACAATCAGTTCGGGGGCGATCAACTCAGATGTCCATCCATCCACCACCAGGGTATGGACGTCGTCCTGCATGCTCTCTTCCCAATAGAGCATCAGCAGTTGATAAACATCGTATTTATCGATAAGGGGCAGATCCGCAAAGCCGCTAAGGAGCGTTTCCGAGATCTGGGAGATGATCACTTTGGGTTTGTCTCCCGGTTTAACCTCTTTGAGGAAGGGAGCATTGACAGCTTTCCAGGCATCGAAGTGGCTCATCACATTGTGTTTGAAAGCCGCGAACTCCTCATCTTCCAAGATGGCTCTACGCAGTTCAGATGGCTCGAGGTTCAGCTTCATATAGCCGGTTCTGCCGAAGCAGGAAAAGAGCTTGCCTTTAAGGGATGGCATCACGCTCCAGAAAGCTTCCAAAGCATGCACATCCCGGCTGGGAATGCCACCCATCAGGTGAGCTTCGATATCCTGCAGCTCTTCGGGTTCGCTGTTGTCTATATAGCGGGGGATATTGAGGTTGTAGTCGTTTTTCTCGATCTCTGCATAGGGCACCAGTCGTGAATACTTCTGAAGCTCGAGTTCCCGGCTGAAGACGTCCACGATCTTGTGGATATCCTGCTCCCTCAGGCGGTTTTTGTTGCCGTCTTTGATGTAGCCCTTGCTGGCATCGATGATGAAGATGGCTTTGCGGCTGGAGGCGGCTTCTTTATCGATCACGATGATGCAAGCGGGAATGCCGGTGCCGTAGAAGAGATTGGCAGGCAGGCCGATGATGCCTTTGATGTAGCCGCGCTTGATGATGTTTTTGCGGATCTCGGCTTCGGCATTGCCCCTGAAAAGCACCCCGTGGGGCAGGATGATGGCTCCCTTGCCGCTGCTTTTCAAGCTCTTGATCAGATGCAGCAGAAAAGCGTAATCGCCGTTCTTGGCAGGCGGGATGCCCATGCCGTCGAAGCGCCTAAATTCATCGTTTTCCGGGTCTAGCCCGTTGCGCCAGTTCTTTTCAGAGAAGGGGGGATTGGAAACCGCGAAGTCGAAACTTTTCAGGCTGCCATCGGGGTTCTTGAAGTAGGGAGCAGCCAGGGTGTTGTCGTTGTGGATCACAGCCGTGGGGATATTGTGCAGGATCATGTTCATCTTGGCGAGGCCGCTCATGGAGTTATCGATCTCCTGGCCAAAAACGCTGAGTTCAACTTCCGCTTCCGAGGCGGCTTTGATCAGTAGCGAACCGGAACCGCAGGTGGGGTCGTAAACGGTCTGGCTGGAGCTCTTGGCTTTGCTGACCCCGATTACCTTGCTCATCACCCGGGAAACCTCCGCGGGTGTGTAGAACTGGCCCTTGCTCTTGCCGGATTGGACAGCGAAGTTCTTCATCAGGTATTCATAGGCATCGCCCAACAGGTCGTCACCTTCGGCGCGATTTTTACTGAAATCCAGTTCCGGTTTATCAAAGATTGCCAGCAGCTTGGAAAGGCGGTCCACCATGGCTTTGCCGCTACCGAGCTTTTCCGGATTGTTGAAGTCGGTTACATCGATCACGCCTTTGAGGCCATTGGCTTCTGCCAGACGGCCGATGATCTTGTTGATCTGGTCTCCGATCTCCGCTTTGCCCTTCCAGAAGAGCATATCTTCGAAGCTGCCGCCTCTGCCGGGTTCGCTTGCTTTGGGGATCACGATCACCGGATCGGGGTCTTTGCCGTATTTATCCGATACGTATTTTACGAAGAGGAGCACCAGTACATAATCCTTGTACTGAGAAGCGTCCATGCCTCCCCTCAGTTGATCGCAAGCTTGCCAGATTGAGCTGTACAATTCGCTTTTCTTGAGTGCCATAAGATTCTATTTCTCCATGCAGCCAGTAGCATTTAGATCAAAGTTACTTCATTTTCACATCTCAGGTTTGAAGATATCTGTCAACCCAAATATCTGTCGCATCGTTGTGCATCCTTGTTTGTCAGCATTCAGGATCGTGCTTTCCTGGCTCCTGATAAATGATCACAACTGGAACCAAGGAGATAGCATGACAGCAGCATTGATGAACCGAAGCAAAGCTCAGAAGGTAAGCCATGAGGGTATGCTACTGAAGTAATATCACTGCACTGCAGGCAAGCTGACCATCGGCATTGGCCACAACCTGGATGACCGGGGTACCTAACAGCAGAGGCAGATGCCATGTCCCCTTTTATGTCCCCTGTCCCCTAATCACTCTTCACCATATCATACCGGAGTCATACCGGATGCTCATCCGGTATGACTCCGGTATGATGGCGATTTAATAATTGACAGCATTCCATCTGCGCGGCTAATTGCATTTATAAATATTTTGCCTTCGAGGTGAAGCCATGAGACAAATCATGATTATCGTCTTCTGCCTGTTTTGCATTGGTCTGCTGGCCGGTGAGCGCGGTTTAACCGTTGCCGAGATTCCCTGCTCCGATGTGGTTAGCAGCGTTCAGAAAACCGTTTCCGAGTTTATCCCAACCCCTGTTCCCAGCTCCGATCCCTTACCCGAAAAAGATCAATGGAATCAGGTGCATTATCTGAACCTTGATTATCGCCTTAACGCCAAGCAGCAGTATGGCTTGCAGTTCGACAATCTTAGTTCCACCGCCCTCCCCTTTGGCAGCCAGGGAATTCTGTCTCCGGAAGGCCGACAAGCGGTGGCCAAGGCTCCCTCCTGGCTACAAACCGAGCTGGCCAGCGTTTTAGCCAGCCTTAATCCCGACCGGCAAACCCTTTGGGCAAATCTGATCATAAGCAGCCAAGACCCTTATGTGGATGAGATCGCCTTTTCAATAGCCAATTCTTCGCCTCAATACCTCAATTCTGCCTTTGCCATGCCCGAACTTTTTACCGAGAATGCAGCGTTTATCTATAGCATCGATGCCGATTTGAGCTATGTGGAGGTGCTAAATACCGGTTCGGCTGCTGCCGGCGGCAATTACTATTCCACCACCTGCTATTACAAAAAGGATGCCAGTGGCCAAATTCACCAAGTCACCGTTCCCAAGGAGCTTTATTACTGGTATATCGTGCATCCCAAGCTCACCGACGAGATCGCTGCCTACATCAATCCCGGCGTGGTGGAAAACAACTCCAACCATAATAACAACATAGCCGCTCCTCCCACGGGTAAATTCTGGCGTAGCTATCTCTATAATCTGAACGAAACCGGCTATCCGGTGCTGGCTGATACCCTTTCGGAGTGCCAAACCCTGTTCAATCGTGACGGCACAGGCAATGATGCCATCCGCACAATCCAATGGTGGATAAACCAGAATATGAGCTTCAATTCCAATAACGAACGTCCGCACCAGCCGGTGCGCATTATCACCAAACGCATGGGACGCTGTGGTGAATATGCCGATCTGACCTCTGCCGTAGCCCGCTTGGCGCTGATTCCCTGCACCAGTATTCTGTCCGTTTCCACCGATCACACCTGGAACGAATTTTGGGATGAGGACTGGGTAGCCTGGGAACCCGTAAATGGCTATATCGATAATCCTCTGGTGTATGAAAACGGCTGGGGAAAGGTTTTTGGCAGCGTGTTTGAGATACGTTCCGACGGGCTTTTTACTCCGGTTACGCAGCGCTATTCGGAGGGTCATGCCACGATCCGCATCCAGGTGGTGGACAGCAGCATGCGGCCTGTGGATGGGGCCAGAGTAGTGCTAGCCATCGTGGAAACCACCAACCGCTACGACTGCGAGCAATTTACCGATAACAATGGCTTTGTCCTTTTCGATGTGGGTGAAAACCGCAATTACCGGGTTCGTGTGGAAACAACTTTCGGGCTATATCCGGAAATCGCCGGAACCTACACCCAGCTTACCGACAATGCCGTAAATGGCGAAACCTATCAATACATTCTGGTGATCCCGGCGCTGATGCCGCTTCCGGTTCCGGAAGAGATAGCTGCTCCCGATGATCCGTTGATCGACCACCGTTTTGCCGTTTCGTTTCAGTGTTTCGGTTATTACATCACGGCGCTAACCCTTTGGGACGACATATACAGCCTGGGTTCGCAGCCCAGCCATTACAAATTTGTAAATCAGCCTTCCCAGGCTGCCTTTATGGTGATGGATGCGGATAATATACTTTTCTGGCAACTCGACGGCATGGGTTCCACCTGTGACTATGTAGCTCCTTCGATGGGCAGCAGCTCCACCTTCAATATCCCTGTCGGCCAGAATTGGTTTGCCCTTATGGACAATTCACATCATCACCGCAATTCTCTGAAGCTCAGCGGAGCAATGCTCTTCGAAAGCTATGGCTCTGCAGCGGAAGACAATGCCATTCCCCCCGCAACTTTCAGGCTATTGAACGCTTACCCCAATCCCTTTGCCAATAATATGAACATATATCTGGATATGGCGAAACAGGCTGAGGTATCGGTGAAAATATACAATCTGAAGGGACAGGTGGTAAAATCCTGGCAGCCCAATCTCTACACAGCCGGAAGAAACACCATTGGCTGGGATGCCACCAATGACGCTGGCGCAAAAGTAGCATCCGGGGTTTACATCTGGAAGGTGCAAAGCGGCAACCTGACTGAAAGCTGCAAGGTGGTGGTTAGCAAGTAGCACTTTAGAAGCTGACTAAGTAAGGAAGCTGTGAAAATCATCCCGAGAGATTATCTTCTGCTCGCTTAACCGATAAGAATGTATGAAGGTCTTGGGGATACTGCGCCTTTTTCTTTCCTGCAATTTGATCTCGTAAGCAGAATAAAAAGCACCATGCTCTTCGATCAGGTCTATCTCCTGTTGTTGGGTGCTGCGCCAAAAGTAGAAATTACGATACAATTGCATATTTTTACAGTGTTTAAGGCGCTCACTTACGATGAAATTTTCCCATAAAATTCCTGCATCAGAGTGGGAATCCAAAGGGTTGAAATTCCCCAGGATAGCATTCAAGATGCCATTATCCCAGAAGTAATACTTCTTACCTTTTTTAATCTCATTCCGAGCATTTCGATGCAAAGCAGGAAGTTTATGGATAACATAAGCCTTCTCCAAAAGGTCAAGATACTTTTCCACAGTTGCCCTGTCCGCTCCAACGATCTGTGCCAGTTCATGGTAGCTTAGTTCCCGGCTTACCTGTAAAGCCACAGCCTTCACAATTTTTTCCAGTAGAAGCGGTTTATGGATCTGCTCCAGGGAAAAGATATCCCGGAACAGGTAATCACTGGCTATGGCTCTCAGCAGCCTTTCCCGATTCTCTATGGAGGTAACAATTTCCGGATAATAGCCATAAATAACCCTGAAGGGCACATTTTGCTGCTCCTCAAGGTAGCCTGAATGCTCCACCAACTCTGCATAGGACAGAGGAAACAGAGTGTATTCAAACTTACGTCCAGTTAGCGGCTCGTTAATCAGATTGGCCAAATCAAAGGAGGAAGAACCGGTAGCGATCACTTGGACAGATTTGATTTCATCCACCATGATCTTCAGGGTTATGCCGATATATGTAACCATCTGAGCCTCGTCTATCACCACTATCTGATGCTTGCCGATTAACTCGCGCAGTTAAGTTGTGCCAGGATTACTCAAACGGCTCCTAACAAAGATGTCGTCGGCATTCAGATACAGGCTCGATTTATCTCGGTGCAGATCCAACAGCATATTTACCAGTGTAGTTTTCCCCGCTTGCCGGGGACCCATGATAACCAGGGCTTTCCCCTTGAAGATATCTGCTTCCAATTGCTTTAACAAAAGTCTATTTATGTTATTCATAACGTTTTAACCTCACTATCTATAGATTTGCGATTACAATCTCCATTTGCTTATGGCATTTTGAGAATGTAATCACGAAATTTTTAGAAAAAAGCGCTATCTTCCTGTCAAGAAATAATCTTAGTCTGCTGCCTGGATGGAAAGGGTAACGCCTTAAATTACCATCCTACTGTGTAGGCTGGTCAATACTGATATGATGAAACTTGACAGATTTACTTGATTTAACAAAAAAGAACATGATAGGCTAAAGAGCCTGCTAAAGCAGTAAAATAGCTTTTATAGCAGTCGAAATAAACCTTAAGTGATAGCCCAAGGAGAAAATGAAAGCAAAAGAGAACTCAATCTGGCTTCTACCAGCGCTCTGTATCTGGATCAGCCTAAGTGCCGGGCTTGGTTTTTGCACCCTTGATGCGGAGGTAGTAACCATCGGAGAGGGGGATCAGCTGTGCCATTATCCTCTTGATTTCGGTTGGGAAAGCACGCTCTACGAGTGTCTTTACTATCCGGAAGAACTCGGTTTTGCCAGCGCCACCCTCGATTCGCTGTCCTTTTACAATATGTTTTACAGCCACCCCATAAATGGAGCCACTAAAATCTGGATGGGTTCCACTTGCCGTCCAGGCTTGTCTGATGGCTGGATACCCGCTAATGAGCTTTCTCTGGTTTTTGACGGAACCATCGACTATCCCATCGGGCAAAACACCATCACCATCCCTCTTCCATCACCCTTTACCTACAGCCCCGGAAATTTGGTGCTATTGGTGCAGCGACCTTATGACTCGCATTGGCTTCCAGGAGTGAATGGTTTTTGGGGCCAGGGGAGAGCACAACCTCGAGCCCGTGAATATTATCACAATTACCACATCGATCCCTCTGAACCGCCAGCCGGCACTTCAACCAATGTGTTTCCCCGCACCACCTTTTACTTCCGGAGGACTTCGGTGAATAATGACTTGGCCTGTAACGGATTAAGCGGCCACGAACTTCCTCCTGCAGGCATAGCTGCGAACTATCAAACCTGTGTATTCAATAATGGCTCGCTTCCTCAAAGCGGATACACGGTCAAGCTATTCAACTCCGATAATCAGGAAATCGCCTCGCTGGACGGAGGCACTATCCAACCCTTGCAGGCTGTTTATCACACGTTTAGCTGGACTCCCACAGCTGCCGGAACCGAATCGCTGCAAGCCAGAGTGTTCCTTCCCGGTGATGACATCCCTTCGAATGACCAAAGTGTAGAATTGGAAATAACGGTATTGACGGAAGGACTTCAAGCCATCACGATCGGCGGAGGAGACATGCAAAACCGGCAGCCGGTCGATTTCTCCCGCCCAACTTCACTTTGGCAGTGCCTTTACTATCCCGATGAGTTGGGTTTTACCAACGGAACCATTAATTCACTGGCTTTCTACAATCGCTTCACGCAGCCCTTTCCCAATGAACCGCTCAGCATCTGGATGGGCTCTACCTACCAGACGGAACTGAGCCCCGATTGGATTCCCTCTTCCCAACTAAACCTCGTTTACAATGGGACAATCAGCTTTCCGGCCGGACAAAACAGGATCATGATTCCCCTGCAAACTCCTTATAATCACTACTACGGCAACCTAGTGGTGATGCTTTACCGGCCGTTTAGCAATGTGTTTTTTGATCAACCGGATTATTTCCGCTGCCAGAGAGGAACACAGAACCGTGCTCAAATGCTTGGCTCCAGCAGCCTCATCGATCCCGCCGATCCGCCGTTTTCTGGCCTGATCACCATCTTTCCCAAGACCACCTTTATCTATTCGGAACTTAGCACCGTCCACGACCTGATGGCCCTGTCGTTATCTGGGAATCCCATGCCCAGCGTAGGAATCGCCTCGGAATACCGGATTACGATCTGCAACCAGG
This sequence comes from uncultured Candidatus Cloacimonas sp., assembly GCA_964529335.1. Classification (GTDB taxonomy): domain Bacteria; phylum Cloacimonadota; class Cloacimonadia; order Cloacimonadales; family Cloacimonadaceae; genus Cloacimonas. Next base: position 29,206 of record CAZGWB010000018.1, read on the forward strand.
GAAACACTGTTCAGGAGAACTTTACTGTAAAGCTTGTAAACGAGGATAATACCGAGCTTGGTTCTGTAACCATAAACTCCCTCAGCCCTTCCCACACTCAGGATATTACCTTGAACTGGACTCCGGACACGGCAGGCTATACAAATCTCTATGGAAAAGTGATTTTGGCCGCCGATGAAGTTCCCGAAAACAATACTACTCCCGTCTTTCCGGTAAACGTCCAGGCTGCTGGAACCCTGGCCATAACAATCGGCAATGGAGGCTCTACGGGACGCATGCCTCTTGATATGTATTTTCACGCTTCCCTTTTTGAAACCATCTATCCGGCTTCAGAGCTAAATATCACCGGAGAGATTAACAGCCTGCAGTTTTACAACGACTTCATTAACGACATACCCAACCAGGCCACTAAAATCTGGATGGGAGAAACGAATTGGACGGATCTGGCTTCCGGCTGGATTCCTTCTCCCCAGATGACTCCCGTTTTCGATGGCTATTTGAATTTCCCCGCAGGAGAAAACGACATCCTGATTCCCCTGCAAACGCCTTACCAATATGCTGGTGCAAATCTGGTATTGATGGTACAAAGGCCTCTGGAATACAATTCTTACTCCTCCCAGGATGCCTTTGTTACCCAGAATGGGCCAAGTATGGCACGTTCCCGGCTGCTTAGCAGTGACTCCATCAATTTCGATCCTGCCGCTCCGCTTGTGATGGGCTTTACTGCTATGTATCCGCAAACCACGTTTATCTTCAATACCGGCAGCGAGATCTCGGAAAACACAGTGCCGCCAGCCCTTAGCGCTTTGGGTATGGCCCATCCCAATCCTTTTATGGATATGGTGGCCATAGACCTGAATTTGACCAAACAGGCTGAGGTATCGGTGAAAATATACAATCTGAAGGGACAGGTGGTAAAATCCTGGCAGCCCAATCTCTACGCAGCCGGAAGAAACACCCTTAGCTGGGATGCCACCAATGACGCTGGCGCAAAAGTAGCTTCCGGGGTTTACATCTGGAAGGTGCAAAGCGGTAGCCTAACTGAAAGCTGCAAGGTGGTGGTTAGCAAGTAGGTAATAGCAATGCCCATAATGGCATGTAACAATATGTAGTCAAAGCAATTGTGGATTTGACAGATGATAAGTATGAAAAGAATTTTTCTGGTGATTGGCTTGTGTATGCATGGGATGCTGCTGATGGCAGGATCGCAATATGTGTATAATTGTAATGGTTTAGAGCCTTCGGCCATCAATCTGGCCATGGGCGGAAGCCCTATTGCGGCAGTAAATTACTGGCATCGGGATCCTATGACTTCCTATGGAAATCCTGCTTTTACTGCTCTACACGAGGGAAACCGATGATGAAATTAGCTCTGCTTAGCGCACTGATTGTAATTCTGCTATGTGGATGCGAAAACCCCACAGCTCAGACGGCTGACTCTACCTGGCTGGGAGAGGCAAATCCCATATCCTTTGGGAATCCTGTCATGAGAAGATT
>CAZGWB010000018.1:30712-37449 GCA_964529335.1 uncultured Candidatus Cloacimonas sp.
TACTATCTCATTTGGACTAAAGGAAGGAGAAACCGGGGTAGTGCTTATCCAAAACAGCTTGGGTCAGGATGTGAAAGAATACTCGGTTGGGTCGGGGATCAATTCGCTCACGTGGAATGGCCGAGATGAGGAAGGCAGGCTGTGCGCTTCAGGAGTGTATTATTATATTTTAGTATCTCCTCCTTATTATGGAACTTACAAGATGCTTTTACTTATGTAGGGATGGGACAAGCAGTTTCCACATAATCTGCCAAATTTCATAAATTATCTTGACGGACTTTTCCTTTCAAGCTATGGCAAGATGTATCAAAAATGGATCAGGAGATAAGGATGTCGAATCATTCCTGTGTAAACAGAGCCTTGGTATTCATCGAGGAGAATCTGAAAAACCGCATTTGTCTGGAAGACATTGCCGATGCCGCCAACTATTCCCAGTGGTATTTTCATCGTTTGTTCAGGGTTTTGACCGGTCACTGTGCAGGCGATTACCTAAGGCGCAGAAGGCTATGCGAAGCTTCCTACGAGCTTCTCTACACCAGAAAGCCCATCGCTCAGATTGCCCGTGAATACCAGTTCGAATCACAGGAAGCCTTTACCCGTTCCTTTTCTGCTCTCAGCGGCATCAGCCCGGGACGATTTCGCCGCCAGATCAGTTCCCTGGTCTATTTCCCGGCAATTAGCCTGGACAAAAGCTATTCTCACCTCAAAAAAGGAGCCAAAAACATGAAAGTCCGTTATGAACAAAAACCCGCCTTCCACGTGATCGGGGTCCATTGTAAAGCCAATCCCAGCTCGACTCTGCACCATTTGTGGAATGATTTTACGAAGCGCGTTCCAGAGATCCCCCAGGTTCTGGAACCGGACAAAGCCTATCAGGTATGTGTGTTTGAGGGCAGCGATCCAGCCACGGAAGAATTCATCTTCATCGCTGGTATGGCGGTTCAGGAAGGTGCGGCAATTCCGGAAGGCATGATAGCCCACACTGTGCCTGAAGCCAGTTACGCTGTCTTTGAGCATCAGGGTCTGCTGGATGGCCTGCACAAAACCTATGAATATATCTTCGGAGTTTGGATGAACGAAAACGGATTCCAGATGGCCGAGACTGACAGCCTGGAAGTGTATGACCAACGCTTCATTCCCAATAGCCCTGATTCAGTATTCGAAATCTGGGTTCCAATAATAAAAGCCTGATCATAAATAAGATTAGCCCGGACTTTGCTCCGGGCTTCTGTTTTATTCAGGGCTATTTACATTTGCCAGCTTAGTTGCGCCCTACATTAGACTGGTTTGCAACCAAAGCGTTAAAATCTGATCAACCTATCATACCGTAGTCATACCGGAGTCATACCGGATGAGCATGCGGTATGACTCCGGTATGATAAGGCTGGGAATTGAAGAATTTGTTGTGGTTTGGACACATTGAAGCTCACAATATTCAGCAGTCTTTATTTAGCTTATAACCCGACTGATAGAAAAAGGGGTATGTGAGTGATATGCTCTGTAGTTGACAAACCTAAATAAGAGATTAACTTACAATCCTGATGAGGTGGCCGGCCTGGACTGGTATTTTACCAGAGCAGGAAAGCTACGGCGAACCAGCCACTCCGATGCGTTTCAATATGGTGAAAGCGGTTTCGGGAACTTCAGATTAACCAGATAGAACCCATTCTTCCTACGGTCTATTCCAGATAATCAGTCCAATCCGTGTAGCGATTTACCTCACAAATGAACAGGAAAAACTTGACAGTTCCGAACTTATGTTCTCTCTGGCCACATACTACAAATGAGGAGTTCCCAATGAAGAAGCTGCTTTTTGTTTTGCTGATCACCTTATGTCTGGGAGGGCTTATGGCACAAATGGAAAAAGAGCTAAAGCCGATTCCGGCTTGGAGTTCGTTTATTGGTTGCACAAAATCCTGCTCTGATTATCTGGGTTTTGATTATTCTCTACCTTGGATCGGCGGGATCAGCGGTTATGCCTTTTTGATGAATATTCATCCTGAGCTGTGTCCCAGCGGCCCCACCGCCTTTGATAACGGCTTTATGAAAAAGAATTTGGAAGCCCTTGGGTTACGATTTGAAGTGCTGGCTTTCAATAAGTATGAAGGCGACCTGCAAGCAAATCAGAAAAAGGCCTTGCAGCAGGTGCAGCAAGCCCTGAATGCCAAACAGCCTGTATTCTGCTGGGAACTTGGCATGCCGGAGTATTATCTGATCGCTGCAGCGGATGAAAAAGGCTATAAATACTTCGATTTCGACGGCTCGATCCAGGCATGCCCCTGGGATTCCATCGCCACTTCCGAGATCGGAATGGCAGAATTCTGCTTTCTCAGTGCCGGTAAAGCAAAGGAAACAAGCGAGCAACTGAAAAGCGCTCTTGCCTTTTTCCGCGATTATCAGAGCAATCCCAAATCCTATGCCTTGGAAGGATATACCATGGGGACAGAGGCTTATGACGTATGGATCAAAGCCCTAAAAGACGGCAAGTTAGATTTCTGGGGTCTGTCTTACAACACTCAGGTGTGGGCTGAGGCCCGAAACAGCGCACAGGCCTTTCTCTTTGAAGCCAGACAAATGCTCGGCAAAGACAAAAAGTCTCCCGCTTTGGACAAAGCCTATGCCAATTACAAAGACGCTTTTGAGGCATTGAGCCAGATTGGCAATCTCTTCCCCTTCCCGCCTCAATCCGAAAAAATAGAACCCGAAAATGCAGTGAAGGCCATCGAGTTTCTCAATCAGGCAAAAAATGCCGAAACTGAAGGGATAAAAGCCCTTTTGGAGTTTGGAGACAGCCTATAGATTGCAGCCGGCCAAGCTCGCTTTGGCTATTTTGAGCATATCTTCCGCTTCCTTGCAAAGTTCATGCTCTTCACCATCGGCTTCCCCAGTTAGTTTCAGGGCCAGATTCAGACTCTGCATGGCCTTTTGGGGTTTCTCCATATCCAGATAAATGCTACCCAGCCTGAGCAGAATACTGGCATTGGCCACATTAACTTTCCCTACCGCCGCTGAAGTCAGTTCCAGTCCTTTTTCACAAAACAACAATGCCTCATCATACTCTCCCAGCTTTTGATGGATTTCGCTTATCTTGATAAGGGCATCTGGATCGTAAAAAGACTTTAGCCCCAAGGGAGATTTTTCCGGCAACAAAGCGGAATGATAGTATTCCAGAGCAGTTTTAAAATCTTCTTTCTCAAAATAATAACGTCCTATCCCGCACAAACTTACTGAAAGATATGGATATTCAAAGGGCGAAATCTGTTTCAGTTTCTGCGCGGCTGTTTGGTAATATTGCAAGGCCAGTTCCCGCTCTCCTTTTTCCCACTGGCATTCTGCCAGATGATTCCAGGCGTTAAGGGTAAAGGGGTGGTTTTCTCCCAGGGATCTTTCCCGCAAATCTAGCACTCTCTGGATGTATTGGAGTGCATTGTCATGGTCGCCGCGTTCATGGTGGATTCTTGCCATGTTGCTGTAACAGGCTGCCAGAGATTGCAATACGAGGGGTTCTTGGTGTAACAGAATATCTTCCGCTTTACTCAGAAAAATCATGGCCTGATCGTAGTCTTTGGCACGGATAATCAGGTTTGCCAAGTTTATCATAGTTGATGCAACCTGAGGATGGTTTTCACCCAGCAGAGATTTCTGTATATCCAGAGCTTGGTAAAAGTGATCAATTGCCTGGTCGTGCTTTCCCTTGCAAGCCAGAATATTTCCCACGCACAAAAGGCTCAAAGCAGTGCCGGGGTGTTCTTCTCCAAATACCAGCCGGCATAGGGACAAGGCTTTCTCTTGATAACCAAAGGCCTCATCAAAATCTCCCATTGCCCATTTACAAATACCCGCGTTTCTGTATGCCTCAATTGTTTTTTCGTGATTTTCACCATAAGTAACTACCGAATTTTCCAAAGCTTGCAATGTAAAATCAATGGAGCTCTGGTTGTCTCCGATAAAGCGATAATACACTCCCAGCTTAAAACAGCACTCTATTGTGAAAGGGTGATCCTCTGGATAATGCTTCCTACATAGTTCCAAAGCTCTTTCGTATAGATTCCTGGCTGTTTCATGGTTATACTGATTCAGGCTGTGTTCACCTGCCAAAAGGTAATATTCTATTGCTTTATCTGTTTCATCGCCCCTGTCAAAATGCATTGCGATCTCTGCATAACGTGTTTTATCGTTATCGTATTCTTGTTGCATGGCCTGTGCTGCCAGAAGGTGAAGTTGGACAATCTGTTTTTTTAGCTGCATATCGTAGGCAGCTTCCCGAAGCAGAGAATGGCTGAAGATATACTTGATCTGGCTGAGGGCATTCCATATCTGCTCCTGCTCACCTGCATGCAGTTCACTTTGCACGATCAATTCATTCAGGCTTTCAGGGCGGTTTTCCAGTATCTGTAGCATATGGCTGAGAACGTTCACGGTGAATTCATTGCCTAATACGCTGGCTGTTTGCACGGTGCGCTTAAGCTCCAGTTCCAGTCTGTCCAACCGGGCTATCAGCAATGCCTGCACTCCCACGGGCAATGATTCACAGGTCTGGCTCAGGATGAAGCCGTCCTGGGTCAGGCTTAACCTTCCGGTTTCCAGCAGATACTTGGTAAGCTGCTCCACTACAAAGGGGTTCCCTTGGGATGCGCCGTTTACGTAATCTATCAGTGAGCCGGAAGCTTCGGCTTCTAACAATATCTGCATACAGCTTGCCACTTGCTCCAGGCTAAGCCCTTCCAGATTAATCGAACTAACCGAAACATCCTTGTCCAATGATACCTTGGGAAGTTTGCCATTGTCCAGGGGTCTGGAGGTGAATACAAACTTTGCTCTGATCTGCTGAGCTCTAAGGCTGAGGATGCTAAAAACGTCTTCCGATTCCTGATCCAGCAGATGCAGGTCTTCAATAAACAAGATGGTCGGCTTTAAGATGCATAGAGCTTCCAGATAGGTTCTCAGGGCAAATCCGGTAACGCTGGGCCGGTATTTTGGCTCCAAACTGGCATATAAACTGCCTTCCCACTCCACTCCGATCAGTCCTGCCAGAATCGATTCGCTGCGCAGCAATTCCTTCTGGATCGCTTCGGTATCTGGCAAGCTGCTGACTATCTGAGTGAATTCTGCCCATTTTTTCCTGAAAGTATAGCTCCGGCTTTCTGATTCAGCGGCCTGGCCATCACAAAAGCTTTGTTTGATCCAGTGCACAAAGGGGGCCATCGAACTGCGCTGTAGGGAATCAGCCGGCAGCCAGTAACTTTGTACTTTGTCTCCCAGAATATGTTCCAGCTCATAGGCCAACCGGGTTTTGCCCTGTCCGGCTTCTCCATAGATATAGCTTGCTCCCGCAAACTTGCCTTCCCAGAGCCCGGAACAGGATTCATGCAGAGCTTTCAGTTCTTGTTGTCTGCCGATGAAGGCATTTTGGTAAACCGGTTTAACGGCCACAGCATGTGTATTCAGCAATCTATAAGCGGCAACAGGCTGGTGCAAGCCTTTTAGTTCCAACCTTCCCACGGCTTCAGTGGAGCAATTATCGCCAAGAGCAGAGCGCAATTGGCCGTCCAGCCAGATTTCTCCCCATTTGGCTTTCAGCATCAGTCTGGCAGCCAGATTAACGGCTTGACCCATAGCCGTATAAATTGCTTGGGGCTTAAAACCTACCTCTCCTGCAAAGCTGATTCCTTGGGTAAGGCCGATTCTGCCATTCTGGCACACATGGGCAATGATTTCCAGGGCAAAATCCCTGACCCGTCTGGCTTGATCTTCGTAGGCTGTGGGGGCACCAAAGATCACCAATGCCACCCATCCTTTGTCCGTGGCATCTATGCAGCTAAGGTAGCCACCGTATTTGTCCGCTTGTTCCATTAACAACAGAACATCCTTGGATTCAGGTTCTGCCAGATTTATAAAGCAAGACAGCACTTCCCGAAATTCACCTGTCCCAGGTTGATATTTATCTGCCCTGGCTGCTTTGGCTTCAGCGGGATGAGCTGTGGATTTTTTGTCCTTACAAGGCTCGAGAAATTCACTAATGACCATGTAATCAGCATTCAACTCACAGATGTTCAGGAAAGCAGCTTCCTCGCAGACAGTTTTGGAAGCTACTATCTGGTTGCTTTTTGCCATTCCCTGAGCTTTTACCGCGGTTGATATGGCTTCACCGGAAAACCAGTAACAAAGGTGCTCATTGCTTTGCACTATCTTCCAGTTCACTTCTTCCAAGCCTATGCCCAATCGGACGATAAGCTCAAACTTGCCAAATGCACTGATTACCGGACTTTGCTTCATCACGGAATCCCTTATCTCAAAGGCCGCGGAAACCAACTTAATGATATTTTGCTCTGGAAAGATCGCGGTAAATGAATCACCTGCGATTGCACTCAAAAACCCGCATCTGACCTCAATTGCCTCTTCGGCTGATGAGTAGATTCCACTTATGGAATCGGACAAAACCTCCACTCCAGCGTGAGAATGCTTCATGAGTTCTTGGGAAAGAGTGGTAAATCCCTCTACATCCACATTCAAAACCATGGCCTGAAAGCTTCCTGATGTCTTTCCTTGTGCAGCTTGAGAGATTATAAATTCGGGAATCAAGCTATTCATGACTACCTCTGACAAAACACTGTCTTACCTGTCCCGAAAATGAGCCATTACGTCAAGATATTTCTAATGCTAATATCAGATGAAAAACGAGATGGGGTTAAATACGATCCATGCTCGCCACTCCGAAGCCACGCGGAATCCACCCG
>CAZGWB010000019.1:0-21664 GCA_964529335.1 uncultured Candidatus Cloacimonas sp.
GCCGTCAAAATCGCTGTGCCGCTGGTATTTATCTGCTGCGAACGCAGGGAACAAAAACGCAGCTAACCCAAAAAGTAGTAAAACTGAAAGAATAATCCGATACTTCCAGCTTTCCGCGGGATTATCAAGTTTGATGGGCTATCACCACGATTCGTCGTAGTGGATAACCTTCCAGCCTTTATCGGTTTTGTGCCAGAGCCAGGTTTCGCTTAGCTTCATATCGGCCGTTTTGCCGTCCTTTTGGGTTGCGGTGCTTTCCATGCTGCCTTTCCAAAGCACATAATCGGGGCTTAGCACACGATTGGTGGATTTGGTGGTTTTGAGGCTTTGTTTCGTAAAAGGTTCGTAGGCTTTTTTCACTTCCACCAGCAGCTCAGCTTTGGTATATTCCTTTGCACCCATGAAAAAGGTATCCCAGGGTTCGTCGCTAAGGTATTTTTCCAGGGCTTCAGTGCTCATTTTTTCCGCGCTGGCGGTTAGTTCGGCCATCAAGGTATTTATTTCCGCCTGGACGGCTGTTTCGTTGGCTTCTGTGGTTTTGGCTGTATCCGCTCCGGATTCGGTTTGGGTTTTGGGGTTGCAGGCCATGAGAACAAGCATCAAAAGGCCAAGCAGGACAAGTGCGTATTTCATTTTTCCTCCCGGAAAGGGCAGTAAGATTACTGCTTCGCATCAAAGATACAAAGTGAATTTATGTCAAGCACGAAGGTAATGAAAGCTTTGGTTTGGTAGTTCACAAACCTGCTGAGCGGGATGTGGAAATAAATGCACATCTCTGAGTTTAATAGAGCTGATGTTTACTAATAATATCTTGACACTATTTAGATATGCATGAAAGCTTAACTCTATATATATGCTAAATATCAAGGTGTATTATGAAACAGAGTTCAATTGTGTTTATAGTTTTCTTTCTCCTTATTGCAATGTCCTTGGCGGGGATGGAATTTCATTCTGCTGCAGGAGGTGGTCCCTGGGGTGATCCTGAAACCTGGGGTGATTTTGGGGGCCACACACCCGGACCCGACGACGATGTTTTCATTTCTGCCTCTTCTGTAGTAGTGGGTGGTGGAATCTGCCGCAATCTGACCATCGAATATTTTGGTGGCTTACCCGGAAGGCTGGTTGGTGAATTTGCCTATCTCAGCGAATGCCAGGTGCGAGGTGATTTTGTTTGCAACGGATATCTGTTGCCCGGAGCCGGAGGTGGAACCTACAATCTGGAAGTTTGGGGAAATATCACCATCACCAATAACTGCGAGCCCACCGAATTGCATCTCACCGGTAGCAGTCCCACTGTTTCAGATAGAGTGAGTTTTTTTCAGGAAACCGGAGCAAAGTTCTTTACTTCGGTAACCGTTTCACCCACTTTCCCGGGTCTAAAGCTACTCAGCAGCCTAAATATGGATTCCCGGGATGCCTACCATTCATTGGGAACCATAAACGGAACTGAACTGTTTCTTTGCGGTCAAAACGTTACGCAAACCAGGCTCTTGAATTGCCGTTTTCCAATGGCCGATGGCTGTTTTAGTGGCACAATCGAAAACTGCAAGCTATCCAATGTGGAGTCCTTCATTCCTCTCAGCAATCTCGGCAGCACCGAACTGTTGAACAACCAATGTGTGTTTCACGACGTTTTTACCAATCTGGGAACTTTTAATGGCCCCATTTCCATGACGGGCAGCCTGGTGATCCAGGATCTGGTGAACAACGGCATCGTCCAACCCGGTTGGAATGCCACCCTGAACATCTTCTGCAATGGGAACATTACAAATAACCACACCCTGGTTTCCGACGTGGTCTTTACGGCTGATAACACCCATTTCTGGACCGAAGGCGCAGGTTCGCAAACCATTGGTAACTATGTGAACATGAGCGATCAGCTAATTCTGCAAAGCGATTTTACCATGGCCAGCCTGGGGAATTTCAGTTTGGGAACCATCTATTTGAATGGACACTGGCTTGTAGGTGCCAATCTTTACGATGGAAACATCCATGGTCAGGGAGGGGTGCTGTCTGGCTGCCAGCTGGGCACTCTAACCACTGTGGGGGAAATCTATCTGGCGAATTACACCCAACTGATGGATAGCAATGTGGTTTTTTCAGGAACAACCGGTGTAAATGGAACTCTGGCCGGCGCCATCAGCTCCTCCTGCCATCTGGAAGTTCCGGGGATGTTTTACAATTATGGGATTATCACACCTGGCTGGAGCGGAACCTTCAGTATCCATTGCCAACAGGGTTTCAGCAATCACGGCTCCACCACTGCCGACCTGATTTCCTTCAGCGGCAGCGAAAACCAGTATCTGAACTGGAGTGCAGGCAGCGTTTTTGCCTTCAATCTGTTAAATCAAAGCGCACAGCTTGTGCTGATGGGAGATAGCGACATCAATGCTAATAACTGCGTTTGGACTTTGCATAATAGCTCTGTGGACAACCATATCAAGCTTGCCAACCTGAGCCTGTTCGATTCGCAGATTTCAGGTGCTGCGGGGCTGAAACTGGACAACGTTATCTTTGGCAATGTGCAGTTCAATCTGCCGGTTACCGTGCTAAATAATGGGTGTGTTTCATCCGGTTCGGCAAACAGCTTCAATGCACAGCTTTATCTGCAGGGGAATCTTGCCGGAACCACCAGCGGCTTGGAAAACCTCCACTGCTTTAGCGATGTTTTTTTGGAAGGAGGCAGCGTTACAAACGGCTGGTCGGGGCAATTGAATTTCTATCTGCATGCCGGCCTGAGCGTAAGCGCAGGAGAAGTTTTGAATGCGCAAACAATTTTTACCGGTGCAGCCGAACACCTGCTTAGCATGGCTGAAACAGGGGTTCAGATTGGCTCGAGCTTGGTTTTGGAGGATGGTGCAAATCTTACTTTGGCTTCAGACCTGACAGTGCTATATCACACATTGCTAACTTTGAACAACTACACTCTGCACTTGAACGGACACCGGATATCCAATGCCTATCTCCTGGGAGGAATGGTTTCCGGGGGTAGGATAAACAGCTGCTATCTGGAAGAAATTCAGCTAAGCAACATAACTCTGGAGGTGGAAGTCGTTCTGCAAAGCACCAGTTGTCAAGCCTGGGGAGAGCTGGTCAATAATGGTCAGTTCTTTTCTGCTGAGTGGTCCACCTGTTCTATGGAGGTTTGGGGCAATGTTACAAACAACGGCGCATTCAATCCCGGGTATTGCGGAAATCTGATTATGAACTGCCATGGCAGCATCTTGAACGGCGGTGTCTGGAACGCCTCCACAAATCTCTTGGGTAATTCCGCTCGGAGCTTGAGCCTGGTTACACCTTCACTACCCATAGTTGTGGCTGAAGGCAGCATATTCCAGTTAACTGATGCTAATACGTTATCGGCTTTTACGGTTAGCCAGAATGCTCAGGTGACAGTGGCTGAAAACGCCACTCTTCAAATGGAGGGAGAGGGAAGTTTTTATACAGCCAATCAAAGCGGCTTCGGCAGCTTTTTGAACATGGGAGTCTTTACCAACAGCCGGAACGTGGAAAGCACTGCGGTGATGGAATATTATGCTCTGAAGCTGATTCCTAGTGCTGAGCTGGCCGCTGATTATGATAACCTTGAAGTAATTCATAGCTATGGTGCTTTCCCGCCAGTACTGCCTAATTCCTACCCAGAGCTGTGGACTATTACGCCCACGGGACAAAGTCAGTTGCAATATGGCAGCCTTACCTTTACGCATTGCCCGGATCCCTATCTGAGAGTGATGGAAGAAAGCCTGGAACTGTGGTTCAATCCTCTGGGAATGGGAAGCTGGACTCTTTACACTGGCAGCTACAGCTATTCCACCCAGCAGCATAGCTACACAGCGGACAGCATTCCTATCGGTGGTGAATATGTGTTTGTGGTGGGGACCCTCGCTGCCCCGGCAAGCCTTTCGCTATTACTGGTGGATACACCGGACGGGATAAGACCGGGATTGAACTGGACTGCCGTTTCTGGAGCATCTCATTATCGCATCCTTTGCTCTGAAACTCCTTCCGGTCCCTGGAGCTTTATTGGGACAAGCCATACAACCCAATGGCTGGATATCGCAGTGGCAGATCGCCGGTTTTATCAGGTGCTTGCCCGTTGGGGAGCGGAATAACCATTTCCTGATAGATAGGATTTTACTATAGAAAAAACTGGACAATTCGCCGCTGTGCCAATTAATGGCTGCAAAATCCATAGTGAGGAGTAAAGCATGAAAAAAGCACTTTTGATATTTGGATTCTGTCTTCTTCTGCTAGGGCTGCAGGCTAATGAACTGGACGAGTCATTGGCTGGGATGTTTGATTTGTGTGTAGAGGTGGAGCATAATGGTCTGAACTACCTGGTGGCCGATGAATTTCTGGTTTCAGAATCTGAAGCCTACAGATTTGTGGCCTGGTGTTCATCCCTCATGCTGGCGGAGGAGGAAAACTGGGGTGGAGACAGCTCAGCTTACAGCTCCAGGATAAATGCCATCGATGGGGTAGGCGCTGCTTGGTCTACCGATTATCAGGATTTTGTGGTATCTATTCCCTTGAGTGAAATATATTCTCAGTTTGGCGATGGTAATTACGAGAGTTTTGATGAATTGATGGCTGAGGTGCGGGAGTATTTGGAAAACTATGGAGATGTAGGCAATTTCCTGAATTTTGAAAACTGAAGCTTATAAGCTCTGGAAGTTCCAGATTTCTTTTTCATAGGCTAATGCCTCTGAGCTATGAAATGCCGCTATTCCAGAGCTTGTCGGTATTCACTTCATAATATCATAAGTAGATAAACCAGAGCTTGGTGGTTGGCAACTCTGACTGATAATGTCGCACTTATATAACTTGGAGGCCTGAACCCCAGGCGATTGATAACCCTCTTCCAGAGCTCAGCTGGGAGTGATCTGAGTTTTGTGGAAATTATTCCTCACACTGGTTGCCTTGCCTGTATAGCATATCCATTTATTGTTCTTGACATTAAAATAATCTTCTGACAGGAGTATAATTGATAGTGTGTTTGCTGTCTGATTTGCGTAAGGATAATTTTGTATTACCGTGCCTGCATAATCAGAGATCCACATAAACAGGAGTAGTTAAAATAAGCCATTAATATTAGTGTTTGTCACGGGGAGGAACCCATGAAAGTGATTTTTTGTTTCTGTATTTGTCTGGTGTTTTTTAGCTTTTTAGCCGCCAGTGAGGTGGCCCCAATCCCTATTAGTGAGATCAGGGAGATCGCTCTGCGCAACGCGGAAGCCTATTGGGGCAAAGTATATGCTGCTGAACCGATACCCTACTATGACCGCCAGGGATCTCTGGTGGTGTGGCAGTTCAATTTCTCTCTGGGGAAGCCTTTTCCCAATCCAGAAGAACTAAAACAGCGCTGCCGTAATTCCGCCAGCAAACTCTGGGAAGAAAGCTGGAATGGGGAAGGATTTGCCAATCTGTTGATGGGCGCCCGAACCGATAAACCCGTGATAATCTCTTTCAGCAAAGGCCTGTCCTATGATTATGCCTATCTGACCGAGATGGAAAGACTGGCGGTAAAGGCAATCGGCAAGGACTACAAGCTTTCCCGGATGGTGCATGTGAATATGGGCAGCCGATGGTTTGTAGTGTCTTCCAGGGAAAAGGAATACTATATCAAAGCTTTTGCACCATCCAAAGTGCTTGGCTATGAGGAGTTTCTTGCTGCCACCGATGGTTTGGAAACTCCGCTGAAACCTACAGACTTCAGTAAACTCTGGCAGGAATACCTCAGCGGCCGCACCGATGACCGACGAGTGAATTATATTCCCGATCACGATAAGATGCCCTTCTATCAATGGGCAGTGGGATGCACACCTTGTTCTGGGTCGATGCTCTCTGCCTGGTGGGATAATATGTCTGATGTTTCCACGAGTGACTATTCCAATCTGATTAAATACCATTATGAAGCCTGGGATAATATTCAGGATCATACCGATTATCACCTTACGGATGCGGTTACGGCCTTAGGTAATTACATGGAAACAGATGATGAGGGAAGCACTTACTACTTTAATGTGGATGATGGCATGCAGGCTTTCTTTGATTCACGGGATTATGGCATCTGGACAGATAGCGACGATCTGGAACTGGAGTTTTTTTGGGATTACGACGAGCTTTTTTATGCAGCCTGCGCCGAGACAAACCACGGCAAACCATCCCTTTTGGCAATTCCCGGACACAGCATTACCGGAATGGGTTACGATACTTCCGGTCATTACCTGTTGCTGCACGACCCAAACTCCTGGGAGATAGAAAGCTGGCATCAAAGCGAATTCAACATGATAACCTATGTTCATCCCTCTACCAGCGGCTGGAGTTCACACGTAAAACTAACTTACCCGGTGGGAGGTCAAGGTTGGTCGACCAATGGAACCGGAGAAACTCTTTACGCAGGATCAGCCTACCAGATCACCTGGGAAGGGGACTATGATGCAGAAAGCTATGTAAAGCTATGGTATCACCTTGGCGGTGGCAGAGAAAACGAAGGTTGGACTCTGATTACCGATAACGCACCTAATACTGGAAGCTATGATTGGTTTATTCCCTTGGGAATGGCTTCAAACCGAGCCAGGATAAAGATAGAAGTATATCGCCCAGACTTTCAACTGCTTGGGTCAGATGGCAGCTATGGCAATTTTACCATTGCCGCCGGCTCCGGAAATGTTACTCTGGAAACTGGGGTTCCCATTACCCAAACTCAGAATCCGTCTTATTACAAGATCCCCGATAATGAGAATTCCTGGGTGGTGGTTGGCACGCATCGCAACAGCAGCAGCCCTTCGATGGCCTTGAAGCTGTATGAGAATATCAATCTAAACAACCTGCTGGCCACTTCTCAATATACCAGCCTGATGAATCTGATAGCCATCGACCGCAACCATCTCCCTGACAACATATATGGGCTCAAGGTATATAATACAAACGGTTTCGTGGGAGGAATGACTGAATTTGAGGGCGGAAACCACAGCCTGGTAAGCGGAATAAATCCCGGGCTAAGCTGGAGTGATTACCACAGCGTGAAGATGTGGGATCTACAGCTAAATGCCGGAACCTATGTAATCAGCCTGGATATGTATTCAGGCTCGCATAATCTGGGTATGGCGCTGTTTTCTTCTCAGTCCGGCTACTATATCCAAAATGTCAGCCAGGCCATTGCCAATAGCGATGTCAGTCCTGCGGGAGGGGATGAATCCTTTGTGGTCAATATTCCGGCCACCGATCGCTATGGACTTTGCGTTTACTGCAAGGATTACATTATTACCGGTGGAAGCTCCAGTTTTGTCATCAATGTAGGTGCCCCGGGAGTTTGGACGGGAAGCAGTAACCGCAATTGGGCTTTGGCCGCTAACTGGAGTAATAATCTGATTCCTGATTCTGCCACTAATGTGGTTATAGCTCCCGGATGTAGTAACTATCCCTATATTTATGGAGGTGTCTCGGCGAATTGCCGCAGCCTGACGATTCAAAGCGGTGCCAATCTGGAAGTGGGTGTGGGCACCCTTACGGTTTCGGGAGGCCTTACCAATGTGTTTGGAATCCTCAAGATCAGCAACTCTCAAGCGGTTCTGGATCTGAACGGGCACCTAAGTTGGCAAAGCGGGTCCTACTTTGATGAATCCGCGGCTGGAACGATCAGAGTGGCCGGAGACTGGACTTGTTACAATGCCTCAAACGTTTGCATTGATTTGTCTCAGGTAATCCTGGACGGTGCCGAATCAAGTGAACTGCGCAACGAGGATAGCTCTTCATACTTTCAAAATCTTACTATTTCCAAAAGCAGCAACCGGTCTGTGGTGATTACCTCAAGCTCCACTTCGCAAATTGCGATTAAAGGCAACCTCACGGTTCAGAGTGGGGCAAAGTTTGAAGTTTCGTCTGCCTGTTCCGTTCTTCTGTATGGGTCTCTGACCGCTGCGGGTGGGCTGCATCTGGACAATGGCGATTTAACCTGCCTTGGAACATCCCCGCAAACGATTAATTGCAGTTCAGCAGACTACTTTAATGATTTAGTGTTGAACAGCACCAGCAGTGTGATCCTGGCAAGCAGCATCACGGTAAGAGGAAACATTGAGCTTCAAAGTGGATTGCTGAATGCCCAGAGCTTCACAATATCCCTGTTTGGCGATTGGGAACAAAATCCCATTTTCACCCATTATATATATGCTTCTGGGGCCAAGGTTAGCTTAACCGGACCCGCAAATTCTAGCTGTAACTGCTTGGATTTCAATATTCTCAGGGTAGAGAAAGATCTCAATGCGGAAGTGGTGATCAGCACAGATCAAATGGTGCAATGCGAATCTCTGGACTTTGCTTCCGGCACGCTCAGGGTAAATGGAGGTTCATTCACGGCTTCTGATCTCGCTCAGGGCTGGATCGTGGGTTCCTATATTCTGGAATCAGGTTTGATTCACCTCTTCCAAGACAGCGCTCACCTGGTTTATCTGGACGCCGATCTGAACATCTCGGGAGGTACCTTCACTGTCCATTGTGAAAATACTGAACCAAGCGTATGGGCGGTCACCAGGTCAATCCAGTTTATCCTCTCGGGAGGAACCCTTTGTTTTATCGATAATGGCATATATTTGCCATCCACCAGTTATGGCGTTAATGCCAGCATCAGCGGAGGGGTAATTCAGACTGTGGGTGATTTCAGGGTGGAACGGGCAGGTTTTGATCCCACCGGTGGGACAATCGAGCTGCTCGGAAGCGCTGATACAGTCTTCAAAGTTAGTTCACCCAGCTTCGTGTGGGATTTATTTGTCTATAAAACGAGCCGGGAAGGGGAATTCAGAACCAATCAGGTGGCAGTTATTGCAAATTCCACAATCTCCGGGTCCTGCTCAGTTCAAGCGGGAACTATCCTGAAAGTGAACAACAGCGTGGAATTGGACATATTGGGGTCGGTAGAGGTTTTTGGAACATTAGCCATGGATGGCTCCGCTGCCGTTTTGGATGTGCATAGTTCTGCCATTTTCCAGGATGGGAGCAATGCCGCAATTACTAATGGGACCATCAAGCTGCATGGGAATCTGCATCTGCACAATGGCACCAGCTTCGATCTACCTGCTTCGGTTAAGACGGTTTTTTACTCAAATGCGATGTTCCCCGGCGCAAACGATCTGATAATGGCAAATAACTGCTCTCTGGGCACTCTGCAATTTGAAAATGCAAGCGGAAACCTGATGATCTACGATTATGGACTAAACCTGAATGGCGACCTGATCATCAAACCAAATTGCACGATAACCGCTACCAAGAGCATTGTGGTAAATGGAAAGATCGATATCTGGAATCAGGGAGCCCTGATCTTGGCAGGTAACTACTCTGTTTATTCCACAAACCTATATAATAGCGGCTTGCTTAGTTTACCTTCTGGAATAAGCGGAGTTTGTACGGTTTATAACACCTTTTTGCAATATTCCACCGGCCAGCTTGCCCTGCATGGGGGAAGCCTGGTGATCAATACAGCTTACAGCGGTTCGCATTATCTTTTTGGCGGGACCACCAACATGAGCGGTGGAACCTTGCAGATCACCAATAACGGTATGCAGATCGGTACTTCTGGCTTTAATTTCTCGGGAGGCACCATCAAGCTGGGCTGGGGATTCATGGCCAATAACGCCAATACCTTCCAGCCAACCAATGGAATGCTGGAGTTCATCGGAAGCTTACCGTCCAGCCTGAGCCTGGGAACAGGCAACTATTTATCCAGTATGACCATAAACAAAAGCGGCACTACCGGAAGCCTGTCTTTGAATAACGATCTTACAGTTAAAAAAGACTTGCAGGTTCTAGGTGGAAAACTGCTGATAGATCACCACGTCCTCAATGTGCTACGGGATCTCACCATAGGCAGCTCAGGATACCTCTATGCCAATAACTCCGACGATCTCATTACTCTGGGAGGCAGGTGGAACAACCAGGGAACGGCAGACAACTTTGTGGAGGGTGTTGGAATGGTGAAATACATCGGCAGCCCAAACACCAAGCAGATAGACTCCAACGAAACCTTCTATCATTTTCAGGTGGATGCCATTACATATCTGGTTTATGTTGCTGCAGATAAAACCGTAAGTGTATCAGGTAATCTGGACATTCTGGCTGGCAAGCTGCGTCCACTGGATGGCAGCAACCTTGTTGTAAATGGCAATCTGAATATCAGCGGAGCTGCCAGCTACCTGGATCAAAATTTTGACCGGTCTACAGCCAATACAAGTGTCCATATATATGGCAACTGCACAGTAACAAACGGATTTCTGATGTCTATAGACACCACAGAAGCCATACCGGATGATGTGTTTATCATAGACGGCGATCTCAGTTTCAGCGGAGGATATCTGAATACCCTGGCCTTGCAGATGACCGTGCACGGCAATTTCAGCACTACCAGCACCACCTACCTGGAAACCAGGGGTGGAAGCTTCATCAATGATGCTCCCTACTCTGGTGCCTGGCAAATTGTCAACTGTCCCTGGGTAACCTGGGGTAATACCATTGAATTCACCAACAAGGGATTGCAATTCATTTCCGGCAGCAGTCTGGATAATAACATCTATACTGTTATTCGTATGGGCAGAGGACTATATGCCACTGCTTCCGGTGTGTTTGTTGATGAAACGGAATTCGGAACCTTTGAATTCATCGGTTCGGTGCAGGCCAATATAAACTTGGGGGGAGGGAACTCGCTGCCTTCCGTCAAGATAAGTAAAAGCGGAGCATCAGTAGTTCTTTCCACTGCAGCGGTAATCGCCGGAAACCTGACCATCCAAAGCGGGAATTTCAATAGCAATAACCATGCTTTCACCCTGAAAGGCAACTGGATAAACAACGTGGGAACTGCTGGCTATACCTGTGGAACCAGCGAGCTTAGTATTTCGGTTCCCTCCACCAGCAGAAAGATAAAAGGCAACCAGAGCTTTTATAAACTGAACGTAAACAACACAGGAAGTCCTCAGCGCTTCATTTATTTCGAAGAATCAGTTTCCACCATCTTAAACGATCTGCTGGTAGTAAGCGGGGGTTTGCATATTCTGGCCTCCAGCACAGTTCAGGTTAATGGCAACACATCTGTTGCTTCGGGGGCCAGGCTATATCTCATGGGCGAGCTGAAACTGAAGGGTAACCTTAGCGACAATAATACTGTGGTTAATACTACCCAAGGTTTTGGTACCTCACTATATTCAGGGCTTACTCTGAACGGTACCGCCAACCAGAGCATAACCGCGCAGCACGAGCCGGTCAGCGTAAATGGCTTCGTGATCGATAAAGCGAGCGGAAGTTTCCTGCCGTATCATCCTATGCTGATCCTGAAAGACCTTAGCATAGAAAGCGGCACCTGGAGTTATGGAACTAGCGGGCTTACTCACCATCTTTGGGGAAGTCTGTCAGTTTCTCCCACAGGAAATTGGGATGATAACACCGGAACCATCATCTTCGAAGGTGAAAGCCAGGCTGATCTTTGTCTGCAAGGTATTCTGAACACTGGACAAGTGATTGCGAATAAGACCGGAGTGCTAAGAATGACCGATAATGGGACTTTGGATACGATAATGGGATTGCACATCGATTCCGGAGTTTTCCAGGTAGGCCAACATGTGCTTACCGTTAACGAGGAAATTCAGGTTAACGGCGGGGCTACCTTATCGGTGGGAGCCGGAGGGATGATCAGGATGAACAACAACAAATCCCTGTCTGTAAACGACAGTGGAATCCTGCAGCTAATGGGTTCTTCCTCTCTTCCGGCAACCATGACCCACAGTATGGGATACTACTCTATAAACATCAATGGTGGGGGCACTATAGCCGCGGATTGGGCGGTATTTGAGTATCTGAACGCCAATGGCGTGTATGTAACCCAGAATGCCACGGTTAATCCTGCTTATCCCTTTGCTCACTGTATCTTCCGCTATGGCGTGAGCGGTGGTTGCCTCTTAAAAGTGGACAACACCCAAAGCCTGTCGATCAGCGATGCCAGATTCACGATTGCCGGCAGTGCAACGAACAATGTGGCTAAAACCCTAAACCAGGGCTCTCTCAGCTTCACAGGGGAATCCGGCGCTTTTGCCGGCTCCACGTTCGAAAACGACATGTATCAGCGCATCAACTGGTCAACCGACGTTCCCCAGATTATAGCTCTTCCGGCAAGTTACGATTTCGGCGAAGTAATCTGGTCGCAAACCTCCGGTAACCAGTATATGATCATTTCCAATCCAGGTTCGGCCATCCTGCATGGCAACATCACCACTCCGGCCAACTTCAGCGTTTCATTGTGGAGCAGAACCGATGGGCAGGGGCTTAGCAGCTTTGCAACCGATAAACAGGAGGATAGCGGAGCTCGCAACAGCCTGGAATTCAGTGTTCCGATGGGCAGCACCAATACCTATGCGCTTACCTTCCAGCCCAGTGAACCCATTCCCTATAACGGAGATATGATTATCACCCATAATGCGGATGGTGGCAGCCTGGTGATGCCTATGTCCGGGATTGGGGTAGGTCCCAGGATCAGCTATGATTATGCCAGTTTCTACTTCGATCTGATTCCCGGTCAGATGGGAACCAAACAGCTTCTCATCGATAATACCGGAGTGGATTCTCTGAATTACTTTGCCTATGTGTCCTATATGGGCAGGCCGCAAACCACAGTCCTGCAAACAGGCTTTGAAGACAGCTTCCCGCCTGAGGGCTGGAGACAAACTGAAGTTGATTATATTGCGGGTACCTCTGCTACCTGGAGCCGGGTTACTGCTGCTGACCACGTTAGTGGTTCTTATCCCTATGCAGGTTCCTGGATGGGATTTTTCAATTCCTACTGGGCTTACAATACAAACAGCGCCCGCTTGGAAAGCCCGGTGTTCAGCCTGGCCAATATGAACGGCGTATCGCTCAGCTTCTGGATGTTTCACGACAGCAGCTATCCCAGTAACTATGATTACCTTCAGGTGCAGGCCTCGGTGAATGGCGGAGCCTGGGTAAATGTTGGTTCTCCGGTTTACCGCAATAACGGCCAGTATGCCTGGCATCAGCATTTCTTCAGCCTGCTGGATTATCAGGGGCAGAGCAATGTCCGCATCGGGATACTGGGGGTCAGCGCTTATGGAAACGATATCCTGATCGATGACCTGGCGGTAAGCGGGACCTTCCAACTGCCTTCCAACTGGATCACCCTGAATGGAGAAACTTCATTGTGGGGAACCCTGCAGCCTTCTGATCCAGCTTTACCCATAGATATCTTGGTGGATACAACGGGGATCCCGGAAGGCTGGTATATGAATCAGCTGTATATAAACAGCAATGATCCCCAACAAGGGATGTTGGCTATCCCCATCAATGTCCGCATCGGCAATCCTGATTATGAGTTAACCCCCACTTCTCTGGATTTTGGCTTTGTTCCTGCCGGCAGCGACAGCACTCAGAGCTTCACCTTGCATAATACAGGTGAGATAGGCTTGTCGGGAACCCTTGCCGCACCAGACGGTTACAGCCTCTACCAGGCCTACCTGCCTGCGGGAAGAGCAGGGCAAGCTGCAGGCTCAGAACCGCGCAATACACTCAGCTTCTATCTGCTGGCCGGAGAATTTGCCACCTACATGCTAACCTTCTCGCCTACGGAAGCGATATCCTATGATGCTCAGCTTATCATCAGTTCCAATACCGGCACGGATGAATACTTGCCTCTCTTCGGACAGGGAGTCGGCTTGCCGGTGCTGACTACCACAGCGGTTAGCAATATAGGCGTAACTACCGCCACAAGTGGAGGAAACGTAAGCTCCACAGGCAATCTGCCGATCACGGAAAGAGGTATCTGCTGGTATTATATGGATGATCCTACCATCGATTATTACCATGGCACTGCGCCTGGCAGCACTGGAGAATTTAGCCTAAACATGGCTGATCTTTTGCCAGGCTACAATTACCGGGTGCGGGCTTATGCCATCAACGCCTATGGCATAGCCTACGGAAATCAGGTCAGTTTCGACACTCCGGGGCCCTCAATATCGGTAAATCCTGATTCTTTGCCCGATTTTGGTGCAGTTCCCCTGGGAGGAGATTCTACCGTTCAAACCGTTTCTGTTTCCGGGCAGAGCCTGACCGGAACGGTTGCAGTCTATTGTCCCCAGGGCTATCAGATCTCCCTGCAGGAAAACAGCGGTTATAACATGCAATTGGATTTGAATCCCATCGACTATATCCTGCCCGAAACCACTCTCTACGTGAAGTTCAGCCCATTTGAGCCTGGTTCCTGGCCCGGGGCTCTTACCGTTCATTGCGAAGGCTTGGAAAATCTTTATGTCCAGATGACTGGCACGGGAGTGCTGCCACCTGCTGTGGAGACCGCCACCGTGGTTTACATCACCACGGAAAGCGCCACGGTTAATGCCCGCATCGTGGATGACGGAGGTGATCCGGTGGAATTTTCCGGTGTTGTTTACAGCCTTTATCCTGATCCGAGCATCGATGATAACATTATTGACCTGGGTGCTCAGACCGGTTGGTTTGCAGCAGAACTAAGTGGTTTGATCCCAAACACATCCTACTACGTGCGTAGTTTTGCGGTGAATGTAGCAGGTTTGGTGTATGGCAATGAGGTGCAGTTCAATACCTTGCCGATTCCGCAGATAACGCTTGATACTTCATTGCTAAATCCCTTTGGCTCGGTGGTGGTGGGGCAAAGTTCAAACCCCGACACTCTGATCGTTTCGGCTCAGCAGTTGGTGGATAATCTGATCATCACTGCTCCGGATGGCTTTGAGCTTTCTCTGAACCCCCTGGGACGGGAGTATAGCTCCCAGCTAAGCATTGCTCCTATTACAGGGAATATCGAACCCACAGAGGTTTATGTGCGCTTTTCACCAGCGACGGGTGGGAATCTATCCGATTATCTGGTTTCTGAAAGCAGCTATTTGCAGCCGGTGCAAACCATCCTGAACGGAATTGGGATTGTGGCTCCCTCGCTTTCCACATTTGAGGCAAGCGAGATTGGTTCTATCAGCGCCACCCTGAACGGTAGCATTATCCACAATGGCTTTGGCACGATCACCGCTAGCGGATTCTGTTTCGGAACTTCCCAAAATCCCGATCTAAGTGGATCGCATACCCTGGCTGGCGCGGAGGAAGGAGACTTTTTTGTGCAGTTGGATACCCTGGAACCCGATACCCAATACTTTGTGCGCTCTTTTGCCACCAACGCAGCAGGCACCAGCTACGGCAACGAGATCAGTTTTAGAACCCTGCTGGGCTTTTTGCCGGCTCCGGAAAACCTGCAGATCAGCCTGGGAACAGGAGTTATCCAGCTTAGCTGGGATGCAGTTTCAAACGCTAATAGCTACTATGTGTATCGCAGTGCCGATCCCTATGCGGAAGATTGGGGTATTCCTATAGCCCAAACCGCAGAAACGCATTGGGAGGATAGCGAAACCGTGGGTGCTTATTTCTACAAAGTAAGCGCAAGTTCAGCTGAGGTTGCCCGATCAGAATAACCCTGTAGCCCCATACACGTAGTGGACTTAATGGACTGCCTGGACAAGCGGATATCTAATCCGGATTGTCCAGATAGTCCATTTTGTTCTATCAGTCAACTGCCGGGGTGATGCATAACTCGCGATAAACTCGGAGTTTTTTTTTAAAACCACAGAGAAAAGCAGAGGATGGATTTGGATAGAACTAAGCTGATCTGTGCACTTGCTGCAAAAAAAACCTGTAACAATGTTTAAAGGCCCTTGAAAAATCGGAGTTCTTTGAAACCCCTTTTGGGGTGCAGCCTGTTGACAAAGCCCGGAGGGCGTCAGAGCATAGCGATGGGTTCGTAGCGAAGCGAAGACCCTCGATGAACGAACCCTGGTTTGATTAAGCCCGCAGGGCGACAGAAGTCTGAACCCCGAGAGGGGTTTCTCACCATAGGCGGTGGTTTCAACCACCGTTTAGCGATGCAGATAACCTCCTGATACCCCTTCAGGGGTACTCACCATCTCCGGCTGCTTTAGCGGCCGGATAAACCAATCCGGTGGATAAATCCACCGGAGATGTAAAAAATCTCCTGCGGGGATATTTTTTTGCTATATGCCTCTGAAACGGTGGTTGAGACCACCGCCTATGGTGAATAATCCTCTGAAGAGGATTTGATTCTACCATGCAATACTGCTTTGTCAACGGCCTGCGCCCTATGGACTTAGTTTGTCTGCCCAAGAGTAAATCTAATGCCATTATTAGGAAAAAAAACTTTATCAACAGCCTGAACTCCGAAGGGATGAGATGTTTCACCACTGATGGGATTTTAATAAACTCCTTTTTTCAATACCCTCTCGTTATACAGGCGAGCCAAAAAACAGGCTCCCAATTGAGGGAGCCTATTTTGTTGTTTTACCTTTTACTGTCGTTCATTTTCGGATATGGTTTGGCATGTTTGTATCCGCCCTTGTTTTGCTTGTAGATTTGTTTATCTTCCAGCTTGCGACGTTCCTCACGCCTGAGATTCACAAAAGCCAGTTCACTCTGCAGCTTTTGGTAGGAATCGAGCCGTTTTTGATCCAATATGCCTCGTTCGATAGCGTCTTTTACAGCGCAATCTGGTTCGGTGTCATGTTGGCAATCGCTGAAACGGCAGTGTTTTTCCAGTTGTACGATATCTTCGAAGGTTCGTTCCAGGCTTATTTCTGTTCCGATGATCTTGATATCGCGCAGACCGGGATTATCGATCAGAACACCGCCTGTGGGCAGGATGATCATTTCCCGGCGGGCGGTGGTATGCCTGCCTCTGCCATCTGCTCTGCGAATTTCGCCCACCTGCATTTTCTCTTCTCCGGTCAGGGCGTTGATCAGGGTGGATTTTCCCACTCCGGAAGAACCGATCAGGGAGATGGTAATCCCTCTGCCCAGATAGGCTCTGATAGTTTCCAATCCCCAATCGTCCAAGGCACTTATGGCATGCACCGGGATATCGGCACAGATGGTTTTCACTTCTTCCACCTTGTCTTCATAATCACCGCAAAGGTCAGCTTTGTTCAGCAGAATTACTGCCTTGGCTCCGCTTTCCCAGATCAGGGACATATACCTTTCGATTTTACGCAGATTGTAATCGAAATCCAGGGCTATCATCAGGAATACTATGTCCACATTTGCAGACAGCACTTGTTCATCCGAACTGCCGGCTTTGTCATAGTTTCGGCCGAAGGTATTCTTTGCCTTGCGGGAGAAGCAACTGCTGCGGGGCAATATACTCATTATTTTGTAGGGATCCCGGCTGTCTTTTCTTTGCACGGCAACCCAATCACCGATGGCAGGCAGCAAGGTTCTGTTCTTGGCTGCTTTCCACAGTAGATCGGACAGGACGGCTGTAGATTCTCCGGTTTCCATGATTATCCCAAAACTGTTCTTCATCTCCTGACAGATTCTGGCAGGGATGAGACCTTTGTCTTTATATGGCTGAAATGCGCTTTCCCAAGCTTCATTCCAACCCAATTCATGTAATTGATACATGATTCCTCCAGTTTATTTTTTGGTGCTGAGGAATCAGGCTTTGAACCTCAGCTATGCTTGGCTTGCCTTTTCAGGCTGGTTTGGGTGGGTCATTTGGTGCTCCTTTTGGCCGAATTTTGTGATTTTGGGCAGGGGACTTTGTCTGCCAAACAAAAAAGCTCAGAGGAACCAAGTCCCCTGAGCTAACTCAGAAAATGAAAGGGATCGGTTCCCATACCGATCCCGTAAACTATTATCAGCCGTGTTCAGCCATTTTCACGGTTATTAGGATAGTAAAGTGTAATGATAAGGATCGGTCTTAGCTTGTTACAGCTCCTGTGATTTCATTGGCGTCTTGCATCTGGGCCTCCTTATCTTTTTTTATTAGGTTCGATTTTTTTACGCATAGAAACTGTGTCAAGCAAAGTTTCTGCGCTTTTTATACTCGCTTGATTTCTTTTCCTTGGCAGCCACCGGTATGCCGGCTCGCCACCCGCATTCCACCCGCAAGCCACGCGGACTCCTCGCGGATGTGATGGGCGAGGCTTCCGGGTGGAGTCCGCGTGGAATAGGGGTGATGAGCAAGGATTACTTTAGGTAAACCAGCTTACGGTTGATGCTCTGTTTGCCGCTTTGCAGGCGGACAATATAGCAACCGCTGGAAACAGGCTGGCCTTTCTCGTCGGTGCCGTTCCAGCTAAGTTCGTGGTTTCCGGCCTGTTTGTTTTCCAAGCTAAGGGTTCTTACCTTTTGGCCTTTCAGGTTGTAAATGCTCAGCTTTACAGGTGCGGGGTTATTAAGCGAAAAAGCCAGTTTTGCCATGCCCCGGGCCGGATTGGGATAGCAGGAAAGTTGCAGGGCTGGAATAAGCAGTTCGTCTTCGGTGCCAACGGTAGGGTCTTGCAGCAGAAGGCTCAGGGAAGCGGCTCCCAGCATGCCTCTGGCCAGGGCGTCGGTCCAGGGACGGTTGGGCTCTGCCAGCCAGGTATGGCCGCAGATGGCGTTTTCGTCGAACAGGACATTCTGGTATTCATAGCAATCCAGGATAAAGGCGATCTGTCCGGAAATTCTGGTGCTGTCGGCCACCACGAAAGTGAAATCCTGTTCATAGGCCTGATTATAGATATCGCCAAGCTCGATCAGGGTTTGATCGGTAATCGCGCCATTAGCCAGACGATTGATCCGGGCACTGAATTTTCCCGGAACCGTTGGCTGTCCCCAGGCATCGGGAATCACATTGAAACGGACTGCTTTCAGCCGGTATTCCTGGAGCCCCAGGTCAAAATCCACTGCTACCTGGATCGGAACCGCGCCCCGTCCATATTCGCTCCATATCGGTTCAGCCGTCTGCCAGCCAAACCAGCTTTCCTGATCTGGATCGATCAGGGTAATCAGGATGTCCCGGCTGGTCTGCAAACCATTGGCTGCATAGGCGACCACAGAGATCACCTGTGTGCCCAAGCTGAGGCTTGCGGCGTTGATGGTAGTGGCGTATGGAGCTTCGGTAAGGGTACTCACCGGAATTCCGTTTACCCAGATTTCCACCTGGTTCAGAGTGCTGTTTGGCGCGCTAACCTGGGCCGACACTTCGATGCTGGAATTGGCCAGAATCGAACCACTGGCAGGGCTGACGGCACTGATAACCGGTGGCAGGGGATCGGTGCTGGGTGAAACTGTGAAGCTGATCGTTTCCCCGGCGTAGCCAATGTTGTTTATATTGATTTGAAAGGGATTGCCATTGCTGAGGAAGGAGCGTGGATTGGTGTAGGCATTAAATTCTGTGCGATCGGCATCTGCGCTGAAGGCGGCTTCGAAGATCTGGCCATTTACGGTGCTGCTGCCATTGGGACGATAGATGTAAACCTCATCCGGAGGGCCGTCGGCATTTCCTTCGTAGTTGGAATGAATCCGGTAGATCAAAAGCCCCGAACCTGGAAGCTCGGCTTCAAAGATGTCGCTGCCGCGTTTGCGGTATTCCAGCACCAGAAACTGGCTGTTGCTGCCGGGAATGGCGATCTTGTAAACATTGTTGGTGGAACTGCTAATGGGATTCAAGGTGTAGGTGTTTCCGGCGGTGGCCACTGGCAAGCTGGTAAGCCAGCCGCCATACTTGAACTTCATATACATGCCCATATGGCCGTTGCCGCTTTCCATTATGTCCCAGCAACCGGCCGGTGCCACTCCGTTGAAGGTGTAGTGATAGAGGTCTGGCGCGCCAACGCTGTGGAACATCTCATGGCACAAGGTGCGCACGTTGTTTTGGTCTTCCGGCTGGAAGGTGAAGTCCCACACCTGTTTACCGTTTATGCTGGCATCGGCGTAATACAGAACCCAGCGATGCGCCCACAGCAGGTCGGCCCAAGCGGTGTGAGGTCCACGGATGATGAAACAGACGTTATCCACGGCATTGTCGTTGTCGGCATCGATGTTCAAAGTGCTGGGAACCTGACCTGCAATGCTGTTTATCGCAGCGGCCAGCATGGCTTGTTCGCGCATG
Organism: uncultured Candidatus Cloacimonas sp.; assembly: GCA_964529335.1. Taxonomy (GTDB): domain Bacteria; phylum Cloacimonadota; class Cloacimonadia; order Cloacimonadales; family Cloacimonadaceae; genus Cloacimonas. The sequence goes on from CAZGWB010000019.1 coordinate 19,958, forward strand.
GCACGTTCGTCGCTGTTTGTATAGCCGCCAGGATTGGTAACTGCATTGTAGGGCATAAAATAGCTGCGGGGATGGCTGTCCTGATAGGAGAGGTTTATTTGGGGATCGCAGCTTGGGAAGTGGTGCGTCTCGTAATTGAGCTGATCATAGCTGACTTTATGAAAATAGGTCTTTAGGCTGTTTATGCTGTCGCCCACGGCATTGAAACGGGCATCGTAAAAAGAGCGGGGAAGTTCAAATTCAGTTTGGTCGGCAAAGCGGATAAAGACGTTCAGGTTATTCACCGTGCCGGTATTGGGGCCTTTTTCGTTGCGCTTTTCCGGTGCTTGCATAAAGGCCTTTTTGGCCTCATAAGCGGCTTTTGAGATGTTTATCCGTTTGGGGATTCCCAGGCTGGTGGGATCGATAGAACCAACCCTATGGGCTGAGGGAACTGGTTCACCACCATTGAGCATTGCGTAGTAATAAAAACCGTCGGTTGGGCTTTGGATGATCGTGTAACCTTGGGCGTCGTGCAGATAGTTTGCATATTCGTCGCCGCTGGCAAACAGGCTAAGCAGGCTGCCGTCAGGCTGGCTTACTTGCGAGGGAATATTTTCCAGATAGGCCGCAAAAATGGCCAATGGAAGGGCTATTAGAGCTATAATCAGGATATTTTTCATCTTTATCCTCCCCTGATATTGGCTTTTTATGCAAATACTGAGCCTTTTTGCCGGTAAATTATTCTTTCCGGCCAGAAAAAAGAGCGAGTTATGAACCGGATAATGATAAACCTGGCTCAGAACTCGCTCTTTGCTTTGCCGGTCTGGATTATAGAGTGCCCTTTAGGAAGGCCTGACGTACCGGCTCTTTGAATTTCTCGATGGCATAGCGCAACATCGTGCGGGGCATGGTTTTATAGCGGGGCAGAAGGAAATCGTATTCAGTTTGATAATCTTTGTTGCCCACTTCACGCAGCATCCAGCCAACGGCTTTGTGGATCAGGTCGTGCTTATGATCGATCAGGATGTCGGCGATTTCCAGGGTTGGCTGATACACGCCTTTGCGGATAAAGGTATAAGTGGCGATCATGGCGATGCGTTGGGTCCAGAGATGGTCTTTGGCGGCCAGCTCCTTCAAGATGCTCCAGTCCTTATCCAGCAGCCAATCGCCCAAAATCAGATGCGCACAGGTGTCCACCAGATCCCAATTGTTGATATGCACCATGGAATCCATAAAAAGCTCCACCACTTCCGCCCGGGCTTCATCGGTTTTGGCGTGTTGATACTTCAGCACCATCATCATCACCGTGGTAAGGCGCACTTCATGGATTTCATGCTTGATCAGAGAACGCAGGTCAGCCAGAGACAGCTTGGCATAAAACTCCTTGGAGATGCTGCGCTGGACGGGTACGGTTAAGCCCCAAAATTTGTCTCCTTCGCCATACTCACCCGGTCCGGTGCGAAAGAAACGCTGGCTGCTGATGGCTTTTTCTCTGTCCTCATAGGACTGCAGAGCTTTTAGAAAGGCGGTTTGAACTTTGTTCATGGCTTTCTCCCAAATTATACGATAGAAGCGAGTTTTATTACAGCCATTTATTGAAATGTGGCTCTGACGTCAAGCAGATTCTATGAGGTGTAAAAAAAGGCTTTAACGATTATCTATTATCCTGCCTTACTATAAATGCACTTGGTTTCACTTTTACCCTTTTCCACTAACTCCTCGACT
>CAZGWB010000019.1:21764-36381 GCA_964529335.1 uncultured Candidatus Cloacimonas sp.
CCAAGACTCCAAGACTCCAAGACTCCAAGACTCCAAGACTCCAAGACTCCAAGACTCCAAGACCCCAGCACTTTCCCCTTGACACAAACCCTGCACCTCGATTTTTGCTATTGTATTATGGATAAAACTGATATAAATGGAGAATACCATGGAATACCCCTTTGGAAAAATCGAACGTAAATGGCAGCAGGTCTGGCGAGAAAAGCGGATCTTCAGCGCACCCCAAAAGAGCGAGAAACCTAAGTACTATGTGCTTTCAATGTTTCCCTATCCATCCGGAGTGCTCCATATCGGCCATGCGTCCAATTATTCCATCGGCGATGCCGTTACCCGGCTGAAGATGATGCAGGGCTACAGCGTGATGCAGCCGATGGGCTACGACGCTTTTGGCATGCCCGCCGAAAACTATGCCATTCAGCATAATAGCCATCCCCGGATTACCACGGAAGAGAACATCTCAGCCATGCGCACGCAGTTTGACGGCATGGGCTTCGGTTTTGATTGGGATCGCGAGGTAAGCACCTGCCGTCCGGAATATTACCGTTGGGGCCAGTTCATCTTCAAAAAGCTCTATGAAAAAGGGCTGGTTTACCGCAAAAAGAGCTTTCAAAACTGGTGCGAAGAGTGCCAGACTGTGTTGGCCAACGAACAGGTGGAAGACGGTTCCTGCTGGCGTTGCGGCTCTCAGGTGGAGCAAAAGGAACTGGAGCAGTGGTATTTCCGGATTACAAAATACGCCGAAGAGCTTTTGGATTTCTCAAAAATAATTGACTGGCCAGAGCGCGTGATGACCATGCAGAAAAACTGGATTGGCAAGAGCGAAGGAGCCAGGATAGACTTTGTGCTGGAAAACAGCGAAACTAAGATTCCGATCTTTACCACTCGACCCGACACCATCTTTGGCGTTACCTTCATGGCTTTGCCGCCTGAACATCCTTTGGTTCAGGGTTGGTTGGCAGCCGAGCCGGAAAACCTGGCTCTGCACGATTTCTGCCGCAAGGTGATAAATGAAGACAAGGTGCTGCGCAGTTCCGCTGAAGCCGTCAAAGAAGGTGTATTCAGCGGCCGCTACTGCATCAATCCCCTGAATGGCGACCGGGTTCAGATCTGGATAACCAACTATGTGCTGATGGATTATGGCACAGGTGCGGTTATGGCGGTGCCGGCTCATGATCAACGCGACTTCGATTTCGCCAAAAAGTATGAGATTCCGATCAAGATCGTGATCCAGAAGCCCGATAAAAGCCTGGTTTTGAATGATATGACCGAGGCCTACATAGAGCCCGGCATCATGGTTAATTCGCAGCAGTTCGAAGGTCTGGAAAGCGAAGCTGCCAAAAGCGCCATCACAGCTTGGGCCGCTGAAAACGGCTGGGGCGAACAGACCTTCACTTACCGTCTGCGCGATTGGGGCATTTCCCGTCAGCGCTATTGGGGCAATCCCATCCCCATTATCCATTGTCCCAAGTGTGGTGTGGTGCTGGTTCCCGATGAGGATTTGCCGGTTCGTTTGCCTGATAATGTGCAGGTAGGCCGCACCACCAGCAATCCGCTGCTTAGCGTTCCGGAATGGTTGAATGTGAAGTGTCCCAAGTGTGGTGAAATGGCCAGGCGCGAAACCGACACCATGGATACCTTTGTGGACAGCAGTTGGTATTTTGCCCGCTATGCCGATCCCAAGAACGATAAAGAGCCCTTCAATCCTGAGCAGGCCAATTACTGGCTGCCAGTGGATCAATACATAGGCGGCATCGAACATGCCTGCATGCATCTGCTTTATGCCCGCTTTTTCCACAAATTTATGCGCGATCTGGGTTGGGTGAACTGCGACGAACCCTTTGCCCGTCTGCTCACTCAAGGCATGGTTACCAAAGACGGCGCAAAGATGAGCAAGAGCAAAGGCAATACGGTTGATCCGCAATACATAATCGACCGCTTCGGTGCGGATACCCTGAGGGTGTTTCTGCTTTTTGCCTCACCTCCGGAAAAGGATGTGGAATGGAGCGACGACGGAGTAATGGGCGCATTTCGCTTTTTGAACCGGGTATGGCGGTTGATAGACAGTCATAAGGACTTGATTATCAAAGGTCTGGCCTGCAGTGAAGGCGAAATCGGTGAAGAGATCGCCGAATTGCGCTATCAGACCCATCACGCCATCTATCGCTGGACGGAGGACTGCCTGCAGAGAATGCAGTATAATACCGCGATTGCCTCCAGCATGGAGTTGCTGAACGCCATTATCAAGATAAAAGAGCCGGAAAAGCTGGCTGAATCGGAACTGGCGGTTTTTGCCTTTGCTTGTGCGGCTCTGCCAAAAATGCTCTATCCCTTTGCCCCACATATCGCGGAAGAACTATGGGAGAGCTTGAAGCAGGAAAAGATGCTGCATGAATGCGGTTTGCCCCAATATGAAGAGAAGTATCTGCTTCGCAATAGCATAACCTATGTGATTCAGGTGAATGGCAAGCTGAGAGGCAAGCTGGAAGTGAGCCCTGAAACCGATGCCGAAAGCCTGAAGGCCATGGCGCTGGAAGTTGATAACGTGCAGCGCAGCCTGGAAGGACTAAACGTGAAAAAGATAATCGTGATTCCCGGCAAGATGATCTCCATTGCAGCAAGGAAAGAACACCATCGGTTATGAAGCCAAAGATGATCCTGTTATCGCTTTGCCTGATCCTCATTATGTGCCTGATGTCCTGCGCCAGCAACCGGGGAAACGTTTATCCACTTGAGTCTGGCTATATCAGCCAACCGGAATTGTATGGCCGCATAAGCGAACTGGCCAAGCTGCAGCCGGCTTTGTTGCAACTGCGCATAATCGGCTTTTCGGAGATGGAAAATCTGCCCATCTATGCCTTGGAACTGGGTAAAAAGCAGGCGGAACAAGAGATTCTGATCATTGGCCAGCACCATGGCGATGAAGTTTTGGGAGTGAATCTGACCCTGGCTTGGGCGGAAAAACTCCTGAGCGGTTATGGAAGCGACAAAGAGGTGGATGAGATACTGTCCCGCTATCGTTTTTGGATTGTGCCGACCATCAATCCAGACGCTTTTCGGATCGTTAGCCAGGGGATGTATCAATTTAAGCGCAAAAACAACCGTGATACGGATGGAAATAAGCAGCTTGACCTGCGCACCGACGGGGTTGACCTGAATCGAAATTATCCCGTGTTTTGGGACCTTGATCCCGATACAAACATAAACAGCCCCTTTTTCAAAGGCAGCGAGCCAGCTTCGGAAAGCGAAGTAAAAGCAGTGATCAATCTGGCCCAACAGCATAGATTTTCCCTGGCAATCTTTTATCACAGCTCCGCTTCAGGGGCTTACAGCGAAAAACTATATTTGCCGGCCCGTGGAAACGGTTCTCAGCTTTTTGCCCATACCCTTGAGATCGCCAAAAGCTATGCCAAACACTTGAGAAAAGACTATCAGCGTGGCACTTATGAGGTGCATGAAGGCATCACTTCCGAAGTGGGCAATGCCCGCAATTATTTCTTTCACAGCCAGGAAACGAAGGCTTTTCTGGTGGAAATCGGAGGAATTAACAACCGTGGACAAAGCGTTATCCATCCTGATGAAAGGATGCTGCAAAAGATTGTTGACAAACATCTTGACGCATTGATAACGATGTTCACAAGCACAGATATCTAAGAGAGCCTAACAAGGAGTAATCATGCAATTTCTGGATGATCTGCAGTCCCCGCAGTCCGAATTGGTGCGCACCTTGAATAACCTTTACGATGGTGTTTACGTGGTTGATCCCCAAAGAGTGATTCTCTTCTGGAACAAAGCTGCGGAAGAGATGACAGGCTACAGCGCTGCGGAAGTGGTCGGCAAAAGCTGTAAAGATGATATCCTGAATCATATAGATGAAAATGGCATTCTGATTTGCCGTGCTGCCTGTCCGATCTTGAAAGCCATTGCCTGCAAGGGGAGCTCGGCTGCCAAAGTATATCCCAAAACCAAGGCCGGTAAACGCTTCCCGGTGGAAACCCATGTGTCCACGGTGCAGGACGAGAATGGCAAGGTAGTGGCTGCCATAGAAGTATTCCGCGATATCAGCCATCAGGAAGAATACCGCATTATGCAGGAAAAATTCAACAGCCTGATCCGCAAATATGTGTCTTCCACCACCTACAGCGACATCCTGGAGAGAGTTCAATCCAACCAACAGCAAGGCCAACCCCGCATTCTGGATTTAACCGTGCTTTACCTCGATGTGGTGAATTTTACAGGATTTTCCGAGAAAAACCCTCCTCATGCAGTGGTAAACCTGTTGAACGACCTTTTTGGCATCTGCGACGTGATTACCCGCGAATGCTTTGGCGACATCGACAAATTTATCGGGGATGCCATTATGGCCGTGTTCAATGATGCCAACGATGCCGTCCGCAGCGCCATCCGGATTTTGGATAGCGGCATCCCGGAATTGAACAAAGTGCGCGAAGAAAACGGGGATGAACCTATCGCCATCCGCATCGGAATAAATAGCGGGTTGGTGCTGCAAGGAGACGTAGGAACCATTGACCGCAAGGACTTAACCGTGATCGGCGACACCGTGAATACGGCTGCCAGAGTGGAAAAAGCATCTTTGCCAAACCGGCTGATGATCTCCGAGGCTACCTTGTCCCGCCTGAATGCTGACCTGTATGGCAAGTTTGTTTTTCACCACAGCGTGGAACTGAAAGGTAAAAGCGAGCCGATCAAGCTGTTTATTCACGAGATGTAAGCTCCGTTTTGGCAGAGAGGTAATGGTTACACGGATTTGACGGATTGAACGGATCAGCACGGATTTTGGTTGAGCCACCGAAACGCTTCAAAAACAGAATATTTTACCACCGAGATCACCCAAGACACCCCCATATTACCTGGACAGATGTCCCACAAACAACAGAAATGGAATTCATAAATATCTGCTTAACTAGCATATTATGGAGCATGATACATCTGTTAGTCCGAAACGGGATAATCCGGCATATGCACTTGAAGGTAATGCTGATTTCTTCGGGTATTTTGTAAAGGTTTTACCTGAGTATCACAGTCTTATATTCCTTCCTGGCCTCGCCCCATCAACTCACTATCCACTAGGACTCCTCCCGCATCTCATTCGGGTGGCTTCCGGGTGGAGGCAGCGTGGCATTCGCGTGGCAAGGAAGGATCTTGTGTAAAAAAACGATTTTGATTTTTTCAAGGCAGTTATCTGGTCTGGATAGCTGAGACAGGCAGCTTGATTGTAGCTTTGGCTCCTGCTGACAAGCATTCTACATGATGATCCATAAATAACTTGACTGCAATTCTAAGCATACAAATAATGAACCTTATTGCCAAAACCAAAAGGAGGCGGTATGAAACCGATCTGGTGGTTTTTGTTTTTTGTCTTTACTCTGGCTGCAATAGGCCGGCTGGGAGCCAATACGGCTCCCCTGGTGTCGAATGTGTTTGCTGCCCAGCGCACCGATGGCAGCAGGATTGTGGATATCTGGTATAGCGTAAACGATGCGGATGGCGACACGCTGACCGTTTCTGTGGCGGTTTCGACTGACAATGGGGTCTCTTTTGGTATAACTCCCTTTCCAGCCAATCTAAGCGGTGCAATAGGCGAAAACATCTTTTCCGGACCCAATAAACACATTCTCTGGAATGCCGGTGCCGAAGGTGTTCCCTTTGATGGCAACCAATACAAGGTGAAGGTAATCGCCACGGAAAAGATCAATCTCAACCTGGGCTTGGTAGCCTATTATCCCTTCAACGGCAATGCCAATGATGAGAGCGGGAATGGTAGGCATGGGACATTGATGAATAGTCCAAGTTTCGCAATAGATAGATTTGGTGAAGAAAACAAAACAGTGAGGTTTTTTGCGGGGTCAAATTATGTTAACATCCCTTATTATTACTATGGTCTAAATCCAATAACTATCTCCTGTTGGTTCAAATCAACCGCAGAACCAATAAATGATTGGTGCGGAGCAATCTCAATATACGATGATTTAACCGCTGTGGACTATAGAATATTACAAACTAATAACACAATAGCAGTCGCCCAACATAATCCATGGGTAACTTGGAATGTAACAACACATTATACTATAACGCTTAATGAATGGTATCATATCATCCTTAGGTATGAGAATCGTAATTTGTCTTTTTATGTGAATGGCATTTTAATTGACAGCATTGTATGTTCGCAACCAATACATGTTGGAAACTGGGATACTTCGTATTGCATTGGAAAGGGCTTCTCAGAACAAGGATCTGAGATATATAGTATCAACGCAGATATTGATGACGTTCGTTTCTATCATCGTGCCCTGTCCCCAACAGAAATCCAAGCCCTTTACCACGAAGGCGGTTGGCCTTTAACCAAACAAGATAACCCTAACTCAGGGGAGGAATAATGAAACAAATCATGTTGCTCATTATCGTACTGGCTTTCTCAATCCCGCTACTATATGCCGAATCCGGTTTTGGCGTATCGAATACCTTTACGATTGACACGGTAAACCCAGTTGTTGCGGTTACCAACCCCACTCTGGGCTTGGAAGTTTTGAATGGGGACACTTTGCCGATCACCTGGACCAGCGTGGAAAGCCACATTCCTGCCGACTGCATCAATCTTACCTGGCGTCCAGACCCCACTGTGGGTTGGAATATTATCGCCCAGAACCAGCCCAATAACGAACTTTACGAATGGGTGGTGAATCAGCCCGGCACAAACGAAGCCCAGGTAAGGGTTCGGATGCGGGATGCCTTTGGCAATATAGGTTTTGGGGTTTCCGAGCCTTTTGTGATTTTGCCCCAGGATGAGCCGCAGGAAGTGCACATTAGCTCTTCTCCCAGCGGGGCAACTGTGTTTATCGACAGTCTTAGTTGCGGAATCACTCCCTATGTCCGGATGATCAATCCCGGAGAATCGTTCACCGTTTCAGTTCAGAAGACGAATTACTGCTTCAACCCCGCTTCCGTCCTGGTGCAGTGGATGCCAGAGCTGCAAACCATCAGTTTTATGGGAACTTACACGGGAACCGGAACCGTGGTTCCTCCTTTTCCTGATGTGTGGGTTATTGATGATTCTCCTTACATCATTCCCGAAGCGATCACCATTCCCGCGGATCGCAATATCACAATGCAGGAAGGAGTGCATGTGGTTAGCCTAACTCCTGCTCCCATCACCATTCTTGGCTCCTTGAACGCCACAGGGGTAACCTATCGCAGTGAAGCGGACACGCTCTTGTGGGGAGGTTTGCATTTTGAAGGCACAGACAGCCTGAGAACAGTAAGCCATCTAACCCGTTGCCTCATTCTGAATGCCAGCCATCCGCTTTTGCTGCTCAGCAGCAGTCCCGTGATCGACAGCCTGCAGATCACTCCGGCCGATACCCTGATGGCGGTTCTGAATCCCGGCATCCTGATCGAGGGCAGTTCCGCACCTTTATTGAATAGCTTGGACATCACAAATTATCTAACCGGGATCAAAATCGTGGCCAGCGAACCGCAAATGCGTGATACGCCGTCCTTGTCCAACATCCGTATCCGCAATAGCAGCAGCAGCGTTCGTTATCCCCGCTTTCCCGAAGAATCAGACCCCAAGGGTATCGATATAACCGGTTGCAGCAATGCGGTGCTGAGTGAAGTGGAAATCGACGACTATCTAACCGGGGTGAGCGTAGTGAATGACAGCCTGCTTACTTCCGCTACGCCATCGCTTTCCAATATCCGGATACGCAATAGCAGCAGCAGTGTTCGAAGCCCCAGCAAGGGAATAGTGTTGGAAGGCTACCAATCCACCAGCATCGAAGATTCGCAGATTCTGGACAGCACCCTGGGCGTAGTGATTGGTAGCACAGATCCTTTGCATAGTTCCACTCCTTCTCTGTCCAACATCCGCATCCGCAATAGCAGCAGCAGCGTGCGCGAACCTTCGGTGGGTATCTACTCTGGAACGAATAGCGCTGCGGTAATCCAGAATTGTGAGATACTGGAAGCCGATACCGGGATTTTTGCCTTGCCAGGATCACATCCAAACATCCAGGATAATGTACTGCGAAATTGCAGCACCGGCATCAGGTGTTTCAGCGAAATGCTTCCTTCGCTAAGGGGAAACCTTTTGCAGGTGGAGTCTGCCTGGGCGCTTGAACATCCGGAAATCAGCTTTACGGGGATGGAGATAGGCTCAAACCCAAGCTGTAGAGTGGAGAACAACACCTTTTTCGGATACCCCACACTGCTCAATGTATCCAATAGCAACTGTATCTTCGAAAACAACATTGCCTGGCATTTGCAACCGCTGTTAACGCCATTTCAGCCCGTAAACAGCACTCTTACCGCCAGCTATAACGACGTTCTGGCTGGTCCTGGCGCTTACACGGGAGTGATCGCCAGCAACAATCTGAATAATGACCCTCTCTTTTCCTCAACGGTGGCAAATGACTTTCATATCCATTACAACAGCCCCTGCATCGACGCCGGAAATCCTGCTTCTGCTCTGAACAGCGATGGAACGCGAGCCGATATCGGAGCTTATCCCTATCTGCACAAGGCTGATTTCATCGTTCCGGAAGGCAGTATCGATTCTGGGGAAAACGTTACGTTTGTAAATACCTCCATCGGGCACGACCAGCCCAACACCGTCGTTCAGTGGGATTTGGGCAATGATGGTCTGGTGGATGCCGGAACCACGGACTGGACAACCGGCTTTGCCGCGGCAGGGCTTTATACCCTAAGGCTTACCATGATTACGGGAAACTTGGTTGATCACAGCCAGGTGAAGCAATTCCAGGTGAATGACACAGCCGGATTACCGGTTCCTGCGGCTTTACATGCGGTGATTCAGGGGTCGCAGATCATCCTTTCCTGGGAGGCGGTGGCGGAAGCAAACTCCTACAAGATTTTGGTTTCCGACCTGCCAGAGGGGGAGTTTAACGTCTTGGCTCCGGGAGTTGGCAGTTTTGGCCAGCAGGGAAGCCGAATTACCTGGACAGCCGGATTGGGAGCCCTGAACAGGAGGTTTTACAGAATAGTGGCCAGCAGCCAGCCTTAGGACAGCCAGCCAAGCCTTTTACCTTAGCTTCAGCAATTTGCGGGTTTCCGTATGGCCACCTGCGCTTAGCTTGCAGAAATAGATTCCGCTGCTGCAAAGGTTTCCGCGGCTGTCTTGGCCATTCCAGTTTAGCTGTAGCTGGCCTGGATTGGCGAGACCTTCGTATAGCTCCGTGATCCGCTGGCCTTTCAGGTTAAATATCTCTAGCTTCAGTTCAGTGGCTTTGGGTAGTTCTATCTCCAGGATTAGCTGTTCACTGAAGGGATTGGGGTAGATGGACTTCAGCAGCTCGACAGCAGGGGCCAGGCCGGGGTCTTCAGTTGATGAGGGATAATTGAACTGCAGCTCGGCAAACATCACTCTTCCGCCGGGATTGGCTATAGGGGCTGAGGAGACGCAATTGGCATACCAGGAATAATCATCATAAAACAGCAGCCCCAGCTTATGAACCTGGCTGCTGCCAGAGTATCCGCTAAAGAGCATATCACCGGCTGGATTGGCCCACATGGGCAGTAGGCCGTTAAACTGAGCAGTTTCCACGCTATTCAACGAGATTGGCTCACTCCAACTATTGCCATCATTGGGGGAGATGCTCAGCATCAGCTCCGGGCTCTCGTTCCAGGCAGAATATGCCTGATTGCCATAAACCCTGTATTGACGCGCTTTCCAACTGCTTTGCCATAAGGCTGCCATCCAGCTGTGGGAATTGGCCTGGGTTATTTTGCAGTTATGGAAGTAGGTATAGGACGGATCATAATCTGCCTCGTTTCCCCAGATGCCATAGTTCCAGAAGCTTTGCATATTGGGTTGCCAGGCTCCGTCTATCTGCGTCCAGCCATCGGTTTCACCATAGGGATGCTGCAGGTCCCAGGGCTGATAACAGACATTATGAATATCATCAACGGGTTTTTGGGGATAGATTTCCTGAATGCTGAACTGGCCGGTGGCGGGATTAAACACATATTCCTTCAGAACCTGCAGTTCCGGATATGATACTCCGTCGCTATTCACCAGCCCCCAATAGGCAGGCACGTGGATGCGGCCAGATCTGTCGAAAGCGCAATTCACATTACTGAAGTTTACAATCCTCCAGTTTAGCTGGGCACTTGTATAGGGCTGACCTTGATCGTCCTTAAAATGGCCGGTATTGGAACCCGGTGCTTCGGGTGGATTCCAACTTGGCAACAGGTCATTTCCGCTATAGTAAGTCCAGTCTCCCTGGCCAAAATTACTAACTTTAAAGATGTCCAGCCTGGGTTCGTTCACCTCCAGTTCGGCGGCATCATAAGCCTGATGATAGCCGCAGATATACACATTCCCGCCATTATCGCAGATGAGGCTGTAAACCGGATAGCGGTGCACAGCCGGATCGACGTCCCAAGCGCTGAGCTGGGGCACAGTAAGATGGCTGAATTCCAGGGGAATCCCATTTTCGATATCCAAAGCATTGAAATCGGCATAGGCGACATAGGCATTTTGGGTCTGGTGGCCACCGCTGCCCACGTAAATATTCTTGGTTAAAACGTATATCCTGCGTTTGTCGGCCACCGGCGATGGCCCTATCGTGGCGGTGGGCCACACAAATTGATTATTGGTGATTATCGAACCGTCGGAGGTGGTGATATTGACAGGATTATCGATGATCACCTGCGGCGTATTGAAGAGGCCAGCTATTCCTGAAAGGAACGCATCGGGCGTAAACATCACTTCGAGTTCTTCATCTGCATCCACATTGGCATGCCAAACGTAAAGCGGTTTGCCGGATACGGGATCAACCGCCAGGTTTACGAAACCCTCCCTGACCTCCATTTCGCTGATGTAATTATTGCTGATCAAGTTTCCTTGGGCATCCAGGTAGCAGTAATAAGCGCGACGTAATGCTGTTGCGCTGGAACTGCCATGATAACCTGCAAAGTAACCCCCTCCCGCGATGGAGGGTATGGGTTGGAGGGGAAGACCGTTGTAACCTCCGATCAGGTAGTCGTAATAGGAAGTCATCAAAGGGGTGGGATTCTTGCTGAAGTTGTAGATTGGGGCGGGATAAGCAAACATATAGCCACAGATGAGCAGGGCCATCGAGACAAGCAGGGCGTTGCGCATATCAACCTCCTTTGAGCATTAAATAAGGCGCCGAACCTCGTATTCTATAGGGCTGTTAAAAACAACAAATCACAAAGTTCAGCTTTGCCTTAATCCGAAAAGATGTCAAGGGATATTTTCGTTGACAGTCTGACGAAGGAACAGAATAGTGCTTTAGGGGATTATAGGCTTGGCATTTGCCATCCTGTTATCCCAAAATCTGCATGGTTAAACTCACTCTGCGGTATATACTATAAACGCATGTTTCAAAAGGAGAAACGGATCTTATGCGCCGACCAGGATTGCATTATCTGCGACATCGCAAGAACCAGGGCACTTCGTGTCTGTTGCTCTTGCTGTTTATCGTGCTGATTATCCTGTTGGCGGTTTACTGGATGCTGAACCGTCCCTTGGAAGCAGCACAACCGCAGATGCAGGTTGGTGCTGAAGAACAGGCAAAACCTGAGCCGCCAGCCGACACCCTTACTATCCAAAAACCGGCAGAACCTTCAGAACAACTGCACAAAGAAGGAAAAGCCCGGATGCTGAACAAGGGTGATTATCTCCTGATCGAAAAAAGCAAGCATCTGCTAACGCACTATCGGGATGGCAAGCTGCTAAAAAGCTACTCCGTTGCCTTGGGCAAAAATCCTGATGATAAGACCAAAGAAGGCGATAACGCCACTCCCGAAGGGCATTACGAAGTGAACTTTATAAAGGACTCCAGTGCCTGGACACATGATTTTGGCGATGGCAAAGGCGAGATCAAAGGCGCTTATGGCCCCTTCTTTATTGCTTTATACACAGGTTCCAAGGGGTCCTTTTCAGGTAAAACCTGGCGGGGGATAGGCATTCATGGCACTCATGATCCGTCCTCCATTGGCACCAATGCCTCGGAAGGCTGCATCAGACTGCAAAATGAAGAGCTGTTGGAGCTGAAGAAAGGCATCGAAGGGAAAACCCGGGTGCAGGTGGACATCGTGAAATAAGGGTCTATCCAGGGGGATAAAATGAAACGCATATACATAAGCTTATTAATGCTGCTCTGTTTAACGCCGGTTTTTGCTGCACGCAAGGCATTGGTGATCGGCAATGCAAGCTACGAACAGGGAGAATTGAAGAATCCGCTCAACGATGCCAACGACATGGCCAAGGCATTGCAAGAGCTGGGCTTTACGGTTAGCTTGCAAGAAAATCTGAACCGCGCCGGATTCTATTCGGCAGTCGGTTCTTTTGTTTCTGCCCTGGTGCCTTCGGACGAGGTGGTATTTTTTTACAGCGGACATGCCGCTCAGATCAACGGCAGCAACTATCTGATCCCGGTGAATGAATACATCGATTCGGCCGTGCGTTGCGAGTTTTTGAGCTATAGCTGCGATATGCTTCTGAAAGAGCTGAACCGGGCTTCTTTGAGCATCGTGATTCTGGATGCCTGCCGCGACAATCCGTTTGACTACAGCCGTTCCCTGCAAAAAGGTTTGGCCACGATGCGGGCTGCAGCGGGAACTCAGTACATCATCTTTGCCACCGAGGAAGGAAAGGTGGCTGAAGATGGAACCGGCCGCAACAGCCCCTTTACGGAGTCCTTGCTGGCCAATATTCGCAAGCCAGATCACAAAATCACCGATCTGATGCAACTGGTTTCCAACGAAGTGGCTATTAAAACCAACGAACGCCAGATTCCCTATGGAACTGGCTTGTTGCGGCAAAACTTCTATTTTTCCCAATCAACCGAGGCCAAGGCTGAACCAGTGATTACTCCCGCTCCCACTATTCCTGTCGAAGTTCCCGTGCAATACCTTGAAAGCAGCGATGTGGGCAAGCTGAAGGTGCTTACCAAGTTTGGCGGTGAGCTCTTTTTGGATGGAGTTTTTGAAACCAGCCTCTTTGCAGAATCGGAATATGAACTGCGCGATTTGAAAGTGGGAACGCATACCCTGGATCTCAAAAATCCCCGGGAGCAACTTAGCCGCAAGGTGAACATTATTAAGAATCAAACCAGTCTGCTGGATTTCGACGCTCCCGACACCTATCTGGATGAACTGGGCGAGCCATCATTACCCAACCCCAAGCCCGGAAAACCCAAATCTGAAGCTACAAGACCGCTTAAACCGCCTTTGGCGCCGCTCAAAAACCTGATCGTAGCCGGCACCGGCAGCCTCGAATTGCTGTGTCCGATTTCCGGTGAAGTATATCTGGGTGGCAACCATCTGGGCAGCGTGAATGCGGATAAGCTAAAGAAGTTTTCCCGCGTGGAAGCGGGGGACTTCACTTTGGAGATATTTGGCCAGATCAAGTGTCATCATCAGGAAATCAGGATTTCAAACGGAGTAAATACCCGCGTAACGGTCTTCGAGAACGAATTGATTCCATATACCGGAGATATGCTGTTTGTGATGGGAGGAGACTACTTTCGCGGAACTCAGTTTCTGGATCGCAGCGAATATGAACGCCCTCGTCACGAAGTGCAGGTTCCCTCCTTCCTGATGGGTGATACCGAGGTTACTCAGAAGCTCTGGACAGAGGTAATGGGCTTCAATCCCTCTGTTAGAGAAGGAGACAAGCTTCCGGTGACCAATGTTTCCTGGTATGATGCGCTGGAATTTTGCAATGCCCTCAGCCTGAGGGATGGCCTGGAACCGGTTTACAAGATCAATCAAGAACTGGTGGATGCAAACAACTCCAGCGATCTTGACTCGCTGCGCTACACCGTTAGCTGCAATTGGAGGGCTTCCGGATACCGGCTGCCCACTGAAGCGGAATGGGAGTATGCAGCCAAATGCGGAAACAGCGAAAGTGTTTTTCAGTTTTCCGGCAGCGGCAAGCTGGAGGAAGTGGGATGGTATGCCAAAAACAGCCTGAACCAGGTGCATGAAGTTGCTGCCAAAGAATCCAACGCCTGGGGTTTCTTTGACCTCAGCGGAAACGTCTTCGAATGGTGCTGGGACTATTGGGGACTTTATCAAAAAGACAAACAGGTGCACCCCAGAGGCGCAGTTAGCGGATCCTATCGCATTGCCCGGGGGGGAAGCTGGATGGCGGAGACCGATGCCTGTTCAAACACACACCGGGGCGGTTTTTCGGCTGATACCCGAAGTAAGGAGCTTGGCTTCAGACTGGCTCGCAATGCACGCGCATATTAACTAAGGAGCGATATAGATGAATCAATACTGGCTGGCTGCAATCGAATGGGTGGTCATGGGGGTGGCTATCTGGCTACTGTGGCCATATCTGGAATTCAGGGGTATGCTGGGCTTGTTCTTAGCCTTCGTGGGCTTTGAAATGCACCTGATCTGGCACCGCAGAGACCGCGAGAAAAAAGCGGAGCTAAGAAAGAAGTAGGAGTGCTGCGTTAGGAGAGCCTGCGTCTCGCAGGCATTTATTTTATTACTTCGGAAGACGCCGAAGTGCATTTCCGGTGAGACTGTCCGAGATATCATGCCGGAATCATACCGGAGTCATACCGGATGAGCATGCGGTATGACTCCGGTATGATATAGT
>CAZGWB010000020.1:0-35618 GCA_964529335.1 uncultured Candidatus Cloacimonas sp.
ATTGTATTACTGCTTAATACAGTTATCAATATCCGATTTTTTGGGGGAATGCCTGTCTTCTTAGATGCGGATTGACAAAAAGCATGGTTCCCGAACCATGGAAAACAGAAGAATAACTTAGGAACAAGACGAAATGAGAAAACTAACGGCACTTTTTGCCTTGGGCATAGCATTCAGCCTGCTGGGTGCGATAGAGGTATATAGCCCAAGGGGAGAGCTTTTACAGCTAAATCCTGATCAACTGAAGCAGGAAAAGCTGATCAACTTTGAAACACGGCGAGACAAGGATGGAGAAATCCTGAGTGAAACCTGGGAAGGAATATCGCTGATGTCATGGCTAAAAGCCAACCTAAAAGGGGATTGGCAAAACCTGAAGCTACAGAGTAAAGATGATTACATAGTAAATCTGAGCCGGTTGGAACTAAGCGACAGCAATCTTTTTTTGGCCATGAAGCTAAACGGAGCCTGGCTGAGTGAGTATGATATACGGGTAATACACACACCTTCGCGGGAAAATGCCTGGGTTCGCAATCTGGCTTTTATTAAACTGGAGGACTTTCTGCCTTATCCAAAACCCCAACAGATTTTCTTGATGCAAGACTGGCTGAAAGAACGACAAACGATTTTTAGAAACAACTCCATTACCTTTACCGAACTGCTTCCTGCTGCATTTTCCCTGGAAAGCGCTGAGGTGATTTTGGTTGATAGTAGCCGTCGCCGGTATCGGATGAATTATCCGCGCGACTTAGGCAAAGCAAAACTGCTGATGGGTAATAGGGGAGAGCTGAGCCTGGATTTGGGAAAAAGCATCTTGCCCGGTCAAAGTGAGGAATTCAAAATGGGCGACCTGGTCTATTTGCAGGCCGGGCCTATTGCTTTACTGGCTGATAACTGGCTTCCAAACATCGAAAGCCTTGCAGATATCCTGGCATGGAACTGGGATAAAGAATCCATAGCAGTGGCAAAGGCAAAATATAAATCCATACATATCAAGAAACAACCTGTAAAAGTGAACAAAGGAAATTGGCTGGAACTGCGATAAAATCCGGTGATATTGGCGAAGAAAGAAATAGGAACACGGATTTTAACGGATTAAACAGATTTACACAGATTCTTTTTTTGCCACCGAGAACACTGAAAACCCCGTAGACGCAGAAAAACAGAAATGTCCAATCCCTAGACCTTCAGTCTTTCTTATTTACCGTCCTCAAAATTTAAATCTTGTTTCACTTTTCCACTTTTTCACTACCTTTATAACCTCATCACTTCATTACATCATCACTTCATCACTTCTTTCCAGCTTCCAAGCTTGGCACTCCATGTCCACTCATATTCCTCTGGAAAGCCTCCCGGATGAGATTCGCGTGGCTTTCGAGTGGAATCCGCGTGGCATCCGGGTGGCCAGGAAGGATGAGCTAAGGAATCATTCGGCATATACAAAGGCACTGAAAGGAGTTATTTTTTATCCTTGGAATTCGATTTGTCGCTTAATCGAAGATATGCTGCTGAACCATCATGTAGAGAAGCTTGTCGCAGATTTCCGCAGCGGAATTCAATTCGCACATCTTCAGGGCTGTCTTCTGGTCGCTTCCGGTTCCCTTGATTCCGGTGAGATTTGTATTATATAGGCTTTTATAGCCTTTTGACTGAAGTAGTTCCACATAGGCATCCGCACTGGCGCTCATCAATTGCAGCCGGGATACATAATCTCCATCCTGGCTTACGATGATTACCTTGAAAGTCCAGTCGGAAGCGCTGCTATCGGCCACCACTTCCAGGTCGAGGTCTTGCAGCTTTTTAACGATCAAATCACTATATCCATAACCGGGAGAATTGTCAAAACTATAATCAAGGTAAGCCCGGGGACGGCGCACATTCAGCTTTAAGGTAGTGGGAGCAAACTGAACCTGACCAAGCATTTTTTTAACCAGCGGATTTTCGAGCCTGTTCTGCCAGTAATCCTTATCTGGGCGCATTTCTATGAACTGGGGATTGGCAAAATCGGTGATCCGGCGAATCAACAATTCGGCCTTGCCATTATTGTCTGTGTGGGAGTTTCGGACTATGTCACCAGCCCCGCCCCTGAAATTGAACACAACTGGAAAGCCCCTGCTGATATGGCTCTGTCCGTTCTTGTTCAGTGTTACGTCCACAGGGATGATTTTTAGTTCTTTCTGCATAGCCACCAGGTTCAGATTGTCTGTCCCGTAGCTAAGATTAATCATGCCTGGCAGCCTGGAAATACGTTGGAATATCTCGTTATACAGGTTTATGGTCTGCCCCTGGTAGGTGGTTCGCAGATCCAGATCGCTGTAATCAATGATCAGTTCCATTGCCTTTAACAAATCTGTGACGGCCGGCGCAAGATCAAGCGTAGCCTGGTCAAATTCCTCAAGTAAGGGCAAAGCCTGCTGAATTGCCAAATCTCGCTGAGTAATTCTCCAGGCCAGGTAATCGCTTTTAGAAAGCCGGTAATATGCCCAGTAGTCATTGTCATTCTGATAACTTCCAGCCAGTTGCACATTGGCCAGCTTGCTGCGAGTTGAAGTTCTGATCTGATTTATGATCTCTGCACTTGGGATGCCGTTTGTTTCTGTTTCCCTCAGGGCAATATCGGCATCGATGGTGACATTGATCTGGTTCGATATCTCCTTGAGGGCATTGTCTCTGGCCAGATCCAAATAGTTGGGAGCCTTGCGGGACACCCGTATCACAGCACTGTAAAAAGCATTATCAAGGGGATGCTGAGCTATCCAGGCCGGTTCTTTTTTGCTCATGCTGCAAGAGGCGAGGATAGCGATTAACAATCCTGGCAGTAACAAAGAGATTAGGGATTTTTTCATAGAGCAATCTATACCCGTTTCAGTTAAAATACACTTTGGCTTTATTCACTATGCTGGTTCCCAGTTCGCGCAGAGCCGTGGAAACCATTTCACTAATATTGGGGGGATAGGGTTCTGCTTTGTTCATCAGGTTCTTCAGATTATTATTAAGCGCTCGCTCGTCTCCCGAGATTTTTCTTATCCAGGAGTCGCTCCAGGGGTTGCGGATTTCCAAGCTTTCCTGCAGCATGATCTTGCCGGTTTCCACATCAATAATGCTGAAAGAAGCAGAAACGGTAACTCCGCTGGTTTTGGTGAACTTGCGATACTGACAACTTACTTCGCCCCAAACATCTCTTTCTTTCAGGTTCCCCTGATCATCGGTATACTCCTCTTTGCCTGTAACCACTCTGGCTTTGGCTTCCTGGTTCACGCTAACGGTGCGCTCCTGGCTTTCATTTATCTGCAGGATGCGGCCAGTCAGAATCTCATGAGCTCCCAGCAATTCACCCAAGCGAACAGTGCTCGATTCATTTACCATGCCGGATGCGTTAAGCTGTTGTTCGGCAATCACGGCATCCATCTGGCTGCGGGCGATTATCTCTACAAATTCGCTATTGCGGGCGATAGAGATAATCTGGCTGGTGATCTGGTCGGTAAGGATATCCGAGATTGCGCCATATCGATTGCGGGTAGCGCTTTTATCTTCAAATGGTTGGATGGCCAAACGCCGGATGGCAAGTTTGCGGCTTTGTTCATATTTTAGCGAGGCATCTTTATAGTCAGGGATGAGGTTAGTAGCAGCTTTAAACTCCAGAGCGGCTTTTTTTTGCGTGCTGCTGTCGGAGCTCATTTTGCTCAGTTTGAGACCTGCTTGATAGTGGTCTTCGGCGGCGTTTTCTCTGCTGCTGGAAAGCTTCTGGTTAATATCCGGAATGTTTAGATTAAGCTGATAGCCGGTATTGGGATTTACGAGGACAGGCAGGGTTTTTAGTTGACTTATGATAGCATTCAAGGCGTTATATTCCTTGTATATCAGATCCCACTTATTCGGATCGGAGCCGTTTTGCAAAGCTTCCACTCTGGCTTCACTTTGCCGTAATGCGTTATCCCAAGCCAACAGCAACAACTGCTGTGCTTTATCGTTATCAGGCTTTAAACGTAGAGCGGACACGCTTTGGCTTACAGCAAGTTCGTATTGACCTTTTTTATAATTCTTGTCGGCACGCCTGTAATACTTTCCATACTGAGAACAGGAAAAGGCGAGCAGAGATACAAGTAGCGTGGCAATCAGCAGGCTGCTTCGCATCAGCTTAACTCCTTCATTGGCTATTAATGATGTATTGATGCTAAACTTGATTGAAGCTTGATTGTGTCAAGCCTGAGTTTTCTCTGCCTGGTTGAAGAGCTAGAGATATCTCAATTTGCAGTTATTCTCAGATATGCACCATACAAGGCTCGTCCTCCCAGATAACCTACAACTGCCTGAATCAGATTCACGGGTAGATCGGCCAGCGCTACTGCTTTGCCTAGATTTGGGAAAAACCAGGTTCCCACGAAGTAACCAGCCACCATCAGCAAAACCGCAACGGCAGGAAGGATAAAAGACTGAAGTTTGCTGCCTTTACTGGCCAGGCCACAAACAAGCCCTTCCAAACCCTTGATTAGCAGGGTGAGCGGTGCAAACACCGGAAATCCAATCAGGTCTGCCATAGCAGAACCAATACCACCGGCTATCAGACCAGTTTTCCAGCCGGCAAATAGCCCGGAAAAAACGATGAGTACATCGCCCATGTTAAAATATCCACCACCTGGAACCGGAATCCGCACCAAAAGAGTTACTACCGTCACCAAAACAGTTAAACCAACCACCAAATACCATTTCATTTTCTTTTCTCCCGGCCTGGAATAGCCTATTCGCTTTTAGTCTTTAGTTAATTAACGCTCAGGCCAACAATGCCTGATGCGCTCATCAATCATCTCACCTTTCAAGGTTGCCTCGCTGATCACGAAGCTAACAAGAGCCAAAATCTGAACTAGTTTTATTTTTAGTCTTTTCTGAAAACTGGGTGTTTGTATCTGATTGAGGGGCATGAATTCCGAATAAACACATAATTCGGAATATGTTTTGGAGGCGGCCTCAAACAGATGCTTACCCAGAATAAAATACTTCATGGTGTGGATATTCAAAGGCAGATCCAGAAGTGCATCCACATTGACGAAACGAAGCGCTATCTGCATAATTAGCAATGAATTGGCCAAGAGGATCGTTCTTGTAAGGCCGTAGTGAAACCAGTATTCTTTGCTCTGTCCGAGCCCCCAAACCCCCAGCAGTAAATAGATAGCGGTTAGCATTATGAAAAAGGGAAAAAAACTGAGGAAAAGTTTCCACATTCGTTTAGGCTTGAATAGAATTATTGCAAGTGCAAGAGTAAAAGTAAAGCCAATCCCTTGTATTAAAACACTATCCAGCCAGACTATACAGAACAGGACAAAGAAAAGAAGAATTGCAAAGCAAACGAGAACTATTCTGAGATAGGGATGCATGTTACCTTGCTTTCGTATGGACTAAGCGGTTCAAAATGGATGCTTTGTAATGCTGCAGGTTGTTTGTGATCACCATGCATGCTGTAGATTAGGCAACTTGGTTGCGGCAACTTATTCAGGTATTGTAGCAATAACTCCAGTTTTGGAGTTTCATCGGCTACAATGACAACTGGTCTCGAGCAGATTTCCAGGGCTTTGCTTAGGCCGCATAAAAGATAATCCAGACAATCGGCCATGCTGTGCGGCCTGTGCTCAGGATAAAGCAGTGCCGCTTCTGCTTTGATTAGATATGCTTGCAGATGAAAATGCTGTTGGATATATAGGCTGAAAACTTGGTTGCGGGATGATTGAAGAGAAGGGAGCAGGAGTTTTTTGATGAAGGTGCTTTTTCCGCTTCCATTCGCTCCATGAAGATAGTAGTTGGTTCCCAGGCTGAGGTTAATGTCGGATTCCAGGTGAAGCCTAAAACCCTGCCAACATTCATATTCTCCAGCCTTAAAGCTTAGCATTCCGCCATCACCATCACAATATCTTTACAGCTTTCTTCGATAAGCTTTAGAAGGGCAATGCGTTTGGTATGGTCCAAGGAAGACATTAGATTTACAAACTTAATTTTCGGGGCCGGACTTAGCAAGGCAATCAAAGCCATTAACAGAACCTGTTGTCCCCCGGAAAGTTGTGTAATCAAGCTATCCGGCTCGAGCTTTTTTCCGCTTAGCAACTCAAAGGAATCCATCAGTTCTTTTCTGGACTGAGGATCTAAATTGTATAATAGCAATTCATGCTTTACCTTGCCCGAGCTGATCAAAGGCAAGGAGGAATCACAGATAAGATATTCGCTGGAAGACATCTGTAAATAATGGCGGAGAGTCAGGGATTCGAACCCTGGGTACCCGTAAGGATACAACGGTTTTCGAGACCGTCCCGTTCAACCGCTCCGGCAACTCTCCTATCCACGTTTACTTTTAAAAAAATCCGTCAGCAGGGCTGAGCATTCATTGGCCAGAACCCCGCCAACCAACTTCGGATGATGGTTAAAACTTTTATCCAGGAATACGTTGTATATTGATCCTCCCACTCCGGTCTTGGGATCCTTTGCCCCAAATACTACCTTGCCGATACGGCTGGAAATCAACATTCCAGCACACATCAAACAGGGCTCAAGAGTAACATATAGGCTGTATTCATAGAGATACACAGCTTTTGAAGCCAGTATTTTGTCAATCAACAGTTTTTCCGCATGAGCCAGGGGATTAGCCAATTGTTTGGTGCGGTTATGATTACGGCATATGATGTTTCCACCCAGAACAAGCACAGCCCCAACCGGGATTTCGTGCTCAGCTGCAGCCAATTTGGCCTCGGCTATAGCCTCTTGCATATATAATTCGTCAATATGAGAGAAGTTATACATTACTGATTGAGGTATTTTATCACCTTTGCTTGGCTAACTTCTTGATCCAGCCATTTATCAAACCAATCATCAGGTAAACTAAGAGAAAATGCAGTTTGGATCTGAGTCTGAGTTGCTTTTTCAGATCCGGGAGACCAAGAACGGACTACCGGGATTATCAACAGGTGCCGGTGAGCTATAATCGATGGGGCATCTTTATCCAAGTAGCTATGCATGGCTTTTACAAACAGCTTGGGAATTGGATACTCCGGATGGGATGTTTCCCAATTCACATCTTCCAGGATGATCTTTTGATCGGCGGGATTAGAGCTGGGATCAGCCTGCCAGGCAAGAGCACGTTTAAGATTCATTTTTTGGCTGTTGTTTCGGGCCAGCAGTTCTCGAATCTCGATTTTTACCTCATCCAGGGTTTTAAGCTTACGCTGTTGGTTGCTGGCAACCTCAAACACGAACCATGCACTTTTTTCGGCAGAATAGAGAGGTTCCCACACTGTTCCTGAAGGTGATTGCCGGATTTTATCAAGATGTTTGGACAGATCGGATCTAAAAATATCCAGGCTATCGGGATTCTGAACTGGAAGCGAAAACAGCTTGAGATCAAATTCATTGGCAGCCTCACTTAATCCGATGCTGATTGCCAAGCTCTGCAACCTTTTGGCCAAAGCTTCCGGTGCAGAAAGGCTTGCGCTGCGCGGAATACTTTGGATAAACAGACTGCGATAAAAGGTTAGTGTTTTCGTATTCTGAACTTTCTGATAAATCACCCACCCATTCATTTCAGCCTGAGCTGAGCTATACTCCCCATCGGACAGCGAGTTCAGGATAGAAGCAAGTTCAGCAGGCAATTCAGCAGATTTTACGAAACCATGCTCGATGAAGCTTAGCTGTTTATGCGGGTCGTTAAGAGCCAGCTCTTCCATAGTCCGTCCTCTGCGAAGCTGGGTAAGGACGCTGTCTGCTACTAGTTGGGCGGTTTGCAAGTCTGTGGCGTCGGTTACAACCGGTAATCTGCAGTAATTGAGCTTGATCAGAGGTTCTTGCAGGAATTGTCCTTGGTTCTCCATGTAATAAGCTGCTATTTCACCCTCACTGACCTGGCTTATTGTTTTATTCTGGTCGAAAATGTTCAATTCCAAAGTAGCTTTGCCTGAAACAATTCTCTCCATCCGCTTTTTCTCAGAGAGAGTGAGAAGCTCTTTCTCAATCAGTTTGGTTTTTAGCTTCTGGCTGGGGATATAGAACTCCTGATATTGCCTGCGCAGAGCGGATAAATTCTCGGGCTTATCCGTATTTAAGGAAAGCTGATAGAGCTTTTCATCAAACTGGCCGTTCACTTTGAAGAGGTTTGATTGGAGTATATGCACCGGAATGTTCTTGCTAAGTGTGTCCAGCACTTCAGAAGGACTGGCCGAAAGCTTGTATCTACGGTAATGGTCGCGCAAAATAACGGTTCTTGTTATGTTTAGCCAGGTTTCCTTCACCAGCTTTTCCTTTTCTTTCTGATCGGGGCTATGCCCGTTCTTGTAGCTGAAGATGGCATAATGCCCCCGGTATGAGCTGTAGAATTCATCCTTTCTGATCGGCTCGCCGTTTATTCGTCCCGCCAGATCATCGGTGGCTATGGCACAGCCAAAACTACTAACCAACAATATAATAGTAACTAGGGAAAAACAGGTATGAGATAACCAACTACGTGGAATAGGATTCGTTTTTTTCATTGTTTTCAATCTCCAGTTAGTCGCTGTTGAATATTCTGCAAGAAAGACCAGGCTTCGATGGGAGACATGTTTTCCAGTTCCAGCTCCTTAATCTCGTTCAACAGGGGATCATTTTCACCAGCTTTATCAGCCAATACTTCAAAAATATCAATCTGAGGAAGTTCTCGGGTTAGTTTGCGTCTGATGGAGGCGGCCAGTCCTTGAGGGCTGATCTCGTGTTCTTCCAGGTTTTTCAAAATCTCTTTTGCTCTGCGGATCACCTTATCAGGGATACCTGCCAGTCTTGCCACCTGAATGCCGTAGCTCTGATCTGCACCACCACGTTCGATCTTGCGGATGAAAACCATCTCATCATTCCATTGTTTAACCGCTACATTGTAGTTCTTTATCTCAGGATAGATGCTTTCCAGTTCAGTTAACTCGTGGTAGTGCGTTGCAAAAAGGGTTAGAGCTTTCTTGAACTTATAAATATGCTCGATTATTGCCCAGGCCAGGCTAAGACCATCAAAGGTAGAAGTTCCTCTGCCGATCTCATCCAACAGGATCAACGAATCTGCCGAGGCGGAATTCAAAATATTGGCAGTTTCAATCATCTCAACCAAAAAGGTGCTTTGCCCTTGAGCCAAATTATCAGATGCGCCGACCCGTGTAAAAACGCGGTCAAAGATTGGCAGAGTCATAGCTTTCGCCGGAACATAGGATCCCATTTGCGCCATTATTACCAGCAAACCCACCTGTCGCAGATAGGTTGATTTTCCTGCCATGTTGGGACCTGTTATCAAGGCTACGCAGGTTTCAGGATAGTCCAGCGAAGTGTCATTGGGGATAAACTCATCGCTTTCCATCAACTTTTCAATCACCGGATGACGGCCTTCGCTGATCAATAAACTGCGTTCCTGGCTGAATATTGGCCGGCAGTAACCATTCTGCCAGGCCAAAAAAGCCAGGGATGAATATACATCAACTTCTGCTATCATTTCACTTAGTTTTTGCAACCGGGGTAGTTCGATGGCCAGTTTTTGGCGAAGTTCTTTGTAGAGTTCGTATTCAAGGCTTTTGATCTTCTCTTCGGAAGAAAGCACCTTGGCTTCAAACTCCTTCAACCTTGGTGATATGTATCGTTCGGAATTACTGAGAGTTTGCTTGGGAGTATAATAGTCTGGAACCTTGGCTTTCTGGGAACTGCTTACTTCGATGTAATAACCAAACACGCGGTTATAGCCAACCTTTAATCCTGTAATTCCCGTTTTGCTGCGTTCATCGTCTTCCAGCCTGGCAATCCAGCTTTTTCCATCGTGCACAAGGTCCATTAATTCATCCAAATCGGGATGATAACCTCGTTTAAAAATCCCACCTTCGGTAATGGTAAGAGGGGGACTATCCTGGATGGAATTCCCGATTAGATCGCTTAGATCGTCATGGTTTTCCAGCCTGTTCAGCCAGTCCTCAAATATGGAGCTTTCGAAGCTAAACAAACGCTTCTGCAGCTCACGGCTGGACAGCAAATATGACCTTAGTGCCAGCATTTCGCGGGGGTTGATCCGGAGCGAACCGAGTCGGGAAACGACTCTGGTAATGTCGCCGATCTCTTTTAGAATCTTCCGCAGCTCTTTCAAGTAGCTTGCTTTGGTAAAAAAAGCTGCTATGCGGTTTTGTCGTGAAATAATCTCATCCGGATTAAGCAGAGGGTGCAACAAGTAGCTTTGCAACAAGCGCGACCCCATCGGGGTCATCGTTTGATCGATTACTGAGATCAAAGAACCCTGCAAGTTTCCGTAGCGAAGCGAACGGGTCAGTTCCAGGTTGCGCCTGCTGATCTCATCAAGTTGCATATAATTCGAAAGTGAGTAATACCTCAATGAACTGATATGTGATAGGGGAGACGAGTATAGGCTTTGCACGTAAGCCAGCGCAGCTCCTGCGGCTGTTGCCCCAAAAGCCTTGTTATGTGCATCAAAGGACTCCAGGCTGCTAACCTTGAAGTGCTTTTTGAGAACTGCATGCGCTTCGGACATCTGAAACTGCCAGGAATCGAATACGCTGATAGCCGGCTGATAATCGAGCAATAACCCATGCAAAACAGCTTCAGATTCAGGACTGTCCACCACCAGTTCTGCAGGCCGGTAACGGTTTATCTCGTTGCTTAGTTCATTTATGCCCAACTCGGTAAAGATAAACTCCCCTGTAGAGACATCAAGGAAGGCAAGGCCGATCTTCTTCTTTATATCTTGATAGTAGATAGCTGCCAAGAAAACATTGGCATTACCTTCCAAAAGGCCAGAATCAAGCACCGCACCAGGCGTGATGATCTCAGTCACTTCCCTTTTCACCAGACCGATGGCTTTTTTGGGGTCTTCGGTTTGTTCGCAAATGGCAACTTTCAGACCGGCTTTTATTAACTTATCTAAATAGTTATTGAGAGCATGATAAGGAAATCCTGCCAAGGGGACAGGATTTTCGTCGTTTTTGTTCCGCGTGGTAAGAGTGATATTGAGTATTCGGGAAGCGGTATGAGCATCGTCAAAAAAAGTCTCATAAAAATCGCCCATCCTGAACAAAATCAGTTTATCGGGGTGCTTCTGTTTCACCTCAAAGAATTGCCGCAACATTGGGGTAAGCCGTGCGTCTTCCAAATCCAGTTCCGCTTTGCTCTAGTAGAATGTTAAGAAAGAATTAATCTTTTCGTTGGCCAAACTCTGGCGTGCCGTTTCTGCTTGGGTTTTATCCGGGAAAGAGCCGCAAAGAACCACCCAACTCTTTTTATTGCCGCTCGTATCTTCATAGTAAACGGCTGGAATGTTCATAAGCCTGATGTTTACTACCAGTTTGTTGGCATTTGCTTCCACGCTGAAGCGGCCTGCCTGAAGCCAATAACCTTCACTGGGTTTTCCTTTCAGTTTAACTGGGGCAGTTGGATTAACTGGGCTGATCACACTAGGGGTTGGCATCGGATTGGTCTGACTTGATCCAATTGGTTGAACGGCATCCTTTACTAAGGATGTTAAAGAATCATCTTCCGTCAAGGCAATTTGCAGGAGAGAATATGGATAAAGAAAGCTGATATCCACATTACGGCTGCGAGACCGTAACTCAAACAATCTGTCTTCAATCAGATATGCGGTTTGTGAATACTTGTCCATTTCATAACCCTGACGATATGCCGATACTGCATCCACGATCTTTTCGGATTGCTCATAGGCAAAACCCAAGCGATAGAACAAGTATTGTTCGTCTGTGTCTGGAAGCTTCAGGTTTTGTAGTTTGGATAAAGTGGAGACAGCACTATAGGCTTTCCTCTGCAGTAGGTAGCTATCGGCAATCAGATAATGGGCATTTTCGGCGAAGTCACCCCTTGGCTCTAGCCGCAGGTAATTTTCCGCCTGAGCTATGGCCGACTCAAGATCATCTTGCCACCAGGCACAAAGGGCAAGCCAATAATAGCGTTCCACCAAGGCGGTGGATACAATTTTCCGAAAGGCGGCTTTGGCTTCGTCCACCTTTCTTTCCAACAGATATTGTTTTCCCAATTCCAGCAGACTGCGTTGCGCATACTGAGAAGTGGAAAATTTATCGATGATGTGTTGATGGGCTTTTATTGCCTCTAGACTATTGGTTTTTAACATGGCAGCGTAGAATCCCAAAGCGGCACGCTCTTCGTCTGAGGAAGGTTTTAAACTAATCAGGGAAGCGGAAATCTCGTTAAGTTTTCCACCTTCAAAGAGCTTGTCCAGTTCTGAGAACTCTTTGCGGATTGCCGCTTCGGAAAACTGGGTTGCGAGTGCAAAGCAGGCCAGGGCTATAAGAATCAGCTTATACTTTGTCTCTTTTCCAAACATCAATTGCTCATGGAATTCAGCAGCTCGTAATTTGTTTCGGTGGTCTGCATTTTTTTGCGCAGAGTTTCTATGCCCTGAATGGGGGAGATGGTCTTCAGATATTTTCTAAGCACATACATGCGATTCATTTCGTTTTTGGTCAGGAGCAGTTCTTCTCTTCTCGTGCCGCTTTTTACGAGGTCAATGGCCGGATACAGACGCATGTCGCTGATCGAACGATCCAGCACAAGTTCCATGTTTCCGGTTCCTTTGAACTCCTCAAAGATTACCTGATCCATTTTACTGCCTGTATCTATCAAGGCTGTTGCGATAATGGTTAGGCTGCCTGCTTCTTCTGTTTTACGAGCCGAGCCAAAGAACTTTTTCGGTTTTATCAAGCCATTGGCATCGATACCGCCGGAAAGAACCTTTCCGCTAGAAGGAGTAACGTTGTTATAGGCTCTGGCCAGACGGGTTATGCTATCCAGCACGATCACTACGTCCTGACCGAGTTCCACCATGCGTTTGGCTTTCTCCAGTACCATTTCACTCACCGCAGAGTGGTTTTTGGGAGATTCATCGAAAGTGGAGCTTATTACTTCACGGTTGCCTGGCTTCAGGATCTTCTTCATTTCGGTCACTTCTTCGGGGCGTTCATCCACTAGCAGCACGATTAGGTAAACTTCCGGATGGTTGCTGAGAATGGCATTGGCCGTGTCCTGAAGCAAAGTGGTTTTACCGGTTCTGGGAGCAGCGACGATCAAACCGCGCTGGCCTTTACCTATGGGAGTGAAGAGGTTGATGATTCGGGTGCTGTAATTCGTGGGGTCAAATTCCAGGTTTAGACGTTCGGTTGGGTAATAAGGGGTCAATTCATCAAAGGTTCTGAGGTCTTGCATACAGGTGGGAGCCATGTAGTTAACCGATTCCACTCTCAGCAGGGCATAGTATTTTTCACCTTCTTTGGGGCTGCGAACCGGGCCACTGATCATGTGTCCAGTCTTAAGACCAAACCTGCGAACCTGGGTTAGCGACACATAAACGTCGTCGCGACCGGGATTGTAGTTGTTTTGCGGAAAGCGTAGAAAGCCGAAGCCATCTTCCATAATCTCCAGACAGCCTGTTACAAAAGCGAGTCCTTCTTGGGCAGCCTGAAATTCCAGCATCTTGAAGATCAGCTCGGTTCCTTTGAGTTGTGTATAACCGGGAATCCCGATTTTTTTGGCAATTTTATTAAGTTGAACTTGATTTAGGCTAAAAAGATCGTCTTCTATTAGCATTATTATTTCTCCTTGGTTGTTTTCTTAGATTTTGGTTTTATTCCGGTTATCACAACTCGGCTGGCACTTGCGCAGCCAATCTCCGAGATTCGGGCTAGCATCTTGTGCCCGGTAGCTATTAAATCAGCACTTCCAGGTATGCTCTCCAAACGCTTTATGGTATCTTTACAATTCCTGATCAGGCTTTCGCAGTTCTTGCTGGGATTGTCAACCGGGACATAGAAATCCAATATCTCCAGTTTATCCAAAGCCAGGGTTCCTGCAAAATTTTCCAGTTCGGCTTTACTGAAAGTGCTTTTATGGAATATTCCGGTTTGCATGTCCACTTCTGCGATCCAGTGATGCATCAGGATATGCGTTTGCTGAGCGGGGGTTTGTTCTCCATCTGAGTACATTTCTGTAATCAGCAGCATCCCGCCTGGTTTCAGAACCCGCTTCAGTTCATGCATAACCTTGTCGATATTTTCCAAGTGATGCAACGAGTTTGAGATACAAACCAGATTAAAATACTCGTCTTCAAACTGCAAGTTTTCGAGGTTCATCTTGAAGATTTCCACATCGTTTTCGGGGAAAAGTTTTTCGGCATAACTCACGCTGCGTTCTGAAGAATCAACGCCGATTATCTGAGTGAAGGATTTCAGGTGTTGTTTCAAAACTGAGATGAATTCCCCTCTTCCGGTAGCTGCATCCAGGACTAAACCACCATCAGTCCTGTTTAGGATCCTGATGATTTCATTCATGAAAAAACTCCTCTTAGTATTATAGAAAGGGATTTTGCGGCCTTCTGAACTGATCCAGATAGCTATCTTGAATTTTATCGCGGCAGGCTTCTGCCTCTTAACTTGCACATCTTACAAACCTATTATTTTTCAGCCGCGCTTTTCCGTCAAGGAATATCTTCAGCTATCCGGCAATGCGGTTTTGCGCATAACCAGTTTTCGGTAATGATGGCGCATCCGGCGTATGAAATTAGGTTCATTGTAGTCGGCCAAAGTCTTTTCTGTTTGTCTTACTCCAAAACGATAGAAATCAGCGGCTTTATGAAATGCAAAGGGGCGTCCATCCGGCATTGCGGCATCGATTACAATATCGGGAGTATAAGCAGAAATATCTCTTAGGGCCAGATAAGCCTGATTATGAAAAGTGGATTGTAAAACCACCTCTATTTGGCCAACCCGTTTCAACTTAGTAGTTCTTTTAGTTTCTGCCGGAACGATATGCGCCTTGGTTTGAACATAGGGCAGGACGTTTACTGCAATCACCAGTTCGGAATTAAACAACCCGGCAAAAGCCAAAGGGAGAGGATGCTCGATCCCACCATCCACAAAAAGGTGGGGGCCATGAGCAAAGGGGGAAAATATCAAGGGCAGAGATGAAGAAGCCCTTAGCGCAATGGCATACTTCCCATCTCGAAAGAGCATGGTGCTTCTACTAAGCAGATCATAGGCAACAGCGATAAAGGGAATGCGACCATTGCCAATCTCTTCGTCATTAGTCCATTCGCGGTAGAGCCGGATAAGCATTTTTCCATCAAAGATTCCCTGAATTCTCCGATCCAGATTCAAGGGTGAAAACACCCGCGCATTACTGATCCGGGTGGCAATCTGCAGAATCTCCATTGGGGAAAGGCCAGAAGCATACAAAGCTCCAATTATTGCGCCCATGCTGGTGCCAATTATCCCGCTAATCTCGTAGTGGCGTTCCAATACCTCAAGTGCGCCAATATGCGCCAGACCCAGAGCGGAACCACCTCCCAGGATCAAGGTTGCCTTTGGTTTCATTATTATCTACCTTTCCGTAAGCCTTGTTTGGGGACATCTTCGCACTGACTGTAAAACGGTCAAGGGTTTCAATGTATTAACATACCCCATTTTTTGTTGAGTCTGGCTATCAGCTAAGCAAAGACTGATGCAAATAGTTCGCTTCATCGTGTATCAACGATAAGAAATGATCACTATGATTCCAGGATCTTTCACCCTATCTTACCGGAGTCATACCGCATGCTCATCCGGTATGACTCCGGTATGATAGTGATCAGTTGTCAGTTTTCAGGTGACAGCTGTTAATAATATGATGTTGATGAGGAAGGGATTAGCTTACTTTTTTCCATATATTACATTTCATTCCAGATACCTTGAGCCTGGCAGCCAGACACCGGTGTTAGAGCGATTTGTGCCTTGTCCATAAAGCAGAGTCAGAAAAGAGTAAAGCAGGTCTGGTGCAAATAGTTATTGACTAAAGCCCCCTTCCGATTATCTTGGCACTTGGTATTCGATATTGATCTTTCCAGTATATAGGGGGTGAAATGGTTTCGACAGGGAACTTTGAGTGCTCGAGAGGCATGCCGGAGTCGCCAACCCACTCCGTTATCAAGTGGCAACGCAAAATTAACTGCAAATAACAACTACGCCTTAGCAGCATAAGCTGCTACGTCCAACTTCTTCGGGCCGCCGGAGGGAGATTGGGCGTCGAAACAGTGCGGACGCTGCAGAATGGACTGCTGATAAATTCTGCCTAAGCTCATCGGCTGCTTGAACCAGGGTCTGATTGTCTTTTACCTGGTTCACTAAGACCAAAGACAACTAAGCATGTAGAATCACGGGTAAGCGGTTTTCTGGACGCGGGTTCGATTCCCGCCACCTCCACCAAAATGGAGTTAATGGTTAATAGTGAGTAGTTAATGTCAAAGGGTTAGAATATGGAAGGATTTATGCTACATACAGATATGATCGTTTATCAAGAGAGTATGGTATTGGTGAAAATGATATATAATCTATGCCAGGAGTTCCCCAAATCAGAACTACTTGGATTGACCATGCAAATGAAAAGAGCAGTAACCTCTGTGCCTTCAAACATAGCAGAAGGAGCTGGAAGAAAATCAACAAATGAATTGGCTAATTTCCTGAATATTGCGCTAGGATCAATAACCGAACTTGATACCCAGCTCGATATTGCCCTTATGTTGGAATTCGTAAAGAATTGTCAGAAATTTGATATGGCAAAGCAACAGCTTGTTAAAGTTAAAAAACTGCTGATTGGCCTGAAGCGATCCCTCCAGTCAAGCCACTGACTGCCATTAACTATTAACCATTAACGATTAACTCAAAAAAACCCTTGCCAAAAACCACCCATCTCAAAGCATGGCACAATAAATCATCTGGAGGATGAAATGCCTTTAAAACCTGAGGCTAAAACAGCTATCATGGCAGAGTTTAAACTCCATGAATCAGACACTGGTTCGCCGGAAGTGCAAGTAGCTTTGCTCACTACCAGGATCAAAGATATCACTGAGCATCTCAAAGTGCACTCAAAGGACTTTTCCACCCGGCGTGGCCTGCTGAAACTGATCGGGCAGCGCAGGCGTCTTCTTGATTATCTGAAGCGGAAAGACATTACCCGCTATCGTGAATTGATCAAGACGCTTGGCATCAGAAAGTAAACTCGTTATCTTGTATATTGTGTTTCCTTATGAAGCACAGCTGCAATGCCAGGATATTAACGAAGAAGTGGATGCTTGGACTTACCTGGCATCCACTTTTTCACTTTAACGCCAAAAACCATCTTCGGGAGCAATTAGCAATAAGCTAAGAGGTTGTCTTACCTTTCAGCCTATTGCTTCTTCTCCCGCAGAAAAGAAAAAAGGAGAAGTTATGCATAACTTCAATATTACCCGCCGCGAAATTGACTTCTGCGGCCGCAAGCTAATCGTGGAAACTGGTAAAATGGCCAAACAGGCCAATGGCGCAGTTTTTGTGCAGTATGGCGAAACCGCCGTTCTTTGCACAGCCACCATGTCAAAAGACGCTGCACCCGATCAGGATTTCTTTCCCTTAACCGTGGATTATATCGAAAAGATGTATGCCGCTGGTAAAATTCCCGGAGGTTTCTTCAAACGGGAAACTAAACCCTCCACAGATGCCACTTTGTCGGCTCGTGTGATCGATCGTTCGATCCGTCCGCTTTTCCCCGATGGATTTCGCAATCAGGTGCATGTAGTTTATAATGTGCTGTCCTTTGATGGTGAAAATGATCCCTCGGCTTTGGGCGTATTTGCCGCTTCCCTGGCTCTGTCCATCTCCGATATTCCCTTCCATGGCCCCATAGCCGGGGTAACGGTAGGATATCTCGACGACCTACTAGTGGTGAATCCATCCATGCTGGATATTGCCAGTAAAAGCAAATTGAATCTGGCTGTAGCCGGAAGCGCCACCAGCGTTGTGATGATCGAATCAGCCGCTCTGGAACTAAGCGAAGATATTATGCTGGACGCAGTGTATACCGGCCATGAAGCCATCAAGCAGCTCTGCGCTTTGCAGGATGAATTTGTGGCTGCCTGCGGCAAGGAAAAAGTGGAAGTGCAGTTAAATAGCATTCCTGCAGAAATCATGGAAAAAGTGGAAACCAACTTCGGAACCAAAATTGCCGAAGCAGCAGTGATCTTTGGCAAACAGGAACGTCAGGATGCCTTCGATGCAGCTGAAGCTGAAATGATAGAGAAATACAGCACGGAAGATGCCGAAACCTGGGAAGAAAATGAGAAACTATTTAAACAAGCCTATGAAGAGCTCATCCGTCGCTATGTACGCGATTCCATTCTGCAGAAGCATCACAGAGTAGATGGCCGCGGTCTTGACGATATTCGTGATATAACCTGTGAAGTTGATATCCTTCCGCGTGTTCACGGTTCTGCCCTGTTTACCCGAGGCGAAACCCAATCCCTGGGAACCCTTACCTTAGGTGGTGGAACTGACGAACAAGTTATCGACGCACTAGAAACCGAATACAAGAAAAGCTTCTATCTGCATTATAATTTCCCGCCCTTCAGCGTTGGTGAAGCCGGACGCATGGGGCCAACTGGAAGACGTGAACTCGGTCATGGCAACTTGGCTGAGCGCGCTCTGAAAGCCATTATTCCAGATAAGGAGCTGTTTCCTTATACATTGCGGATCGTGGCGGACACTCTGGAATCAAACGGTTCTTCTTCCATGGCCTCGATTTGTAGTGGCTGTCTGGCTATGATGGCTGGTGGTGTTCCCATCAAAGCTCCTGTAGCCGGAATCGCCAATGGCTTGATCATGGAAGGCGATAAATTCGTGGTTCTAACCGATATAATGGGTCTGGAAGATCATCTTGGGGACATGGATTTCAAGTGTGCCGGAACCCGGGATGGAATCACAGCCATGCAGATGGACATTAAGATCGAAGGCATTACCAAAGACATCATGCGCATTGCCCTCGAAAAAGCCAAGGCTGCCAGATACCAGATTCTGGACATTATGGCCGATTGCCTGCCCGAACCAAGAGCTGAGCTTGCTCCGCACGCCCCCAGAATCGAATCTTTCAAGGTTCCCGTGGAAAAGATTGGCGAGATTATCGGGCCTTCAGGAAAGATGATAAAATCAATTATCGAAGTATGCCAGGTTGCCATCGACATCAGTGACGACGGCACAGTGCGCATTCTATCACCCGATAAAGCATCCATCACCAAAGCTAAAGACATGATTCAAGGTATCGCCATTGATCCTGTGGAAGGCCAATTGATGGAAGGTCCGGTTACCCGTATTGAACCTTATGGAGTATTTGTTAAAGTGCTGGGCGGCGTGAAAGAAGGTATGGTGCACGTTTCACAGATGCATCACAGCCGCATCAATCATCCGCTTGATATGGTAAAAATGGGCGACATCGTTCATGTAAAGTCCCTTGGGATGGATAAAGGCAAGCTTTCCCTCACCATGAAAGGTGTGGAAGGTAATCCCGAGCCCGATCCCAATGCTCCCAAAGACCGACCTGAAATGCAGCAACGGCCTCCCCGCAGAGACGACCGGGGTGGAGACCGTGGACGCAGAGATGGTGGCCGCGGTGGAGACAGATTCCGTCGCTAATAAAGTTAGTGGATTATAAAAGCATAGGGTCATAAGGAGCTTCCTTGTGACCCTTCTTAAACTAAAAGGAGATACTCATGGATTATAAAGTAGCTGATCTGAGTCTAGCAGACTGGGGACGCAAAGAAATTGACCTGGCAGAAGTGGAAATGCCAGGTTTGGTAACATTAAAAGAGCGTTACCGGCAGGACAAACCCCTAAAAGGCGCAAAGATCACCGGTAGTCTGCACATGACCGTGCAAACGGCAGTCCTGATCGAAACCTTGGCAGAGCTTGGTGCACAGGTTCGTTGGGCAAGCTGCAACATCTTTTCCACGCAGGATCATGCCGCAGCAGCAATTGCCGCCCACGGGATTCCCGTCTTTGCCTGGAAGGGAGAAACTCTTTCCGAATACTGGTGGTGCACCTTCATGGCTTTGGCTTGGGATGGTGGCCCGGACTTGATAGTGGACGATGGGGGAGACGCTACTCTGATGATTCATGAAGGATATCGCCTGGAAGAGCTTTATCAGAGGACTGGCACCTTACCGCTGGCTGATGCCGAGAATGATGAACTGCGCATCGTGCAGCAGCTCTTGATAGATAATCTGGCCAGCGATCCCCAGCGTTGGCATAAAGCCGCAAAAAACCTGAAGGGCGTTAGCGAGGAAACCACCACAGGAGTTCACAGGTTATACCAGATGCAGGAAAGCGGCAAACTTCTGTTTCCGGCGATCAATGTGAACGACAGCGTAACCAAAAGTAAATTCGACAATCTCTATGGCTGCCGAGAATCCCTGGCCGATGGTATTAAGCGGGGCACAGACATCATGGTTGCGGGCAAGGTTGTTCTGGTTTGCGGGTATGGCGATGTTGGCAAAGGCTGTGCTCAATCCATGCGTGGCTTTGGAGCCAGAGTGGTGGTGAGCGAAATCGACCCCATCTGTGCTTTGCAAGCAGCCATGGAAGGGTATGAAGTGAATACTTTGGACAATCTGGTGGAAAGTGCTGATATTTTCGTAACGGCCACGGGTAACTGCGACGTGATCAGGGTGGATCACATGCTGAAGATGAAAAACAATGCCATAGTCTGTAATATCGGCCATTTTGACAACGAAATACAGGTAAGCAAACTATACGAGCTGGAAGGCGTGGAAAAGCTGAACATCAAACCACAGGTTGATCTGATCAAGCTTCCAAACGACAAAGCCATCATTCTGCTATCCGAAGGCCGGCTGGTAAATCTGGGCAACGCCACCGGGCATCCTTCCTTTGTGATGAGCTGTTCTTTCAGCAATCAGGTTCTGGCGCAGCTCGAGCTTTGGCAAAACGCCCACGAGATAGGTGTTTTCACTTTGCCCAAAAAGCTGGACGAAGAAGTGGCCAGGCTGCATTTGGAAAAGCTGGGAGTGGAGCTAACCCATCTCAGCAAAAAGCAGGCTGCCTACATAAATGTGCCCATCGAAGGGCCATACAAGCCGGAACACTATCGCTACTAAAGGATTAACAGCTTGGCTACGCATAAACCTGTCCACGTGGAAGAACTTTTCGGAGAGCTGAAGCTTTACGGGGATGATTTTGCCTGGACAGTGGTGCATACCAAGCCAAGGTGTGAAAAGAAACTGGCTGACTATGCCTTCAAAAGCGGCGTGAACTACTATTTACCCCAGTTCACCACCACCAGAATCTACCAGAGACGCAAGGTCAGCTTTGATACCGTGATGTTTCCATCGTATGTATTCATGGTGCTTGATCATGAAGCCCGGCAAAAAATCCTCATTTCCGGCTACACAGCTTCCTTCATCAAAGTCCGCTCTCAGGCGGAGCTGATTAAAGAACTACAGGCTATTCGCGGGACTCTGGAACAGGAAGTGGATGTGAAGCCTGGTCTCTGGCTGAGCAAAGGCCTGTTAGTGAAGATCATGGATGGTCCCTTGAAAGGTATGCAGGGCGTGGTGGAGGATCATGACAAGTTGGAAGAAGTCCGGTTGCAAGTAAATATCCTTCGTCAGGCAGTAATCGTGAAAGTAAATGCCCGGCAGGTGGAAATCCTTGGCGAGTTTGAAATAGTTGAGTAAGTAATGAAGATATTGATTACAGGCGGAGCTGGCTTCATCGGTTCACACGTGGCTGACGCCTTTATCCAGGCAGGGCATGAAGTGGTTATCGTAGATAATCTATCCACAGGATACCGCAAAAATCTGAATCCCCAGGCCAAGTTTTATCATCTGGATATCTGCGATCCAGCCATTGAAGAGGTATTTGCCACTGAGAAGCCCGATATAGTGGATCATCATGCCGCTCAGATAAGCGTTCCTCTTTCCGTGGAAGAACCTTTGAAGGACATACGAACAAATGTTTACGGGCTGGTTAATCTGCTGCAGAGCTGTGTGAAATACGGGGTGAATAAAGTAATTTACATCTCATCTGGGGGAGCCATCTATGGCGAGGCTGAGGAGTATCCCACCACTGAAAACTACGCCCCCAAGCCATTATCTGTGTATGCTATCAATAAAATGGTGGGTGAAGACTATCTGTATTTCTACCTGCATCAATATGGTTTGAAATACACAGTTCTGCGCTATGCCAATGTTTATGGCCCACGTCAGGTTTCGCATGGCGAAGCAGGGGTGGTGTCGTTATTCATCGAGAAGCTGCTTTCAGGCAGCATCCCAATGGTTTGTCGATATGATGGTGAGCCGGAAGGGATGATACGAGACTATGTATTCGTAGGCGATTGCGTTATAGCAAATCTGCTGGCTTTGGAGAAGGGCGAGAATGCCGCTTTCAATATCGGTACTGGATGTGAAACGACCACGTTGGCCTTGTTCCGCGAGATTGTCCGGCAACTGGGTTTGAACTGCGAGCCTGGTTTTGGCCCGGCCCGCAAGGGAGACCTGCATCGCTCCCTTCTTTGCTCCGACAAGGCAAAAACAGAGCTTGGCTGGCAACCGCAAACCCAACTGCATGAAGGAATAAAACAAACAATAAGTTACTTTAGGGAGAGAATATGAAACTGGCAGTGATTGGCAGTGGATACGTAGGTCTTACAACAGGGGCCTGCTTTGCCGAAATGGGCAATCAAGTGATCTGTGTGGACAAAGATAGAGCCAAAATCGAAATGCTCTTGGCTGGCCGCGTCCCCATTTTTGAGCCAGGCTTGGAAGAGATGATCCACCGGAATACGGTCTCAGGACGCATCAGCTTTACCCTTGATCTGGCAGCAGCCGTGCAGAAATCGCAGATTATCTTTATCGCAGTGGGAACTCCTCCCGAAGAAGACGGCTCGGCTGACCTGCAACACGTTTTGGCGGCCGCAAGAGAAATCGCTCAAAGCATGAATGAACCAAAGATCATCGTAAACAAATCAACCGTGCCGATTGGAACCGCCGATCTTGTGCGCAACGCAATTCAAGAGGTTTTGGATGGACGCGCTCTAACGCTAAACTTCGATGTGGTATCAAACCCTGAGTTTCTAAAAGAAGGAGCAGCCTTGGATGATTTTATGCATCCGGATCGAGTGGTGATCGGCACCGACAACCCCAAAGCCGGCGAAACCATGCGAACCCTTTATGCGCCTTTTTGCCGTACTCACGACCGGGTATTGATCATGGGCATCCGCTCGGCCGAAATGACCAAATACGCCGCCAATGCACTATTGGCAACCAAAATAAGCTTTATCAACGAAATATCGCGCTTGTGCGATGCCTATGGAGCAGACGTTTCGGAGGTTCGCAACGGCATCGGTAGCGACACCCGTATCGGCTACAAATTCATCTATCCTGGAGTGGGTTATGGCGGAAGCTGCTTCCCGAAAGACATCAAGGCTTTGATTCATATGGCCGGGAAAGTTGGCTACAATTCGCATATCCTAAAAGCGGTGGAAGAGGTAAACGCTGCTCAGAAGAGAGTTTTGGTTGATAAACTCGTATCCCATTATGGAACTGATCTGTCCGGTAAAACCTTCTGTGTGTGGGGTCTTGCCTTCAAACCACAAACCGACGATATGCGCGAAGCTCCTTCGATCGTTATAATTGACGCACTTTTGAAACTAAACGCTAAGATCAGAGCCTACGATCCAGTCGCCATGCAGGAAGCTGCCAAGATTTTTGGCGAAAACCCTTCCATTTGTCTATGCGAAGATGAATACAGCGCTCTGGAAGGCAGCGATGGACTGCTGCTGATCACCGAATGGCACCAGTTCCGCTATCCGGACTTCAACCGGATGGCAGAGATTATGCGGAGTAAGGTAATCTTCGACGGCCGCAACCTCTACAGTCCCGGCACTGTGAAAGAACTTGGCTTTACATATTACGGCATAGGGCGCAGCTAAGCCAAGCCCCAACCATCCTTGCTTTCCTCTGGGGTGCCTCTCTCCATGCTCCCGTTATCTTCCTGAACTTCATCCGGGTGGATAACGGGTGGCATGGGGGTGGAGTCCGGGTGGCTAAGCAGAGGCAAGCACGGATCAATCCCGGGCAGCATCCATAAAGACTTCTGCGATGGTGGGATGGGCGTGAACTGCAGTGGCAAGATCAAAAACCGTTCCCTCAAGTTGCATTAAGACGGATGCTTCAGAGATAAGATCGGTGGCATTTTGGCCTGCAATCTGAACTCCCAGCACTTGCTGGTATTTGGGTTCGTATAAAATCCGGATAAAGCCTTCTGCTGCGCCTTCTGCCAGAGCTTTACCATTTGCGCTAAATCCAAATTCACGGCTCAGATATTCTTGTCCTTTCTCCTTTAGTTGGGGTTCGGTAAGGCCAATCTGAGCCATCTCTGGTTCTGTGTATATGTTTATGGGATAGTGAGATGTATTATCCATATCAACCCCATTTATCGTATTGATAATGCTAATAGCTTGGCTAGAGGCAACATGCGCCAGATAGCTCTTCCCGTTTACATCTCCTGCAGCATAGATGCTGGCCTCGGATGTTCTATAATTATCATCAGTTTGCAGAAATCCATCTCTGGTGTTTAGCTTTAGCTCCAGCCCTGGAAGCACTGCTTCGCGTAAGCTGCAGTTTATCACGGCATCGTATTCGTAGTAATTCTCGACCTGTTTTATGCCCGTGGCCTGTACCTGAATATCGGACGCTTGAAGTATGCTTACCTTATCCTTTTTCAAGCGTTTCAGCATGAAGGATTCCAGATATGGATCAATACCTGGTATCAAGGGTGCTTCGCTTTGAACGATTATCGGTTTTTTACCTAGAAGACTGAAGAATTGCGCCAGTTCGACTATGATGGCTCCTCTGCCATAGAGCAAGGGTTTTTCTGGAAGACGTTCTGCGGCAAGCAGTTCGTATATTTCAATCGAATTGGGGAATAGCTGTTGCTTGGCAGGACGTGAACCAGTGGCAATGATGATGTTCTTGGTTTCGTAGATATTGTCTCCAGCCCTTACTTTGGTGGGGGAAACGATGCTGGCTTCCGCTTTCAGAAATTCCACGGCGTTCTTTTTCCAGAGATACTCTATTCCTCTGCTGAGTTTTGCAACGATCTGTTGGCTTCGTTTTTGGGCTTTGGGCCAATCGAAACTCAGCTTATCCGGCTCAATACCAGAGATACCAAATTCGGAAGCCTGATTTGCAATACGATTATAAAACCGGGCGCTCTCCAGCAAAGTCTTTGTAGGAATGCAGCCCCAATTAAGGCACATTCCTCCCACATACTGCTTATCGATGACCAGGGTTTTTAGCCCTGTTTGGCCTGCCCGGATAGCAGCAACATAGCCAGCCGGGCCTGAACCGATGATAATTAGGTCATAATTCATGCGTTTCCTCCTTCTTGTGCCCAGATCAAGAGCGGTTCTTTCAGCATGGCCAGCACCTCATTCAGGAATCTTGCCACTTCACCGCCATCCACTATTCGGTGATCCACACTCATGGAGATCGGCATTACTTTGCCCGGAACCACAGCATTATCCTTTATCACCGGCTTGTCGGCGATGCGCCCGATCCCCAGAATTGCGCTTTGGGGGTAGTTGATTACCGGCACTGCAAAGTATCCGCCTATCGAGCCATAGCTGGTAATGCTGAAGCTTCCGTCTTTCAGATCGCCAAGGCTGAGTTTGCGGTCGCGGGCTTTTTCGGCTAAACTGGCGATTTCTTTGGCGAGTTGCACCAAGCTCTTTTGATCTGCATTGCGAATCACCGGTACTACCAGACCGTCGTCGGTATCCATGGCCAAACCAATGTTGATTGCCTTTTTGTAGATAATCCGTTCATTCTCTAGATCAAGCTCGGCGTTCAACACTGGGTGCTTTTTCAAGGCAATAGCCACAGCCTTGATGATGAAAGGCAGAAAGCTGAGTTTGGTGCCTTCCAGATTGGCGTTTATGGCAGCCCGGAATTCCACCAGACGTGATACTTCTATCTCGTCCATCACGCTCATGTGCGCAGCATTGTGTTTGGAACGAAGCATGTTTTTGGCGATGGTTTTACGGATTTGGGTGATCTGCACCACTTCGTTATCAGCCATTTGCTCTTGCTTAATCTCTGTTCTGGCTGTCTGGGGCTGATGTTTGAATTTCTCGATATCCTTGGAAGTCACTCTTCCTGCCGGACCAGTTCCGTTAATCAGGTTAATATCTATCCCCAGTTCTTTGGCCATAGCCCTGGCAACCGGTGTGGCAAGAACTTTGCGGGATTTTTCAGACTTTACTTCAGACTGCATCATACCTTCAGTTCCAGCCGGAAGGTAAGAGCCATCCCCGGCAACTTCGATAGTACCCACCACGCCAAAGCCTTTTTCTTCCACAATGGTTTCCGCTGCTTTGGCAGGTTCAGCTTTGGCCAATTCTTGAGCCTGTTCTCCCTCAACGCCCTCAATATCTATCTCCACCAAGGCATTGCCGACCTTGACCGTCTCGCCAGGAACGCCAAACCTTTGGGCGATTATTCCGCTTTTGGGGCTGGGAATGTCGGTAACTACTTTGTCAGTTTCCATTTTTACCAAAGGATCGCCAGATGTGATGCTTTGTCCTTTTTCCACATACCACTCGATGATCTTGCCTTCTTCCAGGCCTTCACCGATATCCGGGAATTTGAATATATAGCGCATAACTCCTCCCTTTTTTAATACCTTATCAGTTTTTCGATTTCGTGGTAGATACGCTGAGGTGTGATCAGATAATGCTTTTCACCCAGAGGAAGTGGAATTACGGTATCAAACCCGGTTAAGCGCATGGGTGGAGCTTCCAGATTCAGAAACGCCTCTTCGTTTACAATCGCCATCAGTTCCGCAGCTGGGCCATAGCTTTGGGGTGCCTCAGTTACAATCAGCACTCTGCCTGTTTTACGCACCGATTCCCGCACTGTGTCCCGATCAACCGGCCAGATGCTACGCAGGTCAATCAGCTCTACACTATATCCATTTTGTTTGGCTATCGCAATAGCTTTCTG
Organism: uncultured Candidatus Cloacimonas sp.; assembly: GCA_964529335.1. Classification (GTDB taxonomy): domain Bacteria; phylum Cloacimonadota; class Cloacimonadia; order Cloacimonadales; family Cloacimonadaceae; genus Cloacimonas. Next base: position 26,861 of record CAZGWB010000020.1, read on the forward strand.
AGCTTCGCGGATCATCGCACCATAGGCTATAACCGTAAGCTGTTCACCAGTATTTAGCACCTTGGCTTTTCCCAGGGGGATACTATACTTTTCTTCCGGAACTTCTTGTTTGATAGCACGGTATATCCGTTTCGGCTCAAGGTAGATAACCGGATCTGGATCTTCAATTGCCGCGATCAGCAATCCCTTGGCATCGTAAGGAGTAGAAGGTATAACTACTTTTAACCCAGGAGTGTGGCCAAAGAAGGCCTCCGGGCTTTCAGAATGATGCTCCAGAGCGTTTATGCCACCGCCATAAGGAATTCGGATAACCAGCGGAGCAGTGAATTTGCCCCTGGTGCGATTTCGAAAACGGGCAATATGCGATAGAATCTGGTTCATCGCAGGATACACGAAGCCATCAAATTGCATCTCGATTACAGGTTTCATCCCCGCCACAGCCATTCCGAGAGCAGTTCCAGCAATTCCAGATTCAGCCAGAGGACTGTCGAACACACGCTTAGCTCCATGCTTGAGCTGCAAGCCCTCGGTTACGCGGAAAACTCCCCCTTCCACTCCAACGTCCTCACCATATACCACAACGTTCTGATCGGCAGTCAGCATTATATCAAGAGCGTCGTTTATGGCACCAACCATATTCATTACCTTCATTTTACACCTCCGCTCTGCTTCAGGAAGTTCTCGTAGATATTCTTCTGCCTTCTTAGCTCATCGGGCATTTCGCCATACATATTGCCGAATACATCATCCAGTTTATAATCAGGATGTTGTTCGGCAGCTTCAAATTCGCTATCGATCTGTTTTTTATATTCGGCTATCAATTCTTCCTCACGGTTTAGATCAAAAAGCTTGTTTGCTTTTATGTATCCTTTCAGGCGTTTCATGGGATCCTTGCCTGCCCAGTGTTCCTCTTCTTCTCTGGTTCGGTAGCGGGTTGGATCGTCTGATGTGGTATGTGCTCCCATTCTAAAGGTGCGAGCTTCAATCAGGAAGGGGCCTTTTCCCTCCATAGCCTGGTTACGGGCAAAACTGAGAACCTCATGCATTGCAAAGAAATCATTTCCATCCACCAGAACTGATGGAACGTTATAGGCAACTCCCTTCACGGCTATATTGATGGACTTTGTTTGCATACTCAAGGGAACCGAGATGGCAAACTGGTTGTTTTGAACTATGAAGATTACAGGCACATTCCATACTGCCGCAAAATTTAAAGCCTCGTGAAAATCGCCTTCAGAAGTTCCTCCATCGCCAACAAAGGCAAATACAGCAGCTTTCTCATCCTGGAAGTTAATCGCATATCCCAAGCCTGCAGCATGAACAAGTTGAGAAGCGATGGGAACCGATATGGGAAGCATCCGGTTTGCCTTTAAAAAACGAGAGCCTTCTTCGTTTCCTTTGAAATACAGGAATATTTCTCTCAGGCTTACTCCCTTTGCCAACCAAGCTCCCAACTCGCGAAAAGCTGGAACTAACCAGTCTTCATTTTTGATTACCAGACCAGCGGCTATGTGAATGGCTTCCTGTCCCAAGTTTGGGGGATATGTATACATCCGCCCCTGCCGCTGATAGCTAACTGCCATCAGATCGGCTGTTCTTTCAAACAACAGGTCTTTATACGCCTGAACTATCTCCTCGTTGCTGAGTGAAGGTTTCCAAGCTTTGTCCAGAGGCTTGCCATCATCCGTAAGCAATTGGAACATCTTGTTGTCTATCGCTTTGTATTTATCCAAACTGTCTTGATTGAACATTTTTTACCACCTTTGTTTTCTTGATTTATATATCCTACCTAAATGATAGGCATATTTGCCGGTGAAACAAGTGTTTTTTTTCGGAAAACCAAGATTGAGCATTCATTCCATTTCTGTCTTGCAGAGATATTTGGGCTTGCAGCAAAGCGAAGATAAGATTAGAATGTATTTTAGTAAGAACTAGGGAGGTATCTGAATATCATGATGCAGATATCTGAGCTTTCAAGCAGCTATGCCAAGGTTCACCTACCCGCGAAAGTGGCTTTGGCAGTTACCCAGAAACCTGATGGTAACTTTAATTTAATTACCATAGAATGGTTTATGCGCACTTCAATCCAACCTCCAATGTTTGCGATTTCGATTGGAACCAATCGCTTTTCACATGAATGCTTGGAGCATAGTCGCTTTTTCAACCTTGTATTTCCCTCCTCTGATCAAAAACCGCTGTTATCCCTATGTGGATCGAATTCCGGACGGGAGATGGATAAATTCAGCGCTGGGGAAGTTAAAAGCTTTCCCGGAAAACTACATAAGCTGCCAGTGCTGACAGATGCCTTGTCTTGTTTCGAGTGTGAGGTGGTTACCCAAGTTCGTAGCGGTGATCATGTGATTTATGTAGGCCAGGTGCAGTATAGTTGGTTGAATTCCGATAAAGAGCTTTTCTATTACGGAGTGAATCAGTAGTCTAGGTGTCTTGGAGTCGAGTGGTCTTGGTTCGTGAAGTCAAGGGGTCTTGGAACAGGGTTTATCCATTTAGTCCATATCGTCCACTTCACCAAGAGCTACTTGCCACAGTCCTGCCATTCACAATAGTCTCTTTCAGAAGGAATTCAGAACCGAAATAGATTAGTTGGGATAAACTGTCGGGACTGGGTTCAAAACCTTTGGGAGTAGAGAATATTGCAATATCGGCAGCTTTACCAGCTTGAAGAGAACCAATTTCATGATCAAGGCCCAAGAGCTTGGCATTGCCCAAGGTTATATGATACAGAGATTTGGCTGGAGAAACTGGAAAATTGCTTTGCCTGAAATTCATCTGCCCGGCATGATGAAGCATACTAAGTGTGGTTCCAGCTCCCACATCGCTTCCCAGACCATATTCCAGACCGGCTTCTTCAATTCGAGCCAAGGGGAATTCCCCACTTTTCAAGAAGAAGTTGGAATCTGGGCAGTGGGCAATCTTGGCTTTAGCTTCCTTTAAGAGATTCAGTTCCGTATCGCTAAGATGGATGGCATGGCCAAAGATGCTGCGTTCGGTTAACAATCCTGCCTTGTAATACACTTCGGTGTAACTATCCAAACCAAAGATCTCATTGACCCAGGCAATCTCAGAAACATTTTCAGATAAATGCGTTTGAATCCAGGCTTTGTGATTCTTGGCAAATTCGCCGGTCTTCTTCATTAACTCAAAGGAACAGGTGGGGGCAAAACGAGGTGTGAAGATGTAATCCAGATCTGGCTTTCTGCCATGCCAGCGTTCATACAGGCGAATACTGGTATCCAGAGATTGGCGGCTGTTCTGTTGCAATGCTTCAGGCGAGTTCATATCCATCATGGTCATCCCGATAAATGCTTTCACTCCCAAATCATCTGCAACATGAAAAGCTGCTTCACAGGCTGTTTCATAAGGAGCTGTATAGATAACCGCAAAGGTTGTACCGGCCTTGAACATGGCTTTGTAAAATAATTCTGCCAGTTGATTAGCATAGTTCGGATCTGCAGAACGGGCTTCTTCGGGGAAAACGTGTTTTTCCAGCCAGGGCAACAAGGCAGGCTCGAATTTGCCTCTCATCTTGTATTGACTTAAATGAACATGTAGATCAATAAATCCTGGAAGAGCAAGGCAATCCGAATAGTTGTCGTCGACCTGTCCACTGAATTCACGTTCAGGAGTAAGGGAGACAATTCTGGAACCCTCTATACTTATCACCTGCTTAGGTAGAAACTGCGTTTCAGATTCAGAGAGGGGATTGATAATGTTAACCAGTATGTTTCTCATGGCTCATATCTCCTGATTTCAATCACTTTCCCGGTACCCAACCCGAAATGCAATTCAGGAGCGCTTTGGGAGCCGGTTCCTTTGGCGCTGTTCAGTTCACGGCTTAGCTGCCTAACTATTCCGTTTTTCTGTTTTACAATTACCTTCACACGCGTTCCAAAAGCAGGACTATTTGGTAGTTGACTAAAACTAACCGGATCGGTTTCCAGCAATATTTTGTCATTCTTCCAGATGGGTTTTACTGTAAGAGATCGATACGGAGTTTGAGTAGTATTCTTCAATATCTTTGCTCCGCTTCCGCTGCCAATTACAAGATCGAGCAAACCATCCCGGTCCAGATCACCTGCAGCATTTCCCCAACCGTTGTACACCCTGGCTCCAGACAGCCAAGTGATGTCTTCAAAGCTACCGTCGCCTTTGTTGCGATACAGGTAGCTCCGCTCATTCAAATACACTGAAGTGATGAAAAGGTCTAAGAGGCCATCATTGTCGGCATCAAAGAACAAAGGATCGCTATGTAGTTCGTCGTAGCTGATTCCAGCTTGCCTTGTGATATCGGTGAATTGCCAGTAATATAGTGTGTCCTGTTCCACCACTCTACTTGCAAGGCCATCATTTCGCAATAGCAGGCTGGTATCCGAGATATCCAGAAAACGGGGATGCGCCAGATTCGCAATGAAGAGGTCCAGATCGCCGTCGTTGTCAATATCTCCCCAGTCAGCGCCGATACTATGGCCATAGTAACCCTTCTTGTAGTTGCCAGCAAGGCCGTAAAGCGCGGCAACATCCACATATAACGAATCAGCTTTCTTCCAGCAAAAATTACGGTTCAAACGATAATTAGTTACCAAGATCTCGGTTTGTCCATCATTGTCAAAGTCTGCTGGAGCTACTCCACGGCCAGCCAAACCGGGATTATGTGTATAACCTGGATTCAGAAAACCGCGGATTTCGCTATGGTCGCTAAAATAGCCGTTTTCGTTTTGCCAAAAAAAGTCTGGAAAACCGCTCTGAACCTGCCATTTCTCGTAATTTGCCAAATATAGGGAAGGGAATCCGGTGTGGTCAATATCGATCCAGGCTGCAGCTTCAGTGGGGAATTTGTCGTCAATATCTCCAGCTTTATCATTAACTCTGGCAAAGCGAGTGTTTTCCATGTTCTTTAACAGCAAATCTCCATTGCCATCCTCGGCATGGCTATAAGAGAGCAAATCGAGATAGCCGTCCTTGTTAAAATCAGCAAAAATCCCACCAGCACTATTCACATCGGTTAAGCCACTTTCTTGGCTGATGTCGGTAAAGTTGAAATGATTGTCATTGCGATAGAGGTATTTGCCTGAGAAAAGAATGTCGAGAAGGCTATCGTTATTGTAATCACCCAAGGCAACCCGTGTGAAGCTCTTTCCTTCCAGTCCAGCCTGCTTACTTTGATCGCTGAATACAATCCCTTTGTATTTTTTCAGGGAGCGCATCCAATCTATAAGAGGTTTCTTTATTCTCAGATCGCTGTGAATATCGCTGATCAGTTTTATTGCATCAGCATCATACTTCATGCGTGGGGCACCCAATACAAGGCAATCGACTAGTGCATTAGCTGCCTTTAGCTTGTTTCCCGTCTTGGGTTTCAACAGCAATACCTTTGCCAGCCAATACTTTAGCTCTGCTTGCTCGCCCCGGTTGTTGCTGCTGAAGCTTAAGTTATTTAGTTTCTTCAGTAGTTTCTTATAAGGTTTTACCGCTACCTGAACCTTCAGAATATCTTCGTCTCCCCATAATCCCTTGGCTTCCAAAAGACGATAATAGGATAGTTTGGCTTCTTGCAAACCAACTCTGGCCTGCCAGTCGGATACGCTATAAGCTTCGTAGAGCATGTTTACCGGTTTGTCCGAATGGGCTTTATTCAATAAGGTCTCAGCTTCGTTCAAAACCATATTATCAGTTGACAGGCTTTTCCGGAGAGTTGGCGAAAGCAGATACAGGGCAGCTACATAGCATTGTAAGGGGTCATCAGAGTCGATCGAATCGATTTGAGAAAGCAGTTCATTCCAGTTTTTCTGGTTTGACAGGTGATACAATGAGTAGTAAAGTGCTATATGGCGATATCGGCTGCGTGGATATACCTTGTAGAAATCATCCACCAGCTTCAGAGCCAGGGAGTCCTGTTTAGTAGTGCTTATCTCGTCGATCATTTCCTTGGCACTTGCCTCTATTACGCTGTTATAGATAAACGCGTTATCCACGGCAATCTGCAGCTCAGTTTCCAATCCTCCATAAGTGTATTGTAGAAGTAAAATCTGGTCAAGAGGATCGGCAAATACCTTCAACAGCTCGTCTATTCCGGTATGAATGGCAGTGCTGTCTGCTTTGCTGCTTTGCATCAAAAGCAGCCATTGAAGGGCACTTTCCAGGGATGAGGTTTCTTTTGCCAGTCGGTAGTGGCACTCCATGGCTAATTCTGGTAAATCTGCTCTTTCGGAATATTCCAAGACAGCCATTATGTCTTCAGTATTACCATGTCTGGCTTTTTGCAGGATATCAGAACTATGTTTCTGAAGAAGCTGAAACTGCTCTTTGTCGGTTAGAAATTCCAGATCAGAATTACTGAGCGCATAGATCGAACCAGAGGCAAACAGCAATGCAACGATGATAAGAGCTATCCTGGCATTAAGGCTCATTATTCATTCCTTTTTTGAAGTAGTGGACTTCAGCTCGTCGATCAACATTGCGATATCCGAAGGACTGAAATGATACACTTGATTACAAAAATGACACACCGGATCTATGCCGTTCAGCATAGTCTGCAGTTCTTTTTCTCCAAGCAACATTAGCACTCTGGCAAATCGCTCCTTATTACAATCACAGGAGTACGAAATATCACGGCGGTCTCCGATCTGCCAATCAAGCCCTCTAAAAACAAAACGCGACAGAATATCTTCCAAGCTTAAGCCCATATCCATCAAGTCGCTGAGATTAGGCGTGTTAGCCAGATTGTTGTCAATCGTGTCTGCCAATTTCAAGTCTGCATAAGGTAATTGTTGTATAATGAAACCGCCAGAACTGCGAACTTTGGCAGTTTGGTCGATAAGAATGCCCAGATTTACTGCAGTGGGTATCTGCTCTGATTGTTGATAGTAATAGGCTATATCTTCCGCAATCTCGCCGCTGATCAACTGGGTGGTTCCGGTGTAAGCCTGCTTACCCTTTTCGTTGCGGATAATCCGCAAAGTCCCCTGTCCCAAAGCTTTTCCTACGGCAAAGTTGTCTTCAGGGGGATTAAGCCACAATTGTGGCTGTTTTACATAGCCTTTCAGAGTTCCTGAAGAAGAAGCTATCACCATTGCTCCAGCCAGTGGGCCATTTCCGTCAACCTGTAAAGTGAGTTCAGAACTTTCTTGCTTAAGATCCCAGGCCAACATGGCCGCCGCACTTAGCATCCTTCCCAATAGCAAGATAGAGATAGGGGAGAGGTCGTGCAAGTCTCTGGCAGTCTGAGCCGTATCGGTCGTTCTGACAGCGAACCAACGGAATTGCTCTTTCCCTGCTGTTCCTCTTAGTTTGTAGTCACTATTCATTTCCATTCTCTGCTGATTTGAGTTTCTGGGTAGTAGTAGAGCAAAATATCCTGATAGGCCATGCCTTGTCTAGCCAGGCGCAAAGCTCCTACCTGACACATTCCAACTCCATGTCCCGCTCCCTTGCCATTCAGTATTATTGAAGCCTTCAAGCTTATACTAATCTTATCTCCGTTCTGGCGGAAAGGGCCTTTTATATAGAAGAACGAGGATAAAAGGTTGCCGAAAACCTGCCGTATCTTATATTCGTTATCAAGGACTACGGTTTTTTCTCCGATCAGTTTCAGGCCAAGAATTCTGCCAGATCGTCCTCTTTGGGTAATCTCGATGCGTTTAACTGACTTCAGGCCGGCATTTTTAGCCAATTGACTGCGGCTAATTGTCTTTACCCAGCTCAATGCTCCGCGTTCCCAGCTACTCATCCCGTTGGTTTCCAGCTTTGTATCGATCCACTGTCTGGCCTGTGCTTCTGAGCTGAGGTCTAGTGAATCAACTTCCGGCCAGCAGCTAACCCCATTCAGATGCGCCACAGGTTTACCTTTCCAGATAGCGCTTGAGGCATCTGTTTTGCCTCCACAACTACTATGATAGGTAGCATCTGCTATTTGTCCGTTGATGAAAAGCGCTTCATTTTGGCAATCAGCAATTGCTTTCAGGAGAGCAGAATTTTGCAGATACTTACCTTTGTAAACCTGACAGTGTGTGGCATTGCACAGATCGTATCCATCTGCTTTATGGCGGTTATTGGCCAGAAGTGACAGTGCATGCGTTCTGGCTGCTACGGCTTGCGCTTTCAGCGCTTCGGCAGGGCTGTTGTTTCCTATCTCATTCTGCACCACTCCTGCAAGGTAGGTTTCCAAGCCAAGGAAGTGGTTCAGCACCAGCTTCCCTTTTATTGTCTTAAGAACGAAGTCTCCTTCATAGCCAAGGCTTTCACCGTTGATCTGCAAAACCTTCGTGCTGCTAATCCGTAAAGGGGTTTCCAGATAGAAGTTTTCTCCCAATCCAGTGCTGAGCTTCACAGTAGAATTAACCAGTGGTATCTCCATCACTTTGGAAACGGAAATTCCTTTGCTAAGGGCATAGCTTTCTGCTTCCGATTTGCTGCTGAAACTCTGAGGATCAAAATATAGATATTCATGCTTGATCTTTAGTTTACCTTCTTCCCAGGCAAAATATTCTCTTGGTACGGCCAGCGAATCATTCTCTGTTTCAGTTTTACTTTGTTTTTTTTGCATGATTCCATACCAGGGTATGGCATCCTGATTCACCAAGTTTATCTGAAATGAACCTGTAACGTTACGACAGATCAGGCCATCTGCTTCACAGACCTTTACAATTCCAGTTGTTTTTATGCTAAGAGCAGAACTTGTTGCAAGGTTAATCTCAAGCTTCAGTTGGCCATCTGTATACTCAGCCGCAGCCAAAGAGAGCGT